>NZ_JANGBP010000003.1:0-313271 GCF_024462535.1 Adlercreutzia sp. DFI.6.23
TCGGACATGGCTCTGCCTCCTAATATGATCGAATCTAGACAACTCGAATCATACCGAAGGCCGGAGCCGTGTCTTTTGGTATCTAGGCTATGCTGCTGTGAAAGTGCGCAAGAGATTGTACGTTACCATGCCTCCCGTGAACGGTTGTTCGGTGAGCGATACTGGATTGTGGTCAAGGGAAATCGGTATTCCTGTGGGCCAGAGCTATGAATCCCATGATGCCACCCTTTGTCTTACTAACACGGCTACTGCCGATAATGTGAACATAGCTCGAAGTGTCATCATAACAGGAAACAAAAGTGGAACTCACGGCGGTGGTATTGCCTGCAACGGCGCGATCAAGTTCGGAAAGTTCGACACGGAAGAAAAAACCACGGTGAACCCTTACACGGTTTCACTGACGAAGAAAATTGTTAACAGCTTGGGTGATCTTCTAGACATTGGCTCCGATGACGTTTTCCGCTTCGAGTTAACTGACAAAGAAACGAATGAGACATACGAAGGATACACCGAGAACGGTGATCTGAAATTTATATTGCCTGGTTTCAGTACCGAAGGCCCGAAAGAAAAAACCTTCTCTTTGAAGGAGATATTAACTAATGAACAGAAAGACGCGGGTTTTGTGTCTTCTATTCCCGACGGTATCGATGTTCATGTCAGTCTGAATGTCAAAAAAGAGGTGGCTAGCTACAAAGAAAAGGACAACAACGTTCTCCTGACTTCCACGACCTACACCACCACGGTCAACTCGGTGCAGATTGGCAATCAATCGGGCGACGATGCTGCAACAGTTACGAACACGCTGGATTTGAAGACGTCTGTGAACATTCCGGTGACGAAGATCGCTGATGGCATCGCGGCTAACACATTCACATTCGGGCTTAAGGATGTTACGGCGAATATCGACTCCCTGGTGGATCAGGCTGGTAACAAGATTACGCTGAAGAATTCCGTCAATCTGGCCGAGCAGGCGCTGACGGCTTCGGACGAGACAGCCACCATCGCGGTAGCCGACTCTACCTCCGAGGTAGTTTCAGGAACAGACGCCAAGACCTTCAAATTCAACTATGCACCCACAACTGCCGAAGAAACCCACTGGTACGTCATTGCCGAGCAGCCAGGCGCAACGGCGGGCGTCGTGTACGACACCACGGCCTATCTTGTGAAGATCACCACGACGCTGTCTGAAGACGGCCGTAGCTTGAGCACGGCCAAGAAGGTTTACAAGACGGTTTCCGATTCGAGTGAGCTGCAGGAAGTAGCCGGTGATATCGGCGTCACCTTCACCAATGTGGCCACGCCCAAGGGTACCTGGCAGTTCAAGGCCGACAAGTTCTTCTATGGCTTGGGCGCTCCGCATGACTGCAGCTTTACTCTGCAGGAGATCGAGCGCGCCCCCGAAGCCGGTGAGCCGTTGGCGAACGTGCTCGTGTCGAACGACAACCTCCAGCAGTGGACGGCCAGCATTGCCGCCGCCGACCTCACCGACGGCCACGCCTTCATCTCCTTCCCCGCAATCAACTATGAGCAGCAAGGCGAAGGCGAGGGCTTCCAGAACGATGTGGGCGACCACTACTACCTCATCACCGAGGACGGCGATGAGGCCGTCAAGGACACCACGGCCTATGTCGTGAAGGTGACTGTCGCGGAAGACGCTGCCAATACGCGCAACCTCACCGCCACTGGAACGGTGCTCGGTTACGCTGACGACATCAACTCCCCGCTGAACCCGCTGACCCTTCCCGAAGGCGAGCTCCCAGCGTTCTACAATACCGACACCTACGATCTGATCAGCGCTGCCAGCTATAGCGTGTACGCTGCTAGCGGCGAGCCGGTCGATCAGGTGTGCTACGTCGATCCGAAGATCGTCAAGAACCTCGAGGGCCGCGCCATCAAGTCTGGCGAGTTCGCCTTCAAGCTCATTCAGGTGGCGAACTACAACGACACCGAGGGCGAGCTCATCTCCGCCACTACTAACGACGAGTTCGGCATGGTCGACTTCGACAAGGCGAACAACGTTTCCGGCGACCTCGAGAACCCCAGCTGCCTGGCTTACACCAAGCCCGGCACCTATTACTACCGCGTCATCGAGGACACCAGCAAGGGCGGCATGAACGACCAATCCGTGCTGTACAGCGATCAGGTGATCACCTTCACCACGGTCATCGAGCAAGATGAGGCGACCGGTCAGCTGGTGTGCACCGACATGTACTACGGCTGGTGGGACGCCGCGGCCAACCAGAACGTCCGCTTCGACGAGCAGTACGCCGACTATGAGACCCAGCCGGGCAACATCGGCGATATGTCGAAGCTGAATCCCGATTGGCACCCGACCATCAACAACAAGGCGCGTCCGATGGATCTGCAGGTGCGCAAGACCAGCGTATCCGATCGCGATGAGGGCCTGGTGGGCGCCACTTACGCGCTGTACATGGTGAACGAGAACCCGCAGGGCGACATTTGGCTCGCTGAGGCGACCTCCGAGGAGGGCGGCTGGATCACCTACAAGAACGTGAGCCTTGCCACCAACAACCTGTACTACTTCAAGGAAACGGCTGCGCCCGCGGGCCATACCGTGAGCGAGTTCCGCAGCCCCTACTTCTACCTCGTGGAAGATGCGACGTCCGCCAACGGCTATGCCCTGAAGTACACTGACACCAAGTACTTCGACGCCGCCGAAACGGAAGCCGCTGCCGCTCCGTTGGCCGCTGCTGAGGCTCAGGCTCTGCAGGCTGCCATCGCCGCCCAAGCCGAGGCGACCGCGGCCGATGACCAGACCAAGCCCGGCCACAGCGCCGACGGCAACATCCTGCTGACCTACGACAAGGACGGCGGCGTCTACGACGAAACCACCCAAATCGAGGTGAACAAGCTGGACACGCGCACCCACGAATGGGTGGAAGGCGCCAAGCTGGTCATCCTCGATAAAGAATCGGGAAAGGAAGTGGCCAGCTGGACTTCGGGCAAGGCTCCCCAGAAGCTGGCGAAGACACTGAACGTCGGCACCACTTACCTCCTGCGCGAGGTGGAGGCTCCCGGTGAGTACCGCCTGGCCAACGACGTTGAGTTCGTCATCGACAACTACGGCAACGTGACCATCACCAAGGGCACGGAAAACGGCAACGCCGAGCTGTCCGACAACACCATCACCCTCTACGACACTATGATGGACGCTGAAGAGGTCGAGCAGCGCGAGCACGAAACCACCCGCGAGGTGCCGCTGGGCACGATTCTGGCCCAGACTGGCGACATGCTGCCGATCCTGGGCATCGGCCTCATCGTGCTGGCGAGTCTGATCGCCCTTATCGTGGCCGGCCGCCGGCGTCGTGCAGGAAAGGATGACGAGAACTAGGATGTGTCGGGAGTCGCAGGCAACCGCCTGATTGAGATACCATGAGGGATACGCGCGAGGCTCTTCGGGGCTTCGCGCGTATCTGTGCTTGATAGTAAAAGATGAGCTATTGACTAAGGAAAAGACAGAGCAAACAATCCATCGACCCCATGATTTCCATGACTGATGCAGTAGCTAACATACCGGCAGGTTCGCTCGGCGTTTCAGGGCCGGCGGAGACGTCGGATGCATTTGCGCGCGACGTTAAGAAGCGCCTCGCGCGGTTGCGCATTGTGTCGCGGCTCTGCTCGATCGTCGGTGCCGTGCTCCTGGCGGCGGTTGCCCTGCTGGCTATCAGCGCAACAGTGGCGCCGCGCTTCATGGGATTGCAATCCTATACCATCGTATCGGGATCCATGGAGCCGTCATTTCCCGTGGGCAGCCTCGTGTACGCCGAACCCATCGAGCCCGAGGCGTTAGCCGTGGGTGACGTGGCGGTCTTCTGGCGCAATGACGAAGTCGTCATTCACCGCGTGGAGGAAAACCTTTACGAAGACTGCGAACTGATCACCCGCGGCGACGCCAACGAAGGCATCGACGCGCATCCGGCGCTGTACGACAACGTGGTCGGCCGCGCCGTGAACCAGATACCGGGCATCGGGTATTTCGTCATGGCGCTGGCGTCGCTGCCGGGAAAGCTCGTCTTGGGTTGGGTCGTCCTCATGGGCGCCGCCTTCTCCATAATCGGCACCGCCATAGCCTCCCTCGCGAGGCAATAATGCAGCGCCTCCGCCAACAAATCTTCGTTATTTTGTACCTGAAGTTCTCGTTTTTTTGCTTGTAAAACCTCGTTATTTTGAATATGACAATCAACCGTCCCTCCTCAGGATCCGGGACCTGGTGCCCGCCATGCCAAGATTAGCGGTTTGGTTCCCATCTCCCAAGTTGGCTGAGGCCTTTGTCAATTGATCCCAGCATTGAGGGTCGCGGCGTGAGGCTCGACGCTTATGTAAAAGGGGAGGGAAAAGCCTTCAACATCGAAATGCAAGCGCAGGCTGAATACTACCTTGGATGCAGACTCCGCTATTACCAATCGGTGATCGATAGCGATCTGCTCCACAAAGGAGATGACTACGAGGACTTACCTCGCAGCTATATTATCTTTCTCTGCGTTCACGATTCGTTCGGCTGCGGTCTCCCCGTGTATACCATTGAACCGAGGTGCTTGGAGAATAATGACTGTCAGCTGGATACGCGCTGCACGTGGATCGTCCTTAACGGAAGCGCGTGGGTAAAAGAGGACGACGAGAAGCTGCGATCCTTGCTACAATACATCGAGGACGGTACCGTTACGGAGGGCGATGATCTTGTGGCCCAAATTGACCGTCTGGTTGTAGCGGCCAACGACGATGATAAGGTGATGAGCGAGATGATATCCGTCAGTACTGTGGAGGCCAACGCCGAGCGTCGTGTTCGCCAAGCTAAGAAGTTCTATAGCGAAGTGGGGTTCAAGCAGGGCTATGAGGCCGGAGAAGAGCAGGGCCTCGAGCAGGGCCTCGAGCAAGGCCTCGAGCAAGGCCTCGAGCAAGGAAAGAAGGAAGAGGCCGCTCGCATCTCAGCGTTAATCAACCGCCTTCTCGCAGACGGGAGAGAGCAAGACATTTTGCTTCTTGGTGATCAGGAAGCCCTAGAGCGCCTCCTGAAAGAGTACTCCCTATAGCGCAAAACGCCCTACTGATTATTCCCGTTTCCAGCTGCGCTGATTTCATAGCGAGTGACACTGGATTTCGGCACGAGCCGCAAGTGCGGTGAGGTTCTCCTTCCCGAAGCAGGATTGCCGAAGATCTCGCTGCCGAAAATCTAACAGCGCTACAGCTCGCCCCTTCCAATCTTCGTTATTTTGTACCTGAAAGTCTCGTTTTTCTTGTAAAATCTCGTTATTTTGAATATGACAATCAATCGTCCCTCTTCAGGAGCCGGGATCTGGTGCCCGCCACGCCAAGATTGGGGGGTTTGACATCCGCCTGCTCGAAGCTCGAAGCAAAATCCGGAAAATACAAAGTGGAATCTTCGGATTTTGCAAAGTGAGAATGTCGGAAAATACAAAGTGAAATTTTAGGATTTTGCAAAGTGACTATCGGAAACACCCGGTAAAGGCTACAATGCGCTAAGAAGCGAAACGCGAACAGGAGCGCGCTATGCCCAACGAACTGCCTCCGCGAGACGAATACCTGCCTCGCATTGTCGACGACCAAGTGCGCCGCTACCTTGAGATTTTCGGGGCGGTGGAAGTGGCCGGAACGAAATGGTGCGGGAAAACCTGGACGGCCTGTCGCCACGGCGAAAGCGTCAGCTACGTCGACGACGCCCTGGCCCTAGCCCAATCCGACCCTCAGGCGATGCTTGCGGGCGAGCAGCCCCACGTCATTGATGAGTGGCAACTTGCACCGGCCATCTGGAACACCGTTCGCCATGCCGTGGATCGCAAGCGGGGGCTGCGCGGCGCGTGGCTTTTAACGGGCTCTTCCACCCCTCTCGCGAAAGACGAGGATCAGGCGAGAGCGATGCACAGCGGCGCCGGCCGCATAGGCCGCATTCGCATGCACCCGATGAGCCTTGCCGAATCGGGCGACTCGACAGGTCAGGTTTCCCTGGCCGCGCTTTTCCGCGGAGAATTTGCGCGGGCCACGGTGCCGGGGGACGCGGCCTCCCTTGCCGCTGCGGCGTGCCGCGGTGGTTGGCCCGAGACGTTGGATCTTTCCCCGAGCCAATCTCTTCTCACCGCAAGGGAGTACCTGAACCTATTGTTCTCGGAAAGCGTCCCGCGCCACGGCCGAGACGGAGGTTTGGCACGGCGCATCGCGCTTTCCCTCGCGCGAAACCTGGGGCAGGCAGCAACTTACAAGACGCTTCTCGCGGACGTATCGGGCGGCGATGAGCCCTTGACGACGACAGCTACGGTGGCCTCGTACCTCGAGCTGCTGAAGAATATGTATGTAATCGAAGAGGTGCCGGGCTGGGTGCCGGCGAGGCGATCCCCTAAACGGCTCTCGGTGAAGCCGAAGCGCTACCTCGCCGACCCCTCCCTGGCCGTGGCGCTCCTCGGCATGAACGAGGAGGCGCTTCTCGCCGATTGGCAGACGTTCGGGCTGGTGTTCGAGAACATGTGCGTGCGCGACCTCATGGTGTACGCGCAGGCGCTGCCCGATGCTCCGGCCGTGCCGGTGAGGTATTACCGCGACGACGCCGGCCTTGAGGCGGACGCCATAGTCGAGCTGCCCGACGGGCGGTGGGCAGCCTTCGAGTTCAAGCTGGGCATCGCGAAGGCCGATGCGGGCGTGGCGACTCTGAAGCGCGTGCGTGAGAAGGTGACGCGCAACCCCCATGCGCGCACCCGGCCGCCCGAATTCGTGGCGGTTCTGACGGGCACGGGCGAGTATGCCTACCAAGCCGAAGAGGGTATCTACGTCATTCCCCTGCGCGCCCTCGGCGCCTGAGTGCTGCTAATGTCTAAGTAGACAGTGAATTCCGGAATTCCATCTTCAAAAGTCTGTCGGCGATGGCGATAATGGAGTCGCCATCGCCTCTTTCCGAACGATGGGAGCCTGCCATGTCCAACAATATACTCAACCCTCTGGAGAAGGAGCTCCTGATAAGGCTCTACAGGAGCAATCCCGACATCAAGCTCTCCGACTTCTGCCGCGCCAACAACGTGAGCGAGGCGGCGTTCAAGACCTGGCTCAAGAAGTACGGCGCCGAGGGGCTCTCCGGGCTGTATCGCTCGAAGAAGACGCCGAGCCTGCTTCCCGAGGGCGTGGACGAGACGGAGGAGACCCTGCGCCGCGAGCTCATCAAGACCAGAATCGAGCTGGAGCGACTAAAAAAAGGCTACATCCGGATCCCGAGAGAAGATGGGACGCCGGGAGAGTTCGTGCCTGTATCCGAGAAGAGTGCGCGATCATCGAGGCGCTCTCGAAGGAGTTCCCTGTAACCGGGCTCTGCAGCCTGTGCGGCGTGAGCCGCTCCGGCTTCTACAAGTGGAGGAAGAGGGGCGGGGATCCGCCGAAAGACCGCGCGAAGGTGCTGCGGCTGGTGCAAGGCTGCCACGACGCCCACCCCTCGCACGGGTACCGGTGGGTGCACGCCTACCTCAAGAGGAGCGATGGCATAACGGTGTCCGCGGAATACGTCAGGAGATGCTTTCTCTACCTGGGCATACGCGCCGAGACCAAGCATCAGAAGAAGGATCGCGAGCGCAAGGCGCGCGATCCTTACCCCAACCTCATCTTCTCCACGTGGGAGACGGTCGATCGCCCGCGCCAGGTGATAGTCTCCGACATGACGGCGTTCTGGACGCGGAGCAGGTACTGGGAGCTCGCTCTTTACTTCGACGTGTTCACGAAGCAGATCATAGGGCGCGGCCTCACGAAAAGACGCGGCTGGCCGGGCATCTACCACGACGGCCTCGAGCAGGCGAGGGAGGAGATCGAGAGATCCAGGGCGGAGGCCGTGGGGAGGCTGGAGGCGGGATCGGGCGACATCTGCGTGCTGCACACCGACCAGGGGAGCGTCTACACATCCAAGGCCTACAACGAGATCATCCGCGAGAGCAGCATCGTCCGCTCGTGCTCGCGCGCGGGCAAGCCCACGGACAACCCCGTGAACGAGTCTTTGAACGGCTGGATCAAGGAGGAGCTCTTCACGGACTTCGGGCTCTACGACAAGCGGGATTGGGAGGTGGAGCAGGTGGTCGACGACTACATCGAGTGGTACAACGCGAAGCGACCTTGCTGGTCTCTCGGGTACATGACGCCGAACGACTTCTACGACGCCTTCATGGCGGGGGAGGTGGAGAGGCGCGACACGTTCGCGGGTCGCGTGATCGACCCGACGCCGAAGTTCGTGCGCGAGAAGCTCGCAAGGGCCGAGGCCGATGCCGAAAGCAACGCGATCGGCACAAGCGAGCTCCTCTGCTTCGATGCCGGTGTCTACGTCCCTCTAAAGAAAAACAGCTCCAGTGTCTACGAACGCGATGCGGATTCCAGCTCTGGTGTCCACCATTGCCACGGGGAAGATGGAAAAAGTGTCTACGAAGCTTGACTAGTACAAAGAACTGGTAAGCCCGAAGCCATGAAAAGCGGCAAAATCGTCAATTTCTGCAAAATGAAGAGTTACATTATCGTAGAAATCGACCAAATAAAGAATTGCATTATTGAAAAAGCCCAGCTAGAATAGACAAAACGATAGCAGCGAAAGGAGTCCTCCTTGTTTCGCAGGAAGGTCTACGAGTCTCTACAGCGTTGGGCGACCCGACGTGGTCAGACAGCACTTCTCGTGACAGGTGCGCGCCAGATCGGTAAAAGCTATCTGGTAGAGCGCTTGGGTCGCGAGAAGTATCAGCGCCTTCTGACAGTCAATCTCTACCTCGATAAGGCGGCGAAGCGCTCGCTGGCTGAGGCCTCCAATGTAGCGGATCTCATAACACGCCTCTCTCTCATGGCTGACCAGCCCCTCGTTCCTGGCGAGACGCTGATCTTCATCGACGAGATCCAGGAGCTTCCCGACCTCATGACCATGGTGAAGGGTCTTGTTCAGGACGGCCGATTCTCTTATGCGTTCTCGGGTTCGATGCTGGGAACCGAGCTGAAGCACGTGCGCTCCTATCCTGTGGGCTTTGTGACCGAGGTCACCATGTTCCCTATGGACTTCGAAGAGTTCTGCTGGGCGACGGGTGTCCAGAACGAGGCTCTTTCCGTCGTCCGGGACTGCTGCACGTCCCTTCAGGCGGTGCCTGGCTACCTGCACGAAGCCCTACTCGGCTACTTCCGCAGCTACATGGTAGTAGGGGGAATGCCTGCAGCAGTGCAAGCCTTTCTCGACAACGCCGGCAATATGGGACCGGTGCGAGAGGTTCAGGCTGAGCTGGTGGTTTCGTATGTTCACGACATCACGAAATACGCCGGCACTGCGGCTCCAACCGTGAGGGCGATCTTCGAACAGCTTCCTCTTCAGCTGGACGCGCGCTCGCAGCGGTTCCAACTGAACTCCCTAGGAAGGGATGCGCGCTACAGCAAGTTCAGCTTCGATTTCAACTGGCTAGTTTCGGCCCATGTCGGCCTGAAATGCAACGTGGTGCGCGATCCGAAGAGGCCTCTCAAGGCCACGGAAGACGCGGGGAACTTCAAGCTGTATGAGTCGGACACGGGGATGCTGGCGAGTCGCTACGACATTTCGGTGGCGCGCGGTTTGTACAGCGATGATCGCACGCTCAATCTCGGATTCATGTTCGAGAACGTGTTCGCCCAGGCGCTTACTGCTTGCGGGTGTGATCTGTTCTACTACATGAACCGCAAGAGGGGAGAGGTTGATTTCCTGGTTGAAAATGCCCGGGGAGACGTAGTTCCACTTGAGATCAAGTCGGGCCGCACGCCCCGCGCCCATGAAGCTTTGAACAAGCTGCTCGCCACTCCGGAATACGGGATTGAAAAGGGCTACGTGCTTTCGCGCCTCAATGTGGAGCAGCGCGATCGTGTTGTCTACCTCCCCTGGTACGTGACGGCGTGCCTGCCCGAGGCTCTCGGCCTGAGAAAGCGCTCCGATGAGGAGGACTCGTTCAGCATAACGCTTCCGTCCCTATCCGCGCCCACAAGAGAGAACTCCAGCGGAGTAGTGTGAGGCTTTTCTCTTTCGCCGCTCACCCCTGAAAATGTACCGCTCGAATAGGGTTTAGAGCGTTTAGAAAGCATTTTCGTCGTTCTTTACCCTGTCATTTGCCTACCAACTTGTTTTGGACACTTCGTAAGAAAGTTCCGAGAAACCCCTGGTCAGAGCTTTGAATCTTGCTGTCGGTGCTGCTGGTGTTCTCGTTCCTGAACGTGACCATGTTCACGGACTACGCCAACGCCGAGGGTGACAACGGGGAGGCGACCGAGTTCGCCGAGCCTGTCGGAGAGCCCGAGGCCCAGGCGCAGCCCGAGGACGAGGCCAACGGCCCGGAATCTGAGGAGCCCGCGGAGGAGGTGAACGAGGCCGAGCCCGCCGCCGAGCCCGAGGCCCCTGCCGTGGCGGAGGAGCCCGAGGAGAGCTATCCGGCCCAGCGCCTGACCGCCGAGGCGGGCGATGGAGTGACTGTCGTCATGGAGGCTCCCGAGGGAGCGCTCCCGGCCAACAGCTCCATGAAGGTGGAGACGGTGTCATCGCGCGCTGTCGAGAAGACAGTCGAGGAGGTCGTGGCTGATGAGGGCAAGAAGGTCGAGGAGCAATCTGCCTACAGCATCACTCTCTTCAACGCTGCGGGTGACGAGGTGTCTCCCGCCAAGAAGGTGAAGGTGTCGTTCCGCAACGCCGGAGTCGACGGCGATGAGATTACCGTCATGAAGGTCGCGAATGGAGCCCGTGCTGTCGAGGTTGCCGAGATTCGGGATAACGGCACAGCTGCTTTCTCCGATGCTGCTCCGACCGAGTCTGGCAACGTCTACGTTCTGGTTGGCAAGAAGGCCGAGATCAAGGCTCCCACGGTCGAGCAGAAGACCGTCACCCTCCGCGTCGTATACGAGACGGGCGCGGTGCGCGACGTCATTCCGATAGCGGTCGAGAAGAAGGACGGTGCTTACGCCGGCACCTACAAGCTCGATCTGAACGGTTTCACCGCAAGCTGCGACGCAGAGATGGCCACCATCGACGAAACGGGGCTTGTCTCCTTCAGCTTCCAAGACGACGAGCCGGTGACCATCGTGGTGACCCTGCGGGGCGAGAAGGCGACCTACACGGTCAACCACTACAAGCGAGGCGCCAACGAGGGCGAGGAGACGCTTGCGGAATCCGTGCAGCGGGAGGGCATCGTCGGCACTTCGACGGAGGCCGTGGCCAATACCTATGAGGGCTACACGTGCGAGGGCGTCGCGCAGACGATCGTGACGGCCGAGAACGACGCCGTGGTGAACATCTACTACGCGCCCAACAGCTACAAGCTGAGCTACGAGTCCAACGGCGGCTCCTACGTCCCTCCGGTGCTTGGAGTCCACGGGCAGACGGTTGACGCCATCACCTATATCCCCTACAGCAAGGTTCTCACCTGCGGCAAGACCGTCCATTCACACGACGGCGACTGCTGGGGGCTGACGTGCAAGATTGAGGAGCATACCCATAGCTATACGGAGTCGCAATGGAAAGGTATTCCGCTCTTGGGTGGTCATATGGAGTACAAGGGCGGCTGTTACGGAAGCAGCTGGAGCCGGAATCCGAGCTGTGGGAAAACTGCCCACACCCATGGCGACAGCTGCTACGGCTACACCTGCGGACTCGAGGCGCACCAGCACACCGACGGCGAGTGCTACGAGGTGACCCTCGAGTCTTGGACGCCGACCCCGCAGAAGCAGGGCTACACGTTCGAGGGCTGGTACGAGGACGAGGCCCTGACCACCCCGGCGCAGAACACCTACGTGCTCACCGGCGACCGCACCCTCTACGCGAAGTGGACGGCCGGTCAGGCGCTCTACACCATTGTCTACCTGACCGAGAATGCTGACGACGGCAACTGCTCATACTTCGGCAGCATTGGCAATCAGCTCGCCGAGGTCGGTACTACTGTGACCGCGAACGCGAACTCCGCCAAGCCCTCCGGTCTCGATACCGCGCACTTCACCTTCGCCGAATCGACCTCCGCGACCGTCAAGGCCGACGGCTCCACCGTCGTCACGGTCAAGTACAAGCGCAACACTTATACTCTTACGTCCGAAGAAAAACACGGTGGGAAAAAGCTGACCTTGACAGCTAAATATGGGGCTCACATTACTGATGCCTTCAACAAAGCTTTCAACGAGCCAACTGGAAACGACATCGCGTGGTCTCTTGAAAACGATCAGAGCACGAAAGTCGCCGCAATCGATGTCATGCCCGGTAGGAATGCTACAGTCTACGAGTTTGAGTACAGCTCGAAAAAAAGTCAGACGCTTAGCTATTGGCTCGAGAATTATGCTTCGGATACCACTACCATGTACGACGGTCGTACTTATGGTCTGTACAAAACTATTAATGTGAAATTCAATTACCTGAATAGCGCCGATTTCCCGGATCATACTGGATATATGAGACACGACGCCTATATCGATGGTAGGTCACGGGGCGTTAATTTCGGCGAATACACTACCAGCAATGGCACAACTGGCGATTTCTACTATAACGCCGCGAGCTATAGCCTCGATCTATACGGCTACGAGGGCGTGAAACTCTCCACCAACTCCGTGAAACTAGGTGCTGACATCACTTCGTATCTCACTGAGCCGGAGGCCCCGGTCGACGGCGCGACGTTCGCCGGCTGGTTCATCGATCCCGAGCACACGACGCCATTCACTGGCACTGCGATGCCCATGGGTCTGGCGCTGTACGCGGACTGGAACATGCCGACGTATAAGATCACGCTCGACGGTCAGGGCGGTACCTTCACTGACGATGCGCAGATGCCCGAGGACGTGGAGTACGGCGAGATTATCGGCTCTCAGCTTCCCACTCCCGAGAAACCCGGCTATATCTTCACCGGCTGGGTCACCAGCCCCATCACCGAAGCGCCGTTCGATCCTCGCAAGCCCATCACCGAGGACACCACGCTCTATGCCTCCTGGATGGCGAGCTCCACAGTTGAGTACACCGTGATCCATAAGGTCGGCGGCGAGGTTATCGCTACTGAGAAGCACACCGGTATGGTTGGATCCACGGTTACGGCAAGCGCTCTTTCCGAGGATGCGCTCGGTGAATACAAGGACTACCTGCCGACTCCGGCTACCCAAACTACGACGCTCGTCCGCGGCGAGAACACGATGGTCTTCGAGTACGCGAAGCTCGACGACATCAAGTACACGGTCGAGTACAAGCTCCCCGATGGCTCCATCGTTAACGAACTCACCCAGAAGGACGTTCCCGCGGCAGCTCGGATGCAGGTTGTTGGCATCTCCCAGGAGGCCGCCACTTGGGCCTCCGACAACGGCTACATGTTCAAGAACGGCACCACCCAGGTCGTCTCCGACATGGGCCTCGGCAAAGTGGTAACTTTCGATCTCGACTACCAGCCCTACACTATTACTTATGTGCTGGGCAATGGCGAAACTTGGGAAAACGACTTCTATACAAAGAACGATCTAGAGATCAGTATCAGCAAGCAGCCTACGTGGGAAGGTCACAGATTTGTTGGCTGGAAGGTCGACGGAGTTGATACCAAGGTTGAGCAGATAATTAGCAAAGATCCATCGACTGATCTTTTGCCTCCGGAGTCGCTGGGGCAGACCATCACACTTGCCAAGGGAACCATTGGCGATCTGACGATAGAGGCGTTGTGGCAGATTGATGTCGTTGTAACGGCACCCTCAAAGACTATGACCTATGATGGCACCAATATTATGGTTGCTGGCGGGTGGACTGATGCGACCGCTACGAATTTGCTACCAGGTCATAAGGTGGTCATAAGCTCTGATGCAATCAAGCTGTCTGATGGCTCCAGTGAGATGATCAATGCTGGTGAAAAACTGACCACGCTTGATAAATCCGATGTGAAGATTTATTGGTCTGGTGTAGATGTAACACGTCTGTACAACATCACTGAGATTAAGAACGGTCTTGCTAAAATCGGCCAGCGCGAGGTGACCGTCACGGGCGAGGGCTGGCCCTCCGAGCAGCCCTACACCGGCAAGCCCTACACCAAGGACGGCGAGTACGCCTTCGACAACGTGGTCGCCGGCCAGACGGCCACCATCGGCTACGAGCTCTCGGGCACCGAGGTGGGCCACTACGACGGCGCGTTCGGCGACGACTTCAAGGTCATGGCCGGCGCCGACGACGTGACCGCCAACTACACGCTGAAGACCAAGACCCCGGGCTCCCTGGACATCACCAAGTCCGAGATCGCCCAGTACGTCACCCTCACCCCCGTCGACGTCGTTGAGACCTACGACGGCGCCGCCCACGCCGCCGGCGTGGCCACCGCCGCCGACGCCAACGGCAAGGCCGTGAAGGTCGAGTACAGCGTCAACGGGACCGACTGGACCACCGACCCGGCCTCGATCACCGCGACCGCCGTGGCCGACTCCGTGACCGTCAACGTGCGCGCCTCCGTCGAGTCCTCCTACGAGGGCTACGTCACCGGCACCCAGAAGCTGACCATCACTGCTAAGGCGTACGGTATTAATACAGCCTCCGACAGCAAGGAATACGACGGCACTCCTCTGACAAACAAAAATGCTGAGGTTGCAGGCCTGGTTGCTAAGGACACGGCGTACGTCGAGGGAACTGGAGAGATCACCGACAAGGGCGAAGTGCCGAACTCGGCTGGCGATGTCAATTGGGCTAGCGGCACCGATGAGCGCAATTACATCCACGATACCTCGCTTGACGGCATCGGGGTGCTGACCGTGACCGCAAAGAAGATCGACCCGACGCCGACTCCGACCCCGGAGGATCCGGACGCAGTTGAACACAAGCTGACCCTCCAAGGCCTCGAGAATGTTACATACAACGGCTCTTCGCAGCCGCAGCACGAGAAGATCGTCGTGAAGGACGGCGATAAGAAGCTCGTCGAAGGCAAGGATTACGAATTACGCTGGTCCTCCGACACGACCAACGTCGGCACCGTCCGCGTGACGGTCGTCGGCAAGGGCAACTACGATGGCGAGGACTGGGCGGAGTACCAGATCATGCACTTCCCCGTCACCGTGACGGCCAACGGCGCCGGTAAGACCTACGGCACGGCAGATCCGGCCCTCACGGCCACGGTCAGCCAGAAGCCCAGCGACGGCTTTGACATTGCCTACAATGTCACCCGCGCTCCTGGCGAGGACGTCGATGACTATGTGATCACGCCTTCTGGTGACGAGATCCAGGGTAACTACCGCGTGAGCTACGTGACCGACATCTTCGAGATTGTCGCCTCCGGGGCCAACGTGGTTACCGTCTCCAACCTGTCGGACGCCACGGGCCTGACCAAGACCTACGACGGCGCGGCCACCTCGGTCTCCCCGACCGCCGCGGTGGCCGGCTCCACCTTCGAGTACTCGCTCGACGGCGTTAACTGGACTGCCGCCAACCCGAGCTTCACCAACGCGGGCACTTACTCGGTGTGGGTGCGCGCGAACGCCGCCAACTACGAGACCACCCGCGCCGTCCGCGCGACGGTGACCATCAACCCGCGGCCTGCCGTCATCGTCGCGAACAGCGCGACCAAGACTGCGGGTGCCGCCGACCCGATCTTCACGGGTACGGTGACCGGCCTGGTTCGCGCCGGAGATCTCGGTGCCGTCTCGTTCGGCCGGAGCAACGCGGCCGAGGGCGTCGGCTTCTACCCGGGCGTGATCGGTGCCACCTACCTGGCCAACCCGAACTACTCGGTGACGGTGGTTCCCGGCAACTTCACCGTCCTGGCCGCTACGGCTCCGGTGATCCCGGCTGCTGTGACGCCCGCGACGCCGGCCCCGGCTGCGCCTGCTGCCCCGGCGGCTCCCGCTCCCGCCGCTCCGGCTCCGGCCGCCACTCCTGCGGCTGCGACGCCGGCTCCGGCCGCCGAGCCCATCGAGGACGATGCCACGCCGCAGGCCGCCGCGCCCGCTGAGGGCACGCCGCTGGCCGAAACCGAGGAGATCGAGGACGAGGCGACCCCCATGGGCGCCTTCGACGAGCCGCACTGCTGGGTTCACTGGGTGATGCTGCTCGGCATCCTCATCACCGCCGCCTACGGCGCCATCGTCGTCCGCCGCCGCCTGCATTTGGCCGACGACGTGGACGACTACGAGAAGCAGGTGCTCGGCATCGAGGACGAGGCCCCCGAGGCCGTGCCCGCCGACGGTCGCCAGGCCCTGTAAGAGACAGCCGCGAGGGGGCGGCCCCGCCGCCCCCCTCCGTGAAGGAAAGGAGAGACTGAGATGAGAAAGAACAACTGGATCGTCGCAGCGATCGCGGCCGTCGCCTGCGGAGTTCTGCTGTGGGCCTGGTTCGCGCTGGGCTTCAACCACGTGGACGACCCGCTGGACCTGGTGGTCGCCGTGGTGTGGTGGCTCGCCGTGGCCGCCGTCGTGGGCGGCATCGTGTGGGCCGAGGGCAAGAGGCGCGAGAAGATGCGCCTGGCCTTTATCGGCGAGGGCATCGTGTACAACCCGGAGGCCGGGCTCGTGATGCCCGACGCCGGCGAGAGCGAGCTGGCGGCGCTTGAGCGCACGCTCGCCGGCATGGCCTTCCCCGACGAGGTGGCTGCGCTGGACGAGCGCGTGCGCCCCGCGTTCCGCTGGGTGGTGCGGAGCCGCAAGTTCGACCGCAACGGCGAGGTCTGGGAGGGCGAGGTCGTCCCCGCCCACGACCCCGAGGCCGAGCCGCGTGCGTTCTCGTCCCGCGAGGACCTGGCCGCCCTGCTGGCGGCGTAGGGGAGGCCCGCTGGCCCTTAGGGGCCGCGACATAGCCAACCGAGAGGGGGCCGGCGCTCTGGCGAGCGCCGACCTCCTTTTCTATGAAATAGGAGGTAATTTCAGCGGAAAGATGCTGGGATGAAAAACTAAACCAGGGGAAGCAGCAAAAACGCCCGAGGAAGGTAAACTGCGTACCGTTCGGGCGTTTGCTGGCGCAATCATACCACAGATTCAGAGAATGGTTGTGACGCTTCCGTGTCGGCCGACGAACAGGAGGCGCCTTATCCCCTTGATGGTCTTCGCGCACCTTCTCAGCTCCCTTTCGATTGCGGCGTCCGGGACTTTTCTCATGCGCCTCGAGTCGAGGACGATGCAGGGCGATTGGTTGCGGGCGCGCTGCACGCGACTGCTGCGCTCCCATCAGCGCGGCCCTGCTTTCCGCACCTTCCGTATCCCCGCCAGCGGCGGGGCGCATGCCTCCGCAGCGCAATGGGGGCGCCCCTGCGACTCCGTCGCGGTCGGCGCGGGGAACGGATCGGGACATTCCCGCGTCGTTTCCGCGGTCGGGATCAAGTAGGATGGCCTTGGTTCGAAGTCGAGACCGGTCCTGACGGCCGAGCCCAGTCGATCGCGGCGCGCCAGCTCCTCGTGGCTTGACGCGAGGTTGCAGGCCGTGATATAAGATTAGCGCGGGGCGCGCGAGAGCGGGTCCACCCATCGGCGGGGAACAGTCCCCGCCTTTTTATTTCTCGGTGCCATGCTGAGGGGAGGGGGTAAAATGAGCGAGTTGAGCGTTTTCGTCGACGAGTCCGGAGATTTCGGGGCGCTCGCCGCTCACTGCCCCTTCTATATTGTGAGCCTTGTCGTTCACGACCAAGACGAGCCCATCGACGCCCAGCTGGGGAGGCTGGAAAAGGTGATGCGCGAGTCGGGGTTCGACAGGTATGGGCCGGTTCACACCGCGCCGCTGATTCGCCGGGAGGCGCCGTATTCCGAGCTCGATGGTAGGCAGAGGCGCCGCATGTTCGATGCGCTCTTCGCGTTCAGCCGCCGCTGTTCCATGAGGCACAAAGTTATTCTCGTCGATAAGCGCTGGTTCGGGGACGGCGATGCCCTGGAGGAGCGCATCGCTCGCGAGCTGGGTGAGTTTTTAAGAGAGAATATTTCTTTCTTTCAGTCCTATGACAGGGTCATCGTGTACTACGATAGGGGGCAAAAGGAGATAAGTCGCACGCTCAGGGTCGCCTTCGCGGCCTCGCTCAGCCACGTCGAGCACAGGGTTGTCGCACCGGCCGATTACGTCCTGTTCCAGGTCGCGGATCTTTGTTGTACGATCGAGCTAGTTGAGAGACGGCGCACCGAGCGCGGGCTCACGAAGTCCGAGGCTGCGTTCTTCGGAGGCGCCGGAAGTTTCAAGAAGACCTATCTGAAGGAGTTCCGCCGCTGAGCCTTCTAGCTTCTGTGTGGGTTTGGGCGAGAGAGAACGGCGTTGGAGAGGGCGGATACATACTCCCCCAAAATCCGGGGCTCGCACCAATTCGTCTTGAACTCGAACCATTCTTCTTCGTGTGGGCGCGCAGCGAGCTGCGTGACGATGTCGACGAGGGATTTCTTGTTGCCCAGCTTGTCCGTACCCGTGTGCTCGCATGCGTCGAACTCGTTGAGAACTTTCGGGATGAGCGCGAAGTCGCTCGGGACGATGGACTGCTGGCCGCGTTCCTGGCGGCGTAGGGGCGGCCCTCGGGTCCGCGAGGGCCTGCGGATCCGAGGAGCAGCCGATGACCAGAGGGGGCAGCGCTGATATGTCCTCCTTCTGTGTCGCTGCGGTTTTGGGGGCATCTTCCTGGTGGTTTGCGACGCGGGTGCGGTCGGCGCGGGGAACGGATCGGGACACTCCCGCGTCATTTCCGCGGTCGCGATCGAGTAGGATAGTTTTCAGTCCGAAGCCGAAGCTAGCGGCGGTCGCAAGGGAAACAAATGAGAAAGATGCGTTTCCAGGGCCGCCTGTTTGTGGTATAAAAGATTCTGCCGGAGGGTCGGAAGGCCCGATGGCTCCAGACTGGCGAGGGTGCTCCCTCGCCGTTTGCATTTAAGGGGGCGTGCTGTTTTGCGACTACTAAGCTGCTTCACCGATGAGGCGGGGGCGCAAGACATGGCCGCCGGCTACTATTTGACGGCGTTGGTGTTTCACGACCAGAGCAAAGAGCTTGCGCAGTATATCGGGCCTTATCTGGATCGCTTGAGTCTGGAGGGGTTGGCCGATATTCCGTTCCATGGCGTCGATCTCATTCACGGCCATGGAGACTACGAGGGAATCTCTCCTGAGAAGAGAAAGCGCCATTTGATCGCGTTTTCCATGTTCGTCCGCACGTTGCCCATTACTTACAGGGTCTTTTCCTACGAGAGGGCGTACACGGAAGATCGCGATCGGCTTGAGGCGCGCTTGCGCAAGGATATAATCGACTTCGTGTTCGACCGTCTCGACGACTTTCAGCTATACGATCGGGTGGCGATATACTACGATGGAGGCCAGGAGGCGGTGACAGTGTCTCTGCACGGGGCGTTCGATTACGCCCTTGCGCGCAGTGCCGCGGTCTACAAACCGCTTTCCCACCAGGAAAAGAGGCTGGCCCAGGCGGCGGACTACCTGTGCACGGTCGGCCTCGCCGAGAGACGCTACGAGCGCGGAGACGTGAGCGCCTCCTACCGGCGCTTCTTCGGAACGCGTAGAAACTTCAGGCAGAACTTTCTTAAGCAGGTGAGACGCAAGCTCGCATAGTGCGATTCGTGCTAGGGGCCTTCGACTGAGACATAGCTAACGACCTCCGCGCGCGGGAAAGGATTCTGCTTGTCGACGTGTATGTCGACTTGGAGGCTCTCGGCGGCACCGAGGCCTACCACGTCGGCGCCTCTATCAAGGATGCGGGAAAGCGCGCCTTTGCGGTAAGCAGAATCGAAGATCCGGAGACGGTGGCGGGGCTGCTCGCCCGTGTCGCCTCGCTGCCGGCGGGCTAGAGGAAGGCCGCGCCGAGGGTGCCATCGCGGTTGGCGCGTAGCGAGCTGCGCGACGATGTCGGCTGCAGTGTCCATGGGAACCTCCTCGAGCCAATAGCAGATATCGAGTATATCGTCACCGAAGACGACGTTCGCCCAACACTCACCAATCACGGCGTGCGCCTCGATGCCTTCGTGAAGACGAAAAACGAGATCTACGATATCGAGATGCAGACAACCAAGCGAGAAGACCTCGGACGGAGAATGCGGTACTACCAGGGAGCGTTGGATACGCTGACTCTGCGGAAGGGAGAAGGTTACGAAGAGCTACCTCCTTGTATCATTATTTTCATCTGCATGCACGATCCGTTCGATGAAGGACTTCCTGTGTATACGCTCGATGTGAACTGCTTGGAGAAACCCAGTGCGCGCATCGGTCATGGCTTTCTTTGGAAAGCCCTATCCGCCCCTGCTTGGGGCAAGCTCCCCGAGGGGCGCTTGCGGAACCTGCTACACTATGTTTGGACGGGGGAAGCCGGGGAAGATCCGCTTATGGGCCAGCTTGCCGTTGCGGTGAAAAAGGCCAACAAAAACGAGAATTGGCGGAAGGAGAAGATGGCGTTGCTGACGTTTGAGGAAGACATGGAAATTCAAAGGCGCATTGCTGAGAAAAAGGGACAAGAGCGCGGTCAAATAATCGGCCTCCAGATGGGGCTTGAACAGGGCCTGGCCGAGGGTCGGGAGCAAGGCCTGGCCGAGGGCCTTGAACAGGGCCTGGCCGAGGGCCGAGAGCAAGGCCTGGCCGAGGGCCGCGCGGAAGCGGCTAGCGAGGTTGCTTCGCTGATGGCGTTGCTTTTGGGCGCCGAACGGCTCGACGACGCTCGACGGGCAGCTGTGGAAGAGAGCTACCGGGATGAGCTGATGCGTGAGTTTGGCATCTCCCAGGCCGAATAATGCGGTTGATGAGCTGATAATTCTGTCAATATTTGGTAAACTTGGATCATCTTTAACGAGATGCTGAAATGGGAAGGAAGCGGGTGATGATCGTGGGAGACATCACGCGGTTTACCAATAAAGGAATGGGTTTGGCGATGCGGGTTTTGGCTGCCGGCTTGGCCGCATTGCTCGCTCTGACATTTTTGAATCTGACGGTGCTTCCCGGCACCGCCCTGGCAGAAGAGGCCGACGGCGTCGATGCGGCTACCGAGCACCTTGTTTTGCCTGCACCCGAGGAGCCCGAGGCGGGATCGAACGTCTTCGTGTACCTGCATTTAAGTGGGCGGGCTCTGGATACGGCGAAGGCGGCCGGGTTGGAGGTCAACCGGGAGGGCTGGTTCACGGTAGGCGTCATTGCATTGAAAGGCATTGCAAAACCGAGTGAAAAGCCCTTGAATTACGAGGTTGACCAAACTGAGCTTAAAGCTATGCAAAATCAGATAGGCACGGCTTTGCGGTCGATCAACTATTACCCTGGTGCCCAAGCACTGAGCCTGAGTGCTGCGAAGTGGACCGCCCTTAAGGTGTGCTCCGGAGCGACTGATTATGCGGTGGCAGGGCATACGTGGCACCTCGACGGAGAACTGTGCGATCAGCTGGTGAATTTCGATGTCCGCTACATTGACGCCGAGGGCAACGCACTTGCTGTGGGCGACGTAGATGATCAGGGCAACAAGACCGACACGCGCACCATTTTGGCTGCCGTTGGGTCGGAGATAGCTGCGGACGACCAAATCATCGACATCGAAGGCTACGAATATTCGAAAGAGCTAACTACAGAGAAGAATGGCGGCGAGTCCGTTACGGTAGCAGCTGAATCTCTCGCGCGATCCTCCGTTTCCGGCATGACCTTGGTCTACAAAAAGACAGCCGAAGAGCCGGTCAAGCCCGAAAACCCTGGCGATAACGATCCTGCCGGCAAGCCCGTCGTCCCCGACGATAATGGTAACGGGTCAGTCGACAACAACGGTGGCGTGAAGCCGCCGGCGCCTTCCGACAACGAAACCCCGAAGGTGCCAAGCATCAAGGTTCCCGCGCCGCCCACACCTCAGCAGTCGCAGAGCAATGCCCAGAATAACGACACCGCCACCGGTGCCAACGGCGGTGGGTTCAATGCGGGCGAGCGCACGGCTGTGTCCGAGCCCGCGCCCCAGGCCGCTCCCGCGAAGGTCGAGCTTGCCGAAACGACTTCTGCCGAGCAGCCTGCAGCCGAGACGGTTTCCATCGACGATGATGCAACACCGATGGTTGCTCGAGTCGGCGGCGCCGAAGCCATTGCCGAAGAGGAGGTTCCCATGGGGGCCTTCGACGCTCCGGTTGATCCGGCTCCTTGGGTCGCGGGTCTGGGGGCTATTGGAACGGCGCTGTGGGGCGTTATCGCCGTGCGCCGACGTCTCGTGATGGCGCAGCGGCTGGCGTCTTTCGAGGGCCAGGTGCTGGGCAATAGTGCTGTCGAGGCTGATGCCGTCGCCGTTCCGAATGCCGGGCATCAAGCGCTTTAGCCTTGCTTTAAAGGGAGCGCTTCTAAAGGACCGCCGCGCCCTCAGGGTTTGGCGTTTCAGCTAGAGAGCAAGCGCTTGCGCCAGCGCCCACAGTGCTAGAAGATGCCCAGGGTAGTACCCATAGAAGAACCATTTCAACGGTCGGCCTCGCTGGCCGTTGTAGTTCAGCATGAGCGCTGTTGCCAACCCGAACCCAACGGTGTAATAGCCGAGTACGCCTAGGCTTAGCAGCGCAGGATCGCTGACTGCCCATGAAAGAGCCGGCAGCCCTAGGCTCAAAAAAGGTACGAGCATCGCGAGCGCTACCCCGCGCGGCCGATCGTGAAAATGCCAGAAAAGCAGAATCATAAGCGGGCCGATAATGCCCCAGTCGCAAAAGGAACTGACGGCCAGCTCTCCAAGGAGGCCCAGCGCGCATAGGACAAGGTTCTGCCGCTGGTGGTCGACAAGCCACAGCATCCCGAGCCCGATAAGCAGGGTGATGAGCACGTTACCCGTCGCTCCGAACAGCAGCGAATAGGGAATTTGCGAGACAACCGCGAACACGGCGAGTCGCTCTGCATAGCGTCGCACGCTGGAGGTGTGTCGATACCCCTCGCACAGCAGATACGCCATAATGGGGAAGGTGAGGCCGCCCAAAGAATACAAAGCGACCATGGCGCCCCCTGGCAGCTCGCTGCCGAACACGTTGGCAACATGGTTGCACGTCATGCCCACGATAGCTGCCACCTTCAACACAAAGGCGGTAACGGGGGGCATAGGCTTCATGGGGATCCTTTCGCGAGGCCGGCTGAAAGGTGCCGGCGCAGTCAAAGAGGCGCACCTATTATAATGATGCGCCATGGGAAATACCAAAATCATACCGTGTGGCTTTGGGCCTGTGCTCGTCTTGGTGCTGCTCGCCGGCGTCGTGGGCGGCCTCGGTCAGTGGTGGGCCGACGGGGGTTCGCAAGCAGTGCAGCTGGCGCGCTGTGGCGCATTGCTTGCCGAGGCTTGGGAGGCGGCGGTGGTGGAAGAGGTGCTTTTCCGCGGCGTGTTGTTGTGGGCATGCCTGTCTTGGGCGCGTCGCCGGAATGAAGCATACCCAAGAAGAGCGCCGCGCGCTCATCGTCATCGGTTCGCCGGCTTACGCGCGGTCGTTGATCCCGTCGGTTTCGCGGTAATGGCGAGTTCCCTCATATTCGGATTGGCCCACCTGTTCCCTGAAGGATCGCTGATGGCGCCAGGAGCCGACATTGGTGTTGCTGCGATCCAGGGCGTTCTCAAGGTGACGCAGTCGACGTTGTTCGGGGCTGTCATGGCGCTGCTCGTCGTTCGTAGTCCCTACGGCTCGCGTCCTTTCCCGCAGCGGGCGCTTTCCCTGATGGCCCCCGTAATCGTTCACGGCCTTTTCGATCTGCTGTTCTGGGGCCCCCTTTTGCTGACAGGCGGCGTGCTGCCCTCTACCTACCTCACGGGCAATCCGGCCGATCTCGTACCTTTGGTGATCACAACGGTTCTGCTGGCATGGGCCGTAAAATCATGTTAGGCTTTGCCCATGAACAGAACTGAAGCCCTGCATATACTCGGCCTGGAAGACGACGCCACGGCCGACGACATCAAAATCGCCTATCGCGAGACGGTGCAGATTCTGCACCCGGACAAGTTCGCGGGCAATGAGAAGCTGCAGAACCGCGCCACGGAGCAGTTCAAGCGCCTGCAAGAGGCTTACGACCTGCTGTCTTCGGGCGCAGGCGGCGGCCGTGGCGGCCGCGGTGCGCGCTCCGGCAGCTCGTCCGGCGCATCCTCCTCATCCGGCGCCGCGCGTGCCTGGACCGAAGTCGAAGACGGTGTGGAAGTGGAATACCTCACCGAGGCCGAGATTAAGGCGCGCCTTGCTGGCATCGCCGCCGCCCGCGCCCAGCTGGTGGCCCAGCGCGACACCGTCTCCGACGAGCGCCGCAACGGCCTGGCCATGGCGGCCATTGGCGCGGTGGCCACGCTGCTCACCATCCGGCGGCCTTTCGGCATCCTCGGCATGATCGCCGCCGTCGCCGGCACCGCCACGGGGTGGGGCATCATTCAGTTTCTCGGCGCCCAGCGCAACCTCAACACGCTGAACGAGCATCTGGCGAAGCTCACCGAGGAACGCAAGGAGTACGAGGCTCTCCTCGAGGAGTAGTTGCTCCCGCCGTCTCGTCCGGCCGTGCGCATCGTACCCCTTCTGCCGCGCCCGTTTGTCGTCCCGGTGCCGTCTGCGGCCATTTCCCGCTATTGCCCCCGCAAAGCGCTATAATTTCTGCGCCCAAAAACGAACCGAAAGAAGATTCATGAAGCAAGAGAACATCCGCAACGTCGCTATCATCGCCCACGTCGACCACGGCAAGACCACTCTCGTAGACCGTCTTCTGTGGGCTTCCCACGTCTTCCGCGAGAACCAGCAGGTGGAAGAACGCGTCCTCGATTCCAACGATCAGGAGCGCGAGCGCGGCATCACCATCCTTTCCAAGAACATCTCCATCACCTACAAGGGCGTGAAGATCAACGTCATCGACACGCCGGGCCATGCCGACTTCGGTGGCGAGGTGGAACGCGTGCTCAACATGGCCGACGGCGCCCTGCTCATCGTCGATGCCTACGAGGGCCCCAAGCCCCAGACCCGCTTCGTGCTTTCCCATGCGCTCGAGCGCGGCCTGCGCATTGTGGTGGTCGTGAACAAGATCGACCGTCCCAACGCCGACCCCGAGGGCGCCGTGGACAAGGTCTTCGACCTCATGGTGGAACTGGGCGCCAGCGACGAGCAGCTCGACTTCCCCGTGGTGTACGCCTCGGCCGTGAACGGCTACGCCCGCCGCGAGCCCGACGACGGCAATATGGACATGGTGCCGCTGCTCGACACCATTCTGGATGAGATTCCCGCCCCCGACGTGGATATCGACGGCCCGGTGGCCCTGCAAATTTGCACGGTGGACCACTCCAGCTACGAGGGCCGCATCGGCGTGGGCCGCTTGTCCTCTGGCACGCTGCACGAGAAGGAGCAGGTGCTCGTTGTGAAGCCCGACGGGGCCGAGCGCCGCGCGCAGATTCGCAAGGTGTACACCTTCGAAAACCTTGGCAAGGCCGAGGTCACGGCCGCTGATGCCGGCGATATCGTGGCCGTCATCGGCATCGAGGACGCCGACATCGGCGACATCATCACCGATCCGGAAAGCCCCGTCACCGAGATGGCCCCCATTGCCGTGGAAGAGCCCACCATGGCCGTCGTCTTCGAGGCGTCCACGAGTCCCTTGGTGGGTCGCGAGGGCGAGATCGTCGGCGGCCGCCAGCTGAAGGAGCGCCTGATGCGCGAGAAGGAGAGCAACATCTCCATGCGCATCAACGAGCTGGAGGACAAATCCGGCATCGAGGTGGCCGGCCGCGGCGTGCTGCACCTGTCCGTGCTCATGGAGACCATGCGCCGCGAGGGCTTCGAGTTCCAGGTGGGCCGCCCCCGCGTGGTGTACAAGACCGCTGAGGACGGCACGAAGCTCGAGCCCATCGAGGAAGCCACGGTGGACGTGCCCAACGAGTACGCGGGCAAGGCCATCGAGGTCATGGGCACCGCCGGCGGCATCATGGAGCACATGGCCTCCGATGAAACTATGACGCACCTCTCGTTCTCCATCCCCTCGCGCGGCACCATGGGCCTGAAGACACGCATCCTGAACGCCACCCACGGCGAGGCCATGCTGTTCCACCACTTCAAGGAGTACGGCCCCTACACCGGCGAAATGGCCGGCCGCAAGAACGGCGGCATGATCGCCATGTCCACGGGCAAGGCCGTCGCCTACGCGCTGGACACGCTGCAGGAGCGCGGGCGTCTGTTCGTGGCGCCGGGCGACGATTGCTACGAGGGCATGATCGTCGGCGAGTCCGCCAAGGAAGGCGACATGGTGGTGAACGTCGAGAAGACGAAGAACCTGGGCAACCAGCGTTCCAGCTCGGCCGACAAGGCCATCCAGCTGACGCCGCCCATCACCTTCACCTTGGAAGAGGCCCTGGAATACATCGAGGACGACGAGCTGGTGGAGGTCACCCCGCAGTCCGTCCGCCTGCGCAAGCGCCTGCTCTCCGCCACCGACCGCAAGAAGGCGAAGAAGAACTAACCCGTACCTTATGGCCGAGCCACATACCTACCCGTAGGGGGCGACCTTGGTCGCCCCCTTTCTGTATGGGAAATTGCGTGAATCAAAATATCCGAATATGACCCAATTCATAAGCTTTGAAGTGGGATTTCTTCCTCGTTCTCATTGACGTACCGTGAATCAAAAGTGGGCAAATTGTGCGGCGGTTGTTACCGTGCCGTCATGCGTGGGAAAATGCCTTTTGAACTTATCGGGGACTGTCTCAAAACGCCATCGTGAATTGAACCTCGGCCGTCCCCGTTGCCTATGAGGAAGGTGCTTATGAAGAAGCTGTCTTTTGCGAAATCGCTTGCTTCCGTTGGTTTGGCGGCTGTGTGCGCCCTGGGTATCGTCGCGTGCTCCGAGCAGACCAGCGATACGCCCACCTATACGGGCGGTGTCGCGGCCACGGTCAACGGGGTGGAGATTCCCGAAGACAAGGTCACGCAGGCCATCCAGGACATCCGCGCCCAGATGAGCCTCACCGAGGAGGACGCCTGGGGCCAGTGGCTCGCCGACAACGATTACACGCCTGAGTCGGTGCGCGAGGAGATCGTCAACTCCTTCGTCGACCAAGAGCTGGTGAAGCAGGGCGGCGAGGCCGAGGGCATTACCGCCGATCCCACCGAGATCGATCAGTACGTGGAAACCATGCGTGGCCACTATGATTCTGATAGTGCCTGGGCCGAGGCCCTCGAGGCCGTGGGCATGACCGAGGACGAGTATCGCGACAACATCGCGCTGTCTCTGGTGTCCCAGCAGCTGCAGGAGAAGGTGGGCGAAGGCGCTGCCGAGCCCACGGACGAGGAAGTGCTCGAGAGCGCGAAAACCTACGTGAGCTCCTACGACGGCGCGAAGAAGTCCTCGCACATCCTGTTCGAGGCCTCCGACGAGGCTCAGGCCCAGGAAGTGCTCGACAAGATCAACGCCGGCGAGCTCGACTTCGCCACGGCCGCCGAGTCCTATTCCAAGGACACCGCTTCCGCCGCCGAGGGCGGCAACGTGGGTTGGGACCGCCTGTCCAACCTCGTGACCGAGTACACCACGGCCCTGGCCGACTTGAACAAGGGCGATGTGAGCGGGCTCGTGACCAGCACGTACGGCATTCACATCATCCAGTGCACCGATGTGTTCGAAGCGCCGGAAGAGCTGACGAGCCTCGATCAGCTGCCGACGGAGTTCCAGGACTCTATCCGTACCATGCTGCAGTCTTCCAACCAGTCCAATGCTTATTACACGTGGCTCGAGGAGCAGCGCAACGCTGCTGACATTCAGATCAACGACATGCCCGAGGGGCTGCCCTACTACGTCGATATGGCGAACTACTCCAAGACGGAGACCTCCACGGATGGCACGGGTGTGACGGCCGTCGATGCCGATGGCAACCCCATCGTGCTGGATGAGGAAACCGCCGAGGGCGAAGGCGAGGGCGCTGAGGCTCCCGTAGCCGAGGGCGTCGACGAGGGCGCTGAAGGTGCCGAAGATGCCGCCGCGGCCGCTGCCGATGAGGCTGCTGCCGATGCTGAGGGCGCCGCACCTGCTGGCGATGACGCCGCCGCCGAGCAGCCGACCGAGGGTGCCGCCGATGGTGCCCAGCCGGCTGAGGGAGCTGCCGAGTAAGGCGACGCTCCCGCCGCTGCGAGGACGTCCTTGCGAATGAGAGAAGAACGAAGCGCCCGCGCATCCGTGCGGGCGCTTTCTTGTTGGAGGAGAAAGCCATGACGGACCTGTCGCCGCTGCTGCGTATCCGCGACGCCCATGTGCGCCGCGCGGGCCGCGAGATTCTCGCGGTGGATGAGTTCTCCCTTGCCGAGGGAGAATCGGCGGCACTGCTGGGACCCAACGGCTCGGGGAAGTCGACCTTCATCGGCCTCATTACCCGCGAGATACACCCGCTGCACCGCGATGAGGCGCCCGTGCTTTTTCGGGGCGATGCGCGCGTCACCTTGGCCGACATCAAGCGAGCGCTGGGCGTGGTGTCGTCCACGATGCAGGATCAGATTCGCGTGCATGTGCCGGCCCAGGATATCGTGGCCGGCGGCTTGTTCGGCTCGCTGGGGATACCCCAGCGCTGCACGGTAACCGACGGCCAGCGCGCTCGCGCCCGGGCAATCATGAGCGAGCTGGGCATCGGCGACTTGGCCGAGCGGGATATTCTCACGCTATCCACGGGCCAGGCGCGGCGCGTGCTCATCGCCCGGGCGCTCGTGCACGACCCGGACGTCCTCATCTTCGACGAACCCTGCACGGGACTCGACCCCGAAGGAATGTACTATGTTCGGCAAACGATGAGCGCTCTCGCCCGCGCCGGCCGCCCGGTGCTGCTGGTTACCCATTATCCCGAGGACATTGCCCCGGAAATTCAGCGGCTGCTGCTCGTGCGCGACGGTCGTATCGTGGCTGACGGCCCTAAGGAGGCGCTGCTCACCAGTGAGACCATGAGCGGCCTGTTCGGCGTCCCCTTGGAAGTGGTGCGCACTCGCGATCGTTACAGCCTCGTGGACTGCTAGGTCGTGGACTGCTAGCGCTGCGCCGCATTTTCCTTCGAAGAGCTTCAATGAATTGTGTACGGCGCATCCTATGGTTGAGGTTCCCCCTTGCGTTTTCCTCCAAACCGTAGCACGGGGCGCCATTTTGGCAGCTGGGTTCGGCCCCCCTGTAGCACGGGGCGCCATTTTGGCAGCTGGATTCAACGTGAGCGACAGAAAGGGCGGTCGTGCTACGGTGTAATCTAGAGTTAACAAATAGTCACAAACAGCTGAACTGGGGAAACTCGAAAGTTGTCAAAGTTAGCAGAAGCAAACTCCGTAGCACAAGGCGGAATAATGTCGTATTGGCGGCAGCGCTGCGGCAAAAAGGGGCTCCGTGCTACGGATTGCGTTAGCGACGACACCAGCGCCAGCGTAAACAGAGAGAAAGGGGCCTGGATACGGGAGTATATCGGAACCGAAAATGGCGGAGGAGGAGGGATTCGAACCCTCGTCACCGGGAGCACCGGTGAAACGGTTTTCGAGACCGCCGCATTCAACCACTCTGCCACCCCTCCGCAGGGGCGATGCGCCGCCTAAAGGGGCGCCATATCAAAGCGAGCCTGGAAGAGGCTCGCGGGATAAGTCTGGCGGAGAGATGGGGATTCGAACCCCAGATACCCTTTTGGGGCATACACGATTTCCAATCGTGCTCCTTCGGCCAGCTCGGACATCTCTCCGCATAGCGTCTGCCTCACGAACGTGAAGCGTCTTAGAAGTATAGCGCAGCTGCGCTGCGGTCTCAAGAGGTTTTTTCGTGTGGAGGCTTTCGCCGCAACGGTTCGGCGGATCTTGCGAGGGATGATCCAAGACGCACCTCATCGTCGAGGATGGCTAACCGTTAAACCTTCGGATTCCCCAGTGAGCCTCCATTGTCCGTTTATCTCACGGAGGAACTGCGTACAATAGGCAAAAAGCGTGCTTGTCAAAAGGAACCGCTATGCCCGTCATTGATGCCCATTCCCACATTTATCCCGACAAGATCGCCTGCAAGGCTTCCTCGGCCGTGGGCGATTTCTACGGCGTCGACATGAACGCAAAGAATGCTTCGGCGTCCTCGATGCTCGCGGCGTGCGAAGGCTCGCCCATCACCCATCACCTGGTGCATTCCGTGGCCACGACGCCCGGGCAGGTGCCGATCATCAACGACTTCATCGCCGAGCAGTGCCGCGCCCACGACAACTTCGTTGGCTTCGCTACTATGCACCAAGATTTCGAAGACGTGGAAGGTGAGATCAACCGCGCCATTGATCTGGGACTGAAGGGCGTGAAGATCCATCCCGACACCCAGAAGGTGAACATGGACGACCCTCGGCTCATGCACCTGTACGAGGTCATCGAGGGCCGGCTGCCCATCGTCATCCACACCGGCGACTATCGTTACGACTTCTCGCATCCGCGCCGTCTGAAGCGCATCCTGCACACGTTCCCGAACCTGGTGGTGGACGCGGCCCACTTCGGCGGCTGGTCGGTGTTCGATTACGCCCTCGAGTATTTGGAAGACGAGAACTGCTACGTGGACACGTCCAGCGCCCTAGAGTTTCTGGGCCCGCGCCGCACCGTGGAGCTGGTGCGCGCCTACGGCGTCGAGCGCGTGATGTTCGGCAGCGACTTCCCCATGTGGAGCCCCGTGACCGAGTACAACATGCTGGCCGCCATGCCTTTCACCCAGGAAGAGTTCGAAGCCATCACCTGGCACAACGCCGAGCGCTTTATCGGCCAGGAAATCTAGAAGGCTCCCAGGTACCGCAAGGGGTCGTCTTGGACCTCTCGTATATCTCGCTGAACGACAGACGGAGAACCCTTTGCCCTTGGGGCTGTAGGGTTCTCCGTCTTATGGGGCAGGAGTGCCCCCATTCGGCGCATCGGGGAGGGAGGCAGGTGCGCCAGATTCGGATGTGCGGAACTTACGCCTGTTCAGCGAGATACTTGCCTGTCAGGTACCCATAGGTGAGAGCGGCGGCGTGGCTGGCCCCAGACAAGGTGAAGGGGTAGTCTTCCACAAAACGGCCGCCTTGCACGTTGCCGACGGCAAACAGACCGGGGATGGGGTTCGAGTCATCGTCCAGCACGCGCGCGTTGTCGTCGGTCACAAGGCCGCCCATGGTTACGAGCAGGCGCATGCAGCTTACGTCTTCCACTGAAGTGTGCTTGAGCATATCGTAGGTGATTGCATAGAACGGCGGGTCCACCACAGGGAACATCTTCTCCGCAGCTTTGCCGAAGTCCTCGTCGACGCCCTTCTCGCACAGCTCATTGTAGCGAGCGACCGCGGCGGACAGGTTCTGGGTGGCATCCGCGCTGAGCTCCAGCTGGGAGGCGAGCTCTTCAAGCGTGTCGGCTTGGGCAGAAAAACCCTCGCCGTCGCCATAGCTGCGGATATTTTCCATGACCATCTCGAGCATCGGGTACTGCTCGGGCCAGTGGCTGTCTATGATTTGGAAAACCTTGCTGCCTGGTTGGTTCTGCATGACCTTAGCGATATTGGTCATGCTGAGGTCTTCGTTGGTGAAGCGCTCGCCGTGCTCGTTGACCTGCAGGAAGAACTCCTGGCCGAACTGGAGAATATGAGCCATTACCGCATGGGGTCCCACGTCCAGGTGGCCGCCGACGTTCATGCCCATCTGCTGGCCGTCGCCGGTATCGGCGGGGTTGCCGTCGTGATCCGTCACCTCGTATGAGAACAGGAATTTGTCCTGGTTCTTCAGAATCCACGGAGCATACTGCCCCAGCATTTTCTCGTTGTGGGAATAGCCGCCCGTGGCGAGCACCACGCCCTTGGAGACACGATAGCGCGTGTAGCCCTCGCCCTCATCATTGCGGCAGATCACGGCGGTTATCTGGCCGTCAGCAGCCTCGAGCTTCACGGCTGGCGAATAGAATTGTACCTGCGCGTTGCCGGTGGCCACGGCTGTATCGACATTGGCCTGCAGAATGGGCGTATGGGTCTCGTCTCCTCCGCTGATGCAGCAGCATCCGGCAAAGAGGCGCTCGTGGTCGATGCCGAAGCGATAGATGCCGCTCGTGAGCGTATCGGCGCAGACGAACAACTGACTAGGATCTTCGGGAAGCTCGTCTTCCATGCCGAGCCACAGGAGTCCGTCGTATGCGGAGGTGTACCACTCGAAAGCCTCTCCGCAGTTCTTCAGCCACTTCGTGGTTATGCGATAGTCTGCGCGATGCGACATTTGCGTCATGAGCTCGTTGGCCACCTCGGTGGGGCTGATGTCCTCGATTCCGATGGAGCGCGTCTTCTCGGTGCCGAAGGCGGCGAACATGTTCGAGCGAGCACTGGGCTTGCTGCCCTTCTCGACGCCGACTACCTTGAGTCCTCCTTCAGCAGCAGAACGCAGGGCTCCCACACCCGCCACGCCCAGGCCGACCACGCACACGTCGCAATCGACGGTCTCGAGGATTTTTTCCTCGGGGATGTCGGTTTCCACCAGGGTGCCAGTGTCAGCGAGGGCGGTCTGGTCGTCGCCAGCTGCCTCGGTTGGCTGTTTTGGCGCGCAGCCAACAAGGCCCGCGCCGGCCGCTGAAGCGCCCGCCAGGCCCAGGGCCGTTAGAAACCCGCGCCGGGTCATTGCCCCCGCGCTCTTTTCCTCCATTGCCATAATTTCCTCCTCTTCCGTTGTACGGCAAGATAGTGCCCATATCACCGCATTTTCGGAGGCGGCGAAACAGGAGAAACGTATGAAATAAGGGAAAACTCTTCTCCTACGAAACGTATGAATACCTTTTGAACAGGGAGAACTCTAATTTTCTCGAACAGCTTCAACGAGAGAGATAAGCTCCTGGCGCGAATGGACGTCGCATTTGGTGTAGATGTGCTGCAGGTGAGATTTCACCGTGCTCTCGCTGATTACGAGCTTCTCTGCAATGTAGGGGGCGCTTCGTCCGACGATATAGAGATTGAACACATCGCGTTCGCGAGCAGTCAGGCCCATGCTGTCGCCGAATGATTCAAGGGGACGACCCGAGAGCGAGGTGAGCTTCGCGCCGCCGCTTGCGGACAACAGCAGCGACACGGCTCGATCCTCCAGAATCCAAATGGATGCCACGACGAGCAGAAGGGCCATGAAGAGCATGGCGACCCTGCTTGCGATGTGGAGTCCGAAAAAAACGGAAGCTAGCAGGGGGAGGGATCCTAAAGTCCCCACACACCAGGCAGTGGCTAAGATTCTCACACGAGTACCAGGATACAGCCTCCCCAGGAGTAATCCCATGTAGAGGGCGCCGCATTCCAAAAGAGAGTATGCGATGCCGGCCAACACGTAGGCAAGGTAGGTGAGAGTCGATGAGAACAGCACTAAGATAAGAGCGACCAGCGAAAGGGTTGCAACCACTTTCGTCCACACCGACAGGTTGAAGTCCCGGCCGCGGTTAAAGAGCCAGAGCACGAGTGCGAGCGATATGGCGGTAATGATGACGGGGAACATCTCGCCTTCTGCCTGCTGCAGGAAGACCGAGTACTGTAAGGATCCCACCACCAGTCCGATAACAAAGAAGCTGCAGAGGATTTTAGCCAGCGAAGACGGCTCGAGGGTAAAAGACCGCTCGGTCTCCGATGCGGAAGGCGCGGGGCGCTGGATGAGGCAAAGTGCCACCGCAGAGGCTGCCACGCTCATGCCGGCGAGGGCTTGGCACCATGACGCAGACAGAAGCGAGGGGAGAATCGCCGCCGCCGATGCGAGCACCTCGATCTCTATCATCAGCTCGACAATGCCGATATCGCGCTGGGCGCAGACTGCCGCCAGCCAGCAGAAGAGAAGAACGGTTCCCCCGGCAGACATGAGGATGAGTCCAAAAATGGAGAGGGGCTCTCCCGTGCCTTGCACGGCCAGGCCCATTAGGCAGCACGAGGCGCTTGCTATGGCGAGGGGAACACTCGCAAGCGCGCGTCTCCCTCGGTTGCCCGCGATGATCAAAGCGCAAGAAACGAGGGAGGCGACGGCTACGTCTACAATGGTCGCCGGCACGCTGCCTTGTCCCAGGGGAAGATGCCAGGAAATCTCGCAGGGCGCCTCAAATGACTGGGCCGCCAGAAGGGCGGAGATACCCGCCACAGCTATCAGGAGATTTCTGCCGAGCCACCGCCCATGATTGCGCTGCAACGGTATGTCCCTTCTTGTTGTGGCCCTCGATCATATGGGGACATTATACATGAGGCCGTCGCTCGGTCGAAGGGCGGCCCGAAGACCGCCCGGATACGAAGCTCTCGGGGCCGCCCGTTATTCCTCGTCGGGACGGTCGATGGCCATGCAGATGCGGTCGATGCGGAGGCGGTCCATGGCGAGCACGGTGAACGTCACCTTCGTGCCGCGATCTTCCAGCACCGCCACGTCGCCCTCCTTGGGAATGCGGTCGAACAGCGACAACAACAGGCCGCCGGCGGTTTCCACGTCGTTGGCCTCTTCTGGTTCGAAGCCGAGCAGCTCCACCAAATCGTCGATGGCCAGTGTGCCATTGATCTGGTAAGTACCGTCGGGCAGTTCCTCAATGTCATCGTCGGTGTCATGCACGTACTCGTCGTCGATGCGGCCGACGATCTGCTCCATGATGTCGCTCATGGTGACGATGCCCGCTGTGCCGCCGTGCTCATCCACCACAACGCACATCTCGGTGCGACCCTCCTGCATGGCCTGCAGCAGCTTCGCGATGGGCGCGCCCTCGGGCACGGGCGGCAGCTCGCGAATCTTCCAATCGCTCATGGGCGCGTCCTTGGGCACGTCCACGAGGTCCTTGGTGTGCACGAAGCCGACGATGCGGTCCTTCGAGCCGTCGCACACCGGGTAGCGCGTGTACTTATACTGGCGCACGATGTCCCAGTTCTCTTCCAGCGTGTCTTCCAAATCCAGACAGATGACGTCGGTGCGCGGGGTCATGATGCCCTCGGCGTCCTTGTCGCCCAAATCGAAGATGTTGTCGACGAACTCGTTCTGCTCCGGATCGATGAGGCCGCTTTCCGTGGACTCGTCAATGAGCAGCTTGATCTCCTCGCCGGTGTACACCTCGTGCTCGTCGGCCGGGTCATGCCCGAACAGCCGCATGACGCCGTTGGTAATGCCGTTGAAGATGACCATGATTGGGTAGGTGACGCGGTAGAACACGCGCAAGGGACCGGCGGTGTGCAGGGCGTACTTCTCGGTGGCGAAGATGGCGAAGGATTTCGGGATGAGCTCGCCGACCACTACGTGCAGGGTGGTCACGATGAAAAAGCCCACGGCCACGCAGATGGGGTACACCGTCGCCTCGGGGAAGCCCCAGGCCAGAAGCGGTGCTTCCAGAACGGCGGAGACGGCCGGCTCGCCCAACCAGCCGATGGCCAGCGATGCCAGCGTGATGCCGAGCTGGCAGGCCGACAGGTAGGCGTTGATGTGCGTGGTTACGTCGCGGGCGGCCTCGGCGCCGCGGCGCTTCTCGGCGACGGCCATGTCAATCTGGCTCTTGCGCACGCGCACCAGCGCGAATTCCGCGATGACGAAGAACGCGTTCATCAGCAAGAAGAACACCACGAGCAACAGGCATATAGCGGTTTGCATACCGATCAATCATCCTTTCAGGGCAAAAACTCTGTTCCGCATTATAGAGGTGCGGGAGATAACATGAGCGAATCCATAGATGATTTTCCCAAACAGTTGCCGAACTGATACCGCAGAAGATGCCGGCGACGCTCATACTAGGAAAAACAAGCGAGAGCGGGGCGAGAAGCGAGTGAGGTGTTGTGTATGAAGCTAACGCGCAAACAATGGATGATGCTGGTAGTGCTCGTGCTGGGCGCCTTTGTGACGGTGCTGAACCAGACGCTGGTGACGCCGGCACTGCCGTCCATCATGACCGAGATGAATGTCGATCAGTCCACGGCCCAATGGCTGACCACCGGGTTCACGCTGGTGAACGCCATCATGATCCCCATCACGGCGTTTCTGCAGGATCGGTTCTCCACGCGGAAGCTGTTCGTGTTCTCGATGAGCTTGTTTGCCGTGGGCACGCTGTTGGCGGCCGTGGGCCTCAACTTCCCGGTGCTTCTGGGAGGCCGTCTCGTGCAGGCCGCCGGCGCCGGCATCCTCATGCCGGTGACCATGACCGTGCTCATGCTGGTGTTTCCCGTGGATCGCCGCGGCTCGGCCATGGGCATCTTCGGCTTGGTTATCGCCTTTGCGCCGGCCATCGGCCCCACGGTGGCGGGCTTCGTCATCGACCAAGCCGACTGGCACATCCTGTTCTACCTCATCTTCGCCTTGTCCATCGTCATCATCGTCCCGTCGCTGTTCCTGGTGGACAACAAGGCGCCGGCGAACAAGGGCGACTCGGTGCTCGACCCGCTGTCGCTGGCCCTTTCCACCCTGGGCTTCGGGCTGATGCTCTACGGCTTCTCCGCTCTGGGCTCGGCCGGGTTCACGCTGGTGCCGCTGCTCACCACCGCGCTCGGCATCGTCGGCGTTGTGTGGTTCTTCATCCGCCAGACGCGTCTGCCCCGCCCGATGCTGCGCGTCGACGTGCTGAAGAACCGCCGCTTCCTCGTGGGCACCATCATCGGCATGCTCGTGCAGGGTGCGCTTCTGGCCGCCGGCATCCTCATGCCCATTTACGTGCAGTCGCTCCATGGGCTGTCGGCCACGGTGTCGGGCCTCGTGCTCATGCCCGGCGCTATCCTTATGGGCATCATGAATCCGCTCGCCGGCAAGTGGTTCGACCGCCACGGCCCACGCCGCATGGCCATCGTGGGCATGAGTTTGCTGACGCTCACCACCTTCGCCTTCGCCATTCTGAACCTCACGTCCAGCATCATTTACATCACCATCGTGTACACGGTGCGCATGTTCTCGATGTCGCTGGTGAACATGCCCATCACCACCTGGGGCATGAACGCCCTGGACAACAAGGTCATGAACCACGGCACCTCCGTGAACAACACGCTGCGCCAGGTGGCAGGCTCGCTCGGCACCGCCATCATCATCGCCGTGAGCACCCAGGTGCAGAACATCGCCTCGCCGGGCCTCGGCGCCACCGAGGGCACCATGCTGGGCATCAACGCCGCCTTCCTCGTGTGCACGGTGCTCTGCCTCGTCGGCCTGGTCATGACTATCGCCCTTGTGAAGGACAAGCCCGGCGAGGAGGCTGCGGTGGACGAGGAGGGCACCCGCAAGTCGCTGCTCACGTCCATCATGAAGACCGACGTGTACTCGCTGAGCCGGGAGGCTACGGTGGAAGAGGCCATGCGCCTGTTCGTGGAGAAGAACATCTCGGCGGCGCCCATCGTGGACGAGTCGGGCGAGCCGGTGGGCTTCATTTCCGATGGCGACATCCTGAAGCGGCTGAGCCCGCGCAGCAACTCGTTCACCGATCCCATCGTGCTGATCAACAGCACCGTGAACGACGACGAGGGCTACGACGAGAAGCTGGCGAAGGTCATGCAGATGCGCGCCAGCGAAATTGGCGCTGCCAGCCCCATCTGCGTGAGCGTGCACGCGAACCTGACCGATGTGTGCCGTGTTCTGTCCGAGAACCACCTGAAGAAGGTGCCGGTGCTGGAAGCGGGCCACATCGTGGGCATCATCAACCGCAGCGACATCACCCAGTACTCCATGGCCGCCTATTTGGCCGACCATCCGGAGCGCGCCGTCTACTGCGGTGAGGGCCCCTCCGGCCAGCACGAGTGCGTGGAAGAGGCCTGCGAGGAGTGTTAAATTCAAGCAGCCCCGGCGAGCGAGGGCAACGGGGCTGCTTGCGTTCGGGAAGCCACGAGGCCAGCTTCCATGGGTGAAAGACCCAGGTGCTCAGAGGTGCGGTTCGGCGTCGTTCGGGCATCTAGTATCTTCGATTTCGATAGTAGCTGTTTTCAAGTAGCTGCTCGATGGCAACGAGGAAGTGTCGATCAGCCGGCATCTTCATCAGGATGCCTTGTCGATATTTCAAGGAGATCGGCTGCAAAGCGAAGGGCGACTTCGTTGGTTCTGTCGGAAAGAGAAACGATATACCGATTGCCATTGAGATCTTTAGGATCCACTTCAAACAGATCGCTTGTTTCGTAAGCACGCTCGAACAAAGGGCGATTTCGGGGCGAAAAGCTTGATTGCGTGAAAAACCAAACGCGATCGGGCCCGTCGCAAGAATACATTTCGTCGATGTTGTCCGACGCCACGGCTCGAAAGGACATGCTGACATCGCTGCTTTCGATGCAATCCAGGATATGGTGGCTATAATCCAAGTACCCTGGGTGCGCTGAGTAGTAGAACGTCCGCCCCTCCAGAGCCTCGAGAGGAAGGGGTCCTTCTCTATGCTCGAGTGTGCCCTTGGGCACGGCAGCTAAAAGGGGCTCTGGAATAAGAAGCTGGGTCTTGAAACGGCGAGCGTTAGCAGCGGGTGGGGCATACATAACAGAGAGGTCCGCCTCTCCGCTTTCCAAGCATGCAGAAATAGTTTTGTCTTGCGGAGAGATTATTTTGACGCGAGTACGGCGATGGGCTCTCTCGAACTTTTCTTTTGCCGCCCGCACGTAATGGGATATGGCACGGTCTTCGAAGCAATAGGCGATACGAACATAGTGGGGCCCTTGTGCAGCAAGCGCTTGGAGCAAGCCGTCATATTCGCCGACAAGTATTCCGAATCGCTCAAAAACAACCTGTCCCTCATCGGTCAATTGATAGGCACGCAAGTTTTCAAAGAGGGGGTGCCCAAGCTCCTTCCCTATGGCTTTAATGTGGCGACTGAGCGTTGATGGCGCGATATGGAACTGCTGCGCCACCTTTCGATAGCTCTTCAGGTTCACAAGCGCAATGAATTCGCGCATAAGCTGAATGTCCATAGGCATCCCTCCCGCCGTTCCCCCAAAGTATATCAAGTTACGTAGAGGAGCTTCGCAATGTTCGATGTTGTCTGCGCATCACTTGGTGCAGAAAACGGAACAGCACGTGAAGGTGTTTCAAGAAGGGGTGAAAGCAATACACTGAAAATAAGCCAAAGAGAATCGATAATACGGCTATCTCGGGCAATTCCGCACGAGAGGTCATAGGAGGGAAAGGATCATGAGCACATTGAACAAAGAAGGCACATTCGATCGGCGAGGGTTTGTCAAAGGAAGTATGGCCGCGGCAGCCATTATGGGACTGGGCACATTGGCGGCCTGCTCTCCTACGGCGAAAGACGAGTCCGGAGTCGGTCGCGATCCCTTGTCCGAGACGGGCTGGGATGATTCTGCCGATGTGGTAGTCGTCGGACTCGGCGGCGGCCTGGGCGCTGTTTTATCGGCTGCTGAGGCCGGAGTGACAGTTATTGGCATCGAAAAGCTTTCGATGCTTGGCGGCAACTGGGCCATTAATTCGGGCATCGTGTTCGCACCTGCTACTGACGCGATGAAGGCTGCGGGGGACAAGGACGAGCGTACAGGGCAGGAGGACACTATAGAGTCGGCGGTAGCCGATTGGATCCGCTGCTCCAGGGGAAATGGAGATCCGGTTCTGGTAGAGGCCATTTTGAAAGAGGAGCAAGCCTTCATAAACAGTCTCGTGGCCGCCGGCGTTGATGTGCGCACAGAGCTGTGCGGTATGGCCGATGCCCCTATCGCTCGTGGACACTACATTCTGGACGCTGACGGAAATCGCTGTTCGGGCGGAGCCTTTGTAAATGAGGTTACGAAGCGCATTGACCAAACGGATGCAAAAATCATGACAGACACGGAAGCGACGGCCCTGATTTTCGATGACAACTACAGTGTTTGTGGCGTGGAAGTGAAGACTGCCGAGGGCCGCAAAAGAATTGGCGCTAAAGCCGTTGTAGTAGCTACGGGAGGCTACACTGCTAGTCAACATATGCGTGCGATGTATAACCCCGAGACTGTAGGCTGGGGTGTTATTGGGCATGAAACGGCTACAGGCGATGGATACCGTATGCTTCTCGATCAAGGAGCGGCATTCTGCCCTTTCAAGAAAATTGTGCCGTCGGTGACGATGGAACCGAACTCGGGCGACACGTTCCAGAGCAATGACTACCAGACTTTCTGGAAAAACCAGGCTCATTCCCTGATCATGCTCGATGACCAGGGGAGGAGGAATCGGCCGGAGACGATGCCCTATACGCAGATAGGGGGAGATTTACTGACATCTCCGAATTATCAGCTCTTCGATCAGGCGGAAGTGGATGATCCTAATTTCACTCTCATGAAAACGGGAACGAAGGAGTCTCTCGCAAAAGCCATTGAAGACGGTTGGATACTGAAGGCCGACACAGTGGAGGAGCTTGCTGAGGCTCTATACCTGGACCCAGACACCGTAGCTGGTGAGGTGGCTGACTATAACGCAGGAGTGGCGGCTGGTAAAGATAAATTTGGCAGGCCTGTTGACAGTATGCGCGAGCTAAAGCCTCCGTTCTATATGGCCACGGGTATTAACGGGATGTCTGGCACCGACTGTAATTGCGTGAAAGTGGACGAGCAAGGGCGAGTGCTTGACGGAATGGGAAATCCTCTCAAGGGAGTTTACGGCGGTGGTAACGACATGTTTTACATGAACTGGGCTGGACCGAGCTATATTGCTTCTGGTGGCGGCGCGGGTGCCTGCTACGCGTTTTCTGCTATTGTGGGTCGCAATGCCGCAGCATACGCACAAGCATAGCCTTGCACCATCAATAGTCCCCTCCCTTTGGCGCCCTGCGGCTTCCTCCGCAGGGCGTTTTGCTTACAATTTGTTGACTCAGGCCTTCAATTATTCATTACACTGTGTAGAGCACAGAATCGATTTCGAGGAGGCCCCATGTTCGGAGACAACCTAGAGCGCATCGTCGCGGCCATCGAGAAGAACTACGAGGCGGACGAGATCTTCTTCACCAAGCCCGGCCGCCGCTTCCCCAGCCGCACGGCTATCAAGGGACTCATCACCGAGTTGCGCCGCGTGCTGTTCCCCGGCTATTTCGGGCCGGAGATGCTGTCGCCTTCCACGAGCCCCAGCTACTTCATCGGTCAGACGCTTATCGACATTGAATCGGTGCTGCGCCAGCAGCTCATTTTGGCGCTCACCTACACCTCCGATGATCGTGACGACCTCGTCGGTAGCGGCAATCACTTGTGCGGCGGTTGCACGAGTGACTCCATTTGCGAGCAGACGGCTGATATCTGCACGAAGTTCTTCGACGCCCTGCCCGAAATTCAGCGCACGTTGCTCACCGATGTGCAGGCGCTCTATGACGGCGACCCGGCGGCCGGCTCGAAGGAGGAGGTCATCTTCACCTACCCGGGTCTGTACGCCATCTACGTGTATCGCATTGCGCACGTGCTCTACGACTTGGGCGTGCCCATCATCCCGCGCGTGATGACCGAAATCGCCCACTCTTCCACGGGTATCGATATCGGTGCTGGCGCTCATATCGGCGAGTACTTCTTCATCGACCACGGTACTGGCGTTGTCATCGGTGAGACTACCACTATCGGTGACCACGTGAAGCTGTACCAGGGCGTTACGCTGGGCGCTCTTTCCACCCGCGGCGGCCAGCGCCTGGCCGGCGTGAAGCGCCACCCCACCATCGAGGACAACGTCACCATCTACTCCAACGCCAGTGTGCTGGGCGGCGAGACGGTCATCGGCGAGGGCTCGGTTATCGCGGGCTCCACGTTCGTGACCTTCTCGGTGCCGCCCCATTCCCGCGTCTCCGTGAAGGAGCAGGAAATTCGCGTTCGCCAGCCCGGCGAGCGGGATTAAGCGACAGCAAGCAGCGTCGGAGGATACCAAACTGGCGATCTTGGCAGAGCGCTTGTGGAAACGGCGGGCGTCGCCCAGAAGCCTCTTCGCTAGTCTCGCCTTTACTGCTCGCCGCCGTTGGGTTCTACGAGGTATTCGAAGCCTTCCTGGGTGTATTCGCCGGCGATGCGCACGCGGGGAAGGACCTCTACAGGGTCGCCCACCTCAACGCGGCGGTTCTCGATGGTGAAAGCGCACAGTACCTCAGCTTCTTCCATGTTAGCACAGCCTCGCCGAGCCCCATGTTTTCACGTCTCAGGTCCAGCGAAGCAAATAAAAACCGGGAGCTGCGGAGGGAAGGTTTGTCGGGGACTCTCGACCTACTATGGATAGAAGGTCATGAGTTATGATATACTGCTAGCAATTCTGAAAGGGGTTGCTATGCCGAACATGCAGATGAACTTCCGTATCGATGCCGAATTGAAGCGGCGCGGGGACGAGCGCTTTGCCCGGTTCGGGTGCACGCCGTCGGAGGCCATGCGGCGGCTTTACGAGGTGGCGGCGCGCTATGACGACGAGTCCGAAGCGGCCTTGCAGGCGGTCATCGGCCCCGAGACGGAGGAAGCCGACGCCATGAGCGAGGGCGAGAAACGCGCCCGAGCGATCGATGATTTCCTGGCATCGCTTCAGGCGCAACGCGAGGCCCTAGGTATTCCACCAGCTGCCTCGCCTCAGGAGTTCTCGGATGAATATTGGGACAATCTTTTCTACGAGGCGAAGACCGAAAGACTGGCTGAAAGGGGGCTCTGGTGACGGTTGCGGAGAATGCTATTGTTGTAGACAAAAACATTTGGCTCGATTTCTATCTTCACGAGCGGCCCCTTCATGAAGAAGCTGCTCGCTTTATTCGCGTTGCGGAGAAACACAACGCCAATTTGGGAACACCAGCGGATGCTGTCAATGAAGTTTTTTACACCATTGGGAAGTTTTTGAAGCAGCAAGTATGTGAGAACGGTGGCACTGTCGACGAGTGCACGGCCCGTGCTATAAACAACTTCGCGTGGGGGTGCGTCGACCACATGACCGATCTTGCGATATCGGTTCCCATGGACGATCGTACGGCGTGGCTAGCTCGCCACTATCGCGATATCACCTCGGATTACGAAGACGCCTCGGTGCTTGCTTGCTGCGAGCTGAGCAAGGCAAACTATCTGGTGACCCATGACAAGCGCCTGGCTGCCCAGGCCAACATAGCCACCAAAACCGCCACGGAAATGGCCGACCTCATAACCCGCGCCCACGGGGATTAGCCTCCCTGACCAATGCGATGGCCCGGGTGCGATCCTGTGACAAGCTGCCCTGTTTGCGAAGATTGCGAGACATTTTCCGTGGTCTGACAGTTGCCTGTTTGTCAGCGATGCCCTAGCATCGACACAGAGCATGATTAGAGAACGCGCCCAACGGCGATGGTGCGGCGATGGCGATAAGGTGTCGCCCGGTCGAAAAGCAGAAAGGACTCCCATGGAAAACTTCGAATTCGTTTCCCCCACGCATTTCGTCTTCGGACGCGGAGCTGAAGAGCAGGTGGGCGAGAAGCTGGCGGCGGCCGGGGCCAAGCGGGTGCTCGTGCACTTCGGCGGCGGGAGCGCCGTGGCCTCCGGGCTCATCGACCGCGTGGGTGCCTCGCTGGACGCCGCGGGCATCGAGCATTTGGAGCTGGGCGGCGTGCGCCCGAACCCCGAGATCACCCTGGTGCGCGAGGGCGTGCGCCTCTGCAAGGAGGCTAACGTCGATTGGGTTCTCGCCGTGGGTGGCGGCTCGGTCATCGACTCAGCGAAGGCCATCGCCAACGGCGCCTGCGTGGAAGGCGACGTGTGGGAACTCTTCGAAACCAAGGCTACCGACCACGACGTGCTGCCCATCGCCGTGGTGCTCACCATCCCCGCCGCCGGCAGCGAGGCCTCGAAGAACACGGTCATCTCCAACGACGAGCTGGGCCGCAAGACCGGGTACGCCAACAACGCCCAGCGTCCGAAGTTCGCCTTCATGAACCCCGAGCTCACTTTCACCCTGCCGCCCTTCCAGACAGCCGCTGGCCTTACCGACATGTTCTGCCACCTGCTGGAGCGCTTCTTCGACGACCTGGGCGCGGTGCCTGTGACCGACAATCTGAACCTGTCGCTCATGAACACCATCCGCGCCGAGGCGCCGCGCGTGCTGGCCGACCCCGACAACTACGATGCCCGCGCCAACATCATGTGGGCCGGCATGCTCTGCCATCAGGGGCTCGCCGGAGTGGGCCGCCACGAGGACTGGGCCACCCACGGTTTGGAGCACGAGCTGTCGGCGCTGAATCCGGCCATCACCCATGGCGCCGGTCTCGCCGTCATGTTCCCTGCCTGGATGGAGTACGTGCACACCGAGAACCCGGCGCGCTTCGCCTTCTACGGCCAGGCGGTGTTCGGCCTCACGCCCACCGGCGACGTGGAAGCCGACGCGCTTTCGGCCATCGACGAGACGCGCTCCTTCTTCGCGAGCCTGGGGATGCCCACCACTCTTGCCGAGCTGGACGTGGAAGAGACCGACATCCCGAAGATGCTGCCGACGCTGGCCCAGAACAAGGGCATCCCCTTCGGCACCTTCAAGAAGCTGACCCTGGAAGACGCCGAGGCCATCTACAAGCTGGCGCTGTAGGGGGCGGGGTTCGGAAGCCTAATTCTCGAGCAGCAGTTCTCCGTTGTCGAGCTTCTCCTGCAAGTAGTCGCGGAAGTAAGGGAGGTCGAACCCCACGAGGCCGCGTGCGCGTTTGCCAATGATGCCGGCGTCGATAAGCCGCTTGCGGTACTGCGCCACGACGGAAGAGGAACGCCCCAGCCGCTCGACGAGATCGGCGATGCGGCTGTCCCCTTCATCTTCCAGCATAGCTGCGGCGAAACGAAGGTCGCCGGGGGAGAGCTCGGCGAAGGTGGCGTCCAAAATACGGTAGGTCATTTCCTGCTGTGCGATGGCGATACCGCGCGCGAAGTCGGCCGAATCGAGTGTGCTAGCCCGGGGATTTTCGTCCCAGGCGTAGTACCCGACAAGCTGGAGCATGAAAGGAAAGCCGCCGATGGACTCCGTCGCTGCAGTCAGCGCCGCTGCGTCAACGTTGCGGTTGCCTGCTTGGGCCGTGCGCACGAGCGCTGCGGAAACCTCGCCGTCGGGAATGCGGTCAAGCGCCCTGCGGTTCGAGCGCCGGAGAAACGACACGGTCTTGTTGTTGAGCAAAGATGAGATGTTGTGCGGCAGTCCCGCCATGAGGAGCGCTACCTTGCGCCCCTCCCGAACAAAGTGCTGGTAGAAGGCGGCAAGCTGAACCATTTCGTCGAGCGTCGGATCGACTTCGTCGACGGTGAAGAGCACGCCGACTCCTTGGGGGTGAAAGGATTCTCCTCGATGCCCACAATGCCTCCTTCTAAGTTTTACTAAGGAGTTCTAAGTTTCACTAAGTTTAACTAAGGAGTTCTAAGTTTCACTAAGTTTAACTAAGTTCTTCTAAGGAGTTCTAAGTTTCACTAAGTTTCTCGATTCGGAATGAGGTTGACTTTTCTGCTGTCGGGATACCGTTACCTATATAAAAACGTGGTGAATCCCAAAATTCTCCTATGCAAAAACGTGGTGATTTGCAAAAATAACCTATGCAAAAACGTGAATCACCCTGAAAGGATGCCATGAAGCGCCAGGCCATCGAAGATATGAAGCGCTGGAAAGAATCTCCTCGACGAAAGCCGCTCATCGTGAGCGGAGCCCGGCAGGTGGGGAAAACGTGGCTTATGAAGGAGTTTGGGCGAGCGTACTTCAGGGAAACGGCGTACATCACCTTCGATGACAATCCCCAGCTCATCGCCGCTTTCGAAGGATCGTTGTCGCCGAACAGGCTCCTTCCCATACTCCAAGCTGAAGCAGGCGTCCGCATCGACAAGCATACTCTGCTCATTCTTGATGAGATACAAGAATCCCCTCGCGCCATTCAATCGCTCAAGTACTTCAACGAGCAAACTCCCCATATTCCCGTTGTTGCGGGCGGATCGGCGCTCGGACTTGCGTTGCGGCGGGGGAAGCGAACGGAAAATAAGCCGCAGGCGCGGGCTTCATTCCCTGTGGGGAAAGTGAGCTTTCTCGATCTCTACCCTCTCAGTTTCCGGGAGTTTTTAGACGGTGTTGGTGAGGAATTGTTGGCTGAATTGGTGTCTGCTCTTGACTGGGATGCCATGGCCCCGTTCCACGACCGGTTGATCGAGCTGCTGAAACAATATCTATTCGTAGGGGGAATGCCGGAGGCGGTGCTTTCCTTCGCAGAAACGTCGGATCCAGCGGAGGCGCGCCGTGTGCACAGCGAGCTCTTGCGCTCCTACAACGCCGATTTCTCAAAGTATGCCGACGATGCGCTAGCAGAACGGATTCGTCGTGTCTGGCGGGCGGTGCCGACAAACTTGGCCAAAGAAAACCGTAAGTTTATGTTTTCCAAGATACGGGAGTCGGCGAGAGCCCGGGAGTACGAAGATGCTCTGCAATGGCTGACCGACACCTCGCTTGTGTGTCCCTCGAGTTGTGTGAGCGTGCCCGAGTCGCCCCTTGCGTCTCATGAAGACGAGGGAGTGTTCAAGGTCTATGTGCTCGATGTGGGTCTACTTGGCGCAATGTGCAACTTGAGTGCCCGAACTATTCTCGATAGCGAGGCGTTGTTCAGTTCATTCAAGGGGGCGCTTGCAGAGCAGCTCGTTGCCCAAGAACTGCTTGCGAGCGGCCAGGCGGGCAACAAAGTGGATACGGGCAACAAGCTGCACTATTTCATGAACCAGTCGACGCGCACCGAAATCGATTTCATCGTAGATGGAAACGAGCGAGTGCCGCAGCCCGTGCCCATTGAGGTGAAGGCTGGAACCAATCTGAGGGCGAAAAGCCTTGCCGCTTTCGTCAAAAAGCATCTCCCAGTACTGGCCTTGCGCACTTCGTTGGCCCCTTTCTCACGTGATGGAGTGATTAAGAACGTGCCACTGTACGCGTTCGGTGCCTATTTCCACAAGGAGATCGCAGGACAATGACAACGCTCAGGCTGCCACGCAGGGGAGGGAGATACGTGGCGGCCTGTATGGGGAAGAGCGACTAGACGAGAGTAGCCGGCGGTTTTGGCGACTATCCTTGTTCTCGCGCTATGCGGCTAGGTAAACCGCAGCAGCGTTGGCGGCGTTGCGGCCAGAGTTGACGTTGTTGTTCCCTCGCACGGCACAAGGCGCTCGGCAAGATCCTCGACGTGGGTAATTACCACCTGGAGAAGGGTTACGTCCTCGGTGCGCCAAATGTCTCCCAAAAGTCCAACTTCCTCAACAAAAATGATCCAACTTCCTCAATGAAAACGATCCAACTTCCGCAATCACCTCGCTGACGTGGTATAGTAGGCGCACCGATCGATCATTGATGGAAGGGGCGCGCCATGGTGGAGAAGGACGAAGAGCGACAGGAGGGCTATTGGCCGCGCGTGGCCGACGCTGTGCTTCAGCGGGCGCTTCGGGCTTCCGGCGCCGTTCAGATCGTCGGCGCGAAATGGTGCGGCAAGACCGAGACGGCCAAGCAGCAGGCGCAAAGTGCTGTGTACCTCCAAGATCCCGACGAGGGTCCCTCTCTGGTCGCTTTGGCCGAAGTGCGCCCGTCGGTGCTCTTGGAAGGCGCCGAGCCGCACCTCATCGACGAATGGCAGATGGCGCCGCAGCTGTGGGATGCCGTCCGTTTCGCGGTCGACCAGGGGAAGGGCAAGGGCCGGTTCATCCTCACCGGTTCGGCTACGCCCAAGAAGAGACCGAAGCATTCCGGCGTGGGACGGATATCCCGTATGCATATGCGCCCCATGTCGCTCTTCGAATCCCGCGAGTCTACGGGCGCGGTCTCACTAGCGGGGCTCTTCGATGGTGCCGCCGAGGTGGGCGCCATATCTGATCGCTCCATCGAGGACATCGCCTTTGCGCTCTGCCGTGGCGGTTGGCCGGAGGCCGTGCTGGAAAGCGATCCGGAGATCGCCCTCGACCAGGCTAAGGATTACGTTGCCGAGCTGCTCGACTCGGACATCGACGAGATGGACGACAAGAAGCGCAACTCGACGTGGCTGCGGGCCATTCTGCGCTCCTATGCGCGCAACATATCCACCGAGGCGAGCCAGGCGACCATCGCAGCGGATATGGGAGGAGAGCCACCTTCGGAGAACACGGTCGCCGATTACCTCGACGCGCTCCGGCGCACCTACGTTACCGAGGACTTGCCGGCGTGGAATCCGGCGTTGCGCTCCAAGACCGCCGTGCGCACCAGCCCGACGCGGCACTTCTGCGATCCGAGCATCGGGGCGGCCCTGTTGGGCGCGTCTCCGCGGAAGCTCTTGCTGGACTTTAGTACCTTCGGGCTGTTTTTCGAATCGCTGTGCGTGCGTGATCTGCGCGTGTATGCGGCCAAGCTGCGGGGAACCGTCTACCACTATCGCGATAAGACGGGTCTCGAGGCCGACGCCGTCGTCGTCTTGGACGATGGTCGCTGGGGGGCCGTCGAGGTGAAGCTCGGCGAGAAGCAGGTTGAAGAGGGCGCGGCCCACTTGTTGAAGCTCGCCTCGCGTGTTGACGATTCCAAAGAGGGAGCTCCCTCGTTCCTTATGGTGCTCACGGGCCAGCAAGCGGCCTATTGCCGACCGGACGGCGTCTACGTCGTCCCGATAACCTGCCTGGCCCCGTAGCGAGAAGGTTGTCCAAAAGCCTTTCTCCGCCCTGTTGGGGCTCCGAAAGAGTCTCGGATTTCTCAGCTGGCGGTCAGAGCGCGTCGTTGCTGCGAGCCGTCGGCGCAGCGTCTTTTGGCCCTTCTTGTCGCCGATGATTTCGAGTCTCTGGAAGCAGGCGATATCGAGGTGCTTATCGCCGGCTTTGGAGGGCATTGCGCGGCTGGGCTCTCCGAGGTGTTCGGCACCGATTGGGCCGATGGGGCCATCGTCGAGGCTCTCGGATGCGGCGAGGCGGCAAAAAGGATGGGCCACTCTGCTGTTTCGTGGGACATGCTGGGCCCAGATGCCTTCCGTGTTGCCCGACAAAACGGCTGGCTGCTCGAGCGCGCCTGCGCAGCGAGCCTTGATCGACTCGCTGCCTCCGATGCTGAAGCAGGCTCCAATCTCGTCGAGAGCCTGCGGGTCTACGTGGCTTGCGGCGGTGACGCGAACGCGGCGGCTGAGCGCCTCTGCCAGCACCCCAATTCGGTGCGCAACCGCGTCAACCGTGCTCGCGCGGTGCTGGCGATGGAAGACGCCACGGACAAGCAGCTGTTCGCCTACCTGTCGATGATCTTCCTCTAGGCACCTCGCTTTCGCAGAGCGCTGCGTGCGACAGGGCGCGGCTCGTTTGCGCCGTGGGCGGCCGCAAGCCCCGTTGTGGGCGCCCACAACGGGCCGCTCCAGAGCCTGTGGCCGCCTCCACATCCTGCTTCGGGTTCGCCTTTTATGCTGGACTCACGTTCCTAGCGGAGACCGTGGATCAGCGAGAAGGAGAACCCCCATGGAGATCAAGGATTTCGAAGTCGAGCAGTGGATGAACCTCTGGGAGACGAAGTGCACCTACAACGTCGCCGAGACGTGCGTGTACTCGCTGTCCCTCGACCAGCTCTTCGAGCTGACCGGCGGCGACAAGCAGGCGTTTCTGGACGCCTTCGCGGCGCGCCGCCTCACCTACGGCGACATCGAGGGTCGCCCCGACCTGCTTTCCGGCATCGCCAAGCTCTACCGCACCGTGGCGCCCGAGCACATCATCCCCACCCACGGGGCCGCCGGCGCCAACGCACTCGTGCTCTCGACGCTGGTGAACCCGGGCGATCACGTAGTATCGGTCATGCCCACCTACCAGCAGCTCTACTCCATCCCCGAGATGTGCGGCGCTGCGGTGGACGTGCTGCATCTGGAGAAGGAGAACGGCTACCACGTGGACGTGGAGGCCCTGGACGCCCTGTGCACGCCGGAGACGAAGGTCATCTGCATCAACAATCCCGACAATCCCACGGGCGCCCTGCTCGACGGCGAGACGCTGCGGGCCATCGTGGAGGTGGCGCGCAAGAACGACGCGTGGCTGCACTGCGACGAGGTGTACCGCCACTTGAACCAGACCGACGAGTACGCCGAGTCGGTCGTCGACCTTTACGACAAGGGCGTCACCACCAGCTCCATGAGCAAGGTGTGGTCGCTGGCGGGCATCCGTCTGGGCTGGTGCGTCACCAAGGACGAACAGCTGCGCCGAGACCTTCTGTCCCATCGCGACTACAACCTCATCTCCTGCGGCTTGTTCGACGAGGCCGTGGGCGCCTACGCGCTGGCCCATGCCGACGCCATCCTCGACCGCAGCCGCCGTATCGTGCGCGAGAATTTGGTTACGCTTTTGGAATGGGTGGAATCGGAGCCGCACCTGTCCGTCGTTCCGCCCGAGGCCGGCACGACGGCGCTCGTCTACTACGACTACGACATCCCCTCCTACGATTTCTGCACCGATATGGTGAAGTTCAACGGTGCCTTCGTCACGCCGGGCGACTGCTTCGAGGAGCCGAAGAGCTTTCGCGTGGGCTACGGCTACTCCGACGATACGGCCAACTGAGCGAGCAACGGCGAGATCGAGCGCGGACTGGCTGAGGGCGCCTTCGGCCTGGATCATGTGCTCGGCGAGCTGGGAGACGTGCTGGTGGGGAAGGTGCCGGGCCGCACGAGCGCCGAGGACGTCACGGTCTTCGACTCGGCGGGCACCGCGCTGCTTGACATTGCCTGTGCCAAGATCGCCCTGGACGCTGCCGCGAGGCGCGGACTCGGCACCGTGGCAGAGCTCTAGAAGGTATTCTCAGGTGGTTTAGAGTTAATTCTGCGCCGTAGTGCTTTTTCCCATGGGCTTGTTACCAATCGGAAATACTAGACGCGTTATGGTGTATCGGTTAGCGTCAATACAGGAAAGAGAGAGCTATGGGGCGTTTGACCGTTGAGGTGGCGGCGCGGGCCGATGCACGGACGGGGGAGTTCGTCGAGGCCTTCGCCCGACGCGTGGAAGCCATGCCGCCGGGCCAGTGTCCGGTGGGGCTCATGCTGGGACAGTTGCAAGCGAGCGCCGCGCAGACCTGCGGCAAGTGCACGCCGTGCGCCCAGGGCATGCCGAAACTTGCGGCGCTGCTGGGCGATGTGGCCGCCTTCCGCGCCACGGCGGCGACGGTGGATGAGATCCGAGATGCGGCCACGCTGCTGCGCGACACCGCCGATTGCGCCGTGGGCTGGCAGGCGGGGGCGATGGTGTTGGCGGGACTTGACGCCTTTGCCGACGAGTTCGCCAGCCATGTGGAGGCGGGCGCCTGCGCTCCCGGCACGCGCCAGACGGTGCCCTGCGTCACGCGGTGTCCGGCCCATGTGAACGTGCCGGCCTACATCGCGCTGGCCGAGGAAGGCCGCCTTGCCGAGGCGGTGAAGATGATCCGCAAGGACAATCCCTTCCCTACGGCCTGCGCGCTTGTGTGCGAGCACCCCTGCGAGGAGCGTTGTCGCCGCACGATGGTGGACGCGCCGGTGAATATCCGCGGCATAAAGAAGTACATTGTGGACACGGTGGCCGCCGATACCGTGGAAACCCCCGCGCCGCTGCCCGCCACGGGCAAACGCGTCGCGGTGGTGGGTGCCGGCCCCTCGGGGCTCACCTGCGCCTACTTCCTGGGGCTCATGGGTCATTCGGTGACGGTATTCGAACGTCGCAGTCGCCTGGGCGGCATGATGCGCTACGGCATTCCCGCTTATCGGCTGCCCCGCGAGCGGCTCGACGAGGATATCCGCGCCGTGCTGGGTGCCGGCGACATCGAGGTGCGTACGGGCTGCGACGTTCAGACGGACGAGATGCGCACGCTGGTGGACGAGTTCGACGCCGTGTACGTGGCCGTGGGCGCCCAGGGCGGCAAGACCCTTTCCATTGAAGGGGCCGATGCGGCCGGCGTTATGAGCGCCGTGGACGTGCTGGAGGCCATCGGCGACGAGCAGTATCCCGACTTCACGGGCAAGAATGTGGTGGTCATTGGCGGCGGCAATGTGGCCATGGACTGCGCTCGCACCGCCGTGCGCGCCGGTGCCGCCTCGGTCACCGTGGCCTATCGACGCCGCCTGGAGGACATGACCGCGCTGCCCTCCGAGGTGGAGGCGGCCATGATGGAGGGCGTGGAAATGCGCTGCCTGCAGGCGCCGGCCCGCATCGAGGCGAACGCAGAGGGGAACGCGACGGCGCTCATCTGCCAGCCCCAGCGCATCGGCGCGGTGCGCGGCGGCCGCCCGGCCCCAGTGCCGGCCGACAAGCCTGAGGTGCGTCTGGCCGCCGACCTCGTCATCATCGCCGTGGGCCAGGCTATCGAATGTGCCCCCTTCGAGGAGTTCGGCATGCAGCATGACCGCACCTACCTGTGCGCCGACGCGTGCCTGCAAGCGCCCGGCTTCGACGCCGTCTTCGTGGGCGGCGACTGCCAGTGGGGTCCCAAGACCGTCATCATGGCTATCGCCGCAGGCAAGACGGCGGCGGCCAACATCGACGAGATGCTGGGCTTCCGCCATCAGCTGGATTGCGGCGCCACCGTGCCGTCGGCGCACCCCAACGACCGCACCGCCTACGGGCGCGTGCAGGTGGCCGAGCGCCCGGCACGGGAGCGCAAGTGCGATTTCAAGTACGTGGAAGAACCGGTGAGCGCCGAGGAGGCCGCTCAGGAGTGCGGCCGGTGCCTGCGCTGCGACGTGTACGGCATAGGCGCGCTGACCGGAAGGGGGCTGGAAGCATGGTAGCCATTACGCTGAACGGTCGCGCCGTGGAAGCCCCCGAGGGCACCACGGTGCTGGAAGCGGCCACGGCGGCCGGCGTGCAAATCCCCACGCTGTGCTACCTGAAGGACTTGAACTGCATCGGCTCGTGCCGCGTGTGTTTGGTGGACGTGGAAGGCGAGGGGCTTGCGGCCTCCTGCAACACCGCCGTGCGCGAGGGCATGGTGGTGCGCACCGACACGCCGCAGGTAGCAGTGGCCCGACGGGCGAATCTGCAGGCCATCATGGATGATCACCGCGCGCTCTGCGCCACCTGCGTGCGCCAGGACACCTGCGCCCTGCGCGACCTTGCGAGCACCTTCAACCTGGCAGACGCCCCGGGCCCGCTGCCCGAGCCGGCGCCTTGGGACGCCGATTTCCCGCTGCAGCGCGACAGCAGCAAGTGCATCAAGTGCATGCGCTGCGTGGCCATCTGCGAGAAGGTGCAGCACTGCGCGGTGTGGGACTTCACGGGGGTGGGGCCGTCCACGAAGATCATCGTACGCGACAACCTGCCCATCGCCGAGGCCGGGTGCGCCCTGTGCGGCCAGTGCATCACCCATTGCCCCACCGGGGCGCTTGTGGCTCGCGACGACGTGAGCCTCATCATGGAGGCCATCCTGGATCCGGCGGTGGAAACCGTCGTGCAGGTGGCGCCGGCCGTGCGCACGGCCTGGGGCGAGGGCCTGGGGCTTTCCCGCGAGGAGGCGACGCCGGGACGCTTGGCCGCGGCCCTGCACGCCGTGGGCTTCGATCGCGTCTTCGACACCGACTTCGCCGCCGACCTCACCATTATGGAAGAGGGCAGCGAGTTCGTGGAATTCCTCGGCTCCGACGCGCCGCGCCCCATGTTCACGAGCTGCTGTCCCGGCTGGGTGCGCTTCGTGAAGCAGCACTACCCGCAGTTCACGGCCCAGCTTTCCAGCGCCAAGTCGCCGCACCAGATGATGGGTGCCGTGGTTAAGAACACGCTCGCCGCCGAGGCCGACGAGGCTGGCAAGCGGCTGTTTGTCGTGTCCGTTATGCCCTGCGTGGCGAAGAAGTACGAGTGCGACGTGCCGGAGCTTTCCACGGTGGTCGGCGCGACCCGGGGGGCTGGCGCGAGTGACGCGGGCCTGGTGCCCGACGCGCCGGTCGCGCCCGAGCTGGCGGCCGAGGCCGCGCCCGACGTGGACGCCGTGCTCACGGTGCGCGAATTCGGCCGCCTGCTGCGCCTGGTGGGCGTCGACTGCACAGCGCTTTCCGAGGCGCCCTTCGACAACCCGCTGGGGCTTTCCACCGGCGCGGCCACCATTTTCGGACGCACCGGCGGCGTCATGGAGGCGGCCCTACGCTCGGCAGCCTTCCTCATCACCGGCGAGAACCCCGATTTCAGCGCCTGCGATACCACGGCCGCCACGCCGGAGACGCCTTGGATGTCCCGCGAGCTTGCCATTGGCGACGCCACGGTGCGCATCGCTGTGGCCAGCGGCCTGGAGAATACGTCGAAGCTGCTGGACGCGTTGGAATCCGGGGAGGCCGCCTTCGACTTCGTAGAAATCATGGCATGCCCGGGCGGATGCGTGGGTGGTGGCGGCCAGCCCATCCAGTTCAACAGCGAACTGGCCCAGGCGCGGGCCGGCGTGCTGAACCGGCTCGACGCCGCGGACAAGCTGCGCTACTCCCACGAGAACCCCGACATCGCGAAGCTGTACGCCGATTGGATCGGCGAGCCGCTGTCGCATACGGCCCACGAGTGGCTGCACACCGACCAGGAGAGCTGGCAGATTTGATAGCAACATTGGTCGCGAAGCTTGTGAGCGAGCATACTCTTTCCCTGGACGAGTACGCGGCGCTTATCGATGCCCGGACCTCGGCGCTGGCTGATGAGCTGGCTGGTCGTGCTCGGGAGACGTGCGAGGCCGCTTACGGAGACGCGGTGTTCGCGCGCGGGCTCATCGAGTTCACGAACGTCTGCAAGAACGACTGCTACTACTGCGGCATCCGGCGCAGCAACCGCGCCTGCGAGCGCTACCGCCTGGCTCCCGAGCAAATTCTGGCCTGTGCCGATGCGGGCTGGCAGGCAGGCTTCCGCACCTTCGTGCTGCAGGGCGGGGAAGATCCGGCGGCCACCGACGAATGGCTGGCCGGCGTGGTGGCGGACCTGAAGGCGGCCTATCCGGGCTGCGCCGTCACGCTGTCGGTGGGGGAGCGCTCGCGGGAAAGCTACCGGCACCTGCGCGCCGCCGGGGCCGACCGCTACCTGCTGCGCCATGAGACGGCCACGGCCGCCCATTACCGGCAGCTGCACCCGGCGGCCATGACGCTTCAGCGCCGCATGGCGTGCCTGTCCGACTTGCGAGAGGCCGGGTTCGCCGTGGGCGCCGGCTTCATGGTGGGCTCCCCCTTCCAGACGACGGAGCACCTGGCGGCCGACCTCGCGTTCATCCAGGAGTTTCGCCCCGAAATGTGCGGCATCGGGCCGTTTGTGCCCCATCGCGACACCCCCTTTGCCGCCGAGGCACCCGGCACGGTGGAGCTTACCTGCTACCTGCTGTCCCTCGTGCGTCTGGCGCATCCGACGGTGCTGCTGCCGGCTACCACGGCCCTGGAAGCGCTGGATCCCCGCAGCCGCGAGAAGGGCATCCTCGCTGGCGCCAACGTCGTGATGCCGAACTTGTCGCCGCCCGAGCGCCAGGGCGATTATGCGCTCTACGACGGCAAGCCCCGCTCGTCGGCCGATGCGGCCCGCAAATGGGCCGACCTGGCGGCGCGGCTTGAGCCCTTGGGGCGCCGCCTTGTGGAAGACCGCGGCGATCCCGCTGCAGCCTGGGCTTCGGTTGTAGGTCCTGCTGCGGCATCGGTTGTCTCGCCCGCTCGGGGCGCTGTGGTACTGGCAGCAGCGTCGCGCCCGGTTTCTGCCGCCGCCGCTACCGCGCCTGGTTCGTCTTCCGCCGCTTCCTTTCCTTCGACCTTCCCCCCTGTCCCTTCAACGAAAGTGAACCCCTCATGAGCAGCTACAACGTGCGCTCGCCCCGGGCCGACGAGTTCATCAACCACGAGGAAATCTTCGACACCCTGGCTTACGCCGAGGCGCACAAGAACGATGCGGCCCTGGCTCGTTCCATTCTGGAGAAGGCCCGGGCGAACCTGACGCCGGCCCACGACCACGGCACGACGCTCACCCATCGCGAGGCCTCGGTGCTTCTGGCCTGCGAGGATCCGGAGGTGAACGCCGAGATCCGCCAGCTGGCCCGCGACATCAAGCAGGCCTACTACGGCAACCGTATCGTGCTGTTTGCTCCGCTGTACCTTTCTAACTACTGCGTGAACGGGTGCCTGTACTGCCCCTACCACGCGAAGAACCGCGACATCCCGCGTCGCAAGCTCACGCAGGAGGAGATCCGCGCCGAGGTCGTCGCCCTGCAGGACATGGGCCACAAGCGCCTGGCCATCGAGGCGGGGGAAGATCCGATCCATAACCCCTTGAGCTACATTCTGGAGAGCCTTGAGACCATCTACGGCACCAAGCACAAAAACGGCGCCATCCGCCGCGTGAATGTGAACATCGCCGCCACGACCGAGGACGCCTACCGCCAGCTGAAGGCCGCGGAGATCGGCACCTACATCCTGTTCCAGGAGACCTACCACCGCGCCCGCTACGAGGAGCTGCACCCCTCGGGCCCCAAGGCCGACTACGCCTGGCACACCGAGGCCCACGACCGCGCCATGGCCGCCGGCATCGACGACGTGGGGCTCGGCGTGCTGTTCGGCTTGGAGGGCTACGCCTACGAGTTCGCCGGCCTGCTCATGCACGCGGAGCATTTGGAAGCGGTGTTCGGCGTGGGCCCGCACACCATCTCGGTGCCGCGGGTGAAGCCGGCGAGCGACATCGACCCCGACGCTTTCGACAACGGCATTCCCGACGAGATGTTCGAGAAGATCATCGCACTCATCCGCATCGCCGTGCCCTATACGGGTATGATCATCTCCACCCGCGAGTCGCAGGCGGTGCGCGCGGCGGCGCTTCAGCTGGGCGTCTCGCAGATCTCCGGCGGCAGCCGCACGAGCGTGGGCGGCTACGGGGAAGAGACGCGCCCCCACGACACCGAGCAGTTCGATGTGTCCGATACGCGCACCTTGGACGAGGTCATCGGCTGGCTCATGGACGAGGGCCACCTCCCCAGCTTCTGCACCGCCTGCTACCGCGCCGGCCGCACCGGCGACCGCTTTATGGAGTTCTGCAAGAGCGGCCAGATCCAGGACTTCTGCCAGCCGAACGCCCTGCTCACGCTGGGGGAGTACCTGTGCGACTACGCCAGCCCCGCCGTGGCGGAGAAGGGGTGGAAGATGATCGACACCGAGCTCGCCCGCGTTCCCGACGACCGCCGCCGCACCCTGGCCGCCGACTACCTCGCCCGCGTCCGCACCAGCGAGCGCGACTTCCGGTTCTAGGAGGAGTTCGCATGTCTCTGAACGATACCCCTTCCGGCGAGCGCGCCCACATCGTCTTTTTCGGCGTGCGCAACGCCGGCAAGTCCAGCCTGGTGAACGCGCTGACGAACCAGACCGTCTCCGTAGTGTCCGATGTGGCCGGCACCACCACCGACCCGGTGCGCAAAGCCATGGAACTGGCGCCGGCCGGTCCCGTGCTCATTGTTGACGCTCCAGGTATCGACGACGCCGGCGACGTAGGCGACCTGCGCGTCCAGCGGGCCGAGGCCGCGCTGAACGAAGCCGACGTGGCTGTGCTCGTGGTGGATGCCACACGCAGCCTCACCCCTTTCGACGAGAAACTCCTCGCCGCCTTCCAAACGCGCCGCATTCCCTATGTGATTGCGGAGAATAAGGCCGATTTGCTTGCGGAAAGCGGGCGAGCCGGCGCTGCGGAGTCGTCGCTGCCTTCGCCGCGCCCGGGGACGGACGCTTCGGATAGCGAGCCCCTCTCGGAAGGCGCTGACCACAACGCCACGGCCTCCGCCGAAAACGATGGCGCTTCCGCACGGGCCGCCCGCGTGCGCGTGTCGGCGCTGACGGGGGAGGGGCTGAGCGACCTGAAGCGCGCGCTTGCCACCCTGGCCACTGGTGCAGTGGAGGAGCGGCGGCTCGTGGGCGACCTGCTTACGCCCGGTGACGTGGTGGTGCTCGTCATCCCGCTGGATTCTGCCGCGCCCAAGGGTCGCATCATTCTGCCCCAGCAACAGGTCATGCGCGACGCGCTGGACGCCGGCGCCTTCCCCTGCGCCACCGGCGTGGAAGGCCTGCCCGACCTGCTGGCCGCCCTCGCCCGACCGCCGCGCCTGGTGGTGACCGACTCCCAGGCCTTCGGCGAGGTGGACGCCCTTTTGCCGGCGGATGTGCCGCTTACGTCGTTTTCCATCCTTATGGCTCGCTACAAGGGTGACCTGGCCGCCCAGCTGGAAGCGGTGCGCGCTTTGGAAAACCTTACCGACGACGACACGGTGCTCATCGCCGAGGGCTGCACCCACCACCGTACCTGCGAGGACATCGGCACGGTGAAGCTGCCCCGGCTCATTTGCGCTATCAGCGGTGCCGAGCCCCAGTTCGCCTTCACCTCCGGCCGCGACTTCCCCGACGATCTTTCCCCCTATGCCGCCATCGTCCACTGCGGCGGCTGCACCTTGAACGCCCGCGACATGGCCTCGCGCCTCCAGCGCGCCCGCGCCCAGCAGGCCCCCTTCACCAACTACGGCATGACCATCGCCCGCGCCCACAACATCCTCCCCCGCGCCCTCGCCCCGCTGGAATGAAGCTGCTACGCGAGAGGAAAAGCGGTCAAAAACCGTGTGCAGACTGCACGGGTGCCCCTCGCTAGGTCGTTACTGGCCAAAAACGGCGCGCAAACTGCACAAGCGTCTGCAAACTGCACAAGCGTCTCATGATTAAGCCGCTGTTGGCCAAAAACCATGCGTGAACTGTATATAAAGGGGCGTGCCTGACGCTTTTTGGCCAAAAAACCCGCGACAGCTGCAGTATTGGCCCGCGATTTTGAAGGCGTCGCTTCCCGCGTGTCAAGTTTTACCAGGTCAGAATCCCGTTGTAGCGAACGTGCGAGCGCGGAGGAAAGCGAAAGGAGAAAAAGAGCCCTCCGAAAAGCAGTCAGCGCGTATTTTTTGGCCATTTGACGAAAGCGCGGCGAGGCTCGTCTCATCTAGCTTGGCGAGCTTAAGACCATCGACAGGTGCCTGTACGCGGCGAGGCGCTAGAGGAACTTCGTCCCGTCCAGCTTGGCGAGCACCCACCGGTTCAGCCGGATGACGGGGCGCCGCAGGACGAGGCCGAGAATGAGGCTCGGCACCAGGATGGCCGCGAGCAGGCCCATCTGCACGAGGTACTGGTCGCCGTAGATGCCGGCCATGGCCCCTTCCAGCGCCGGCATGGAATGGGCGAAGGGCAGCCACGGGTAAATCTCCTGGAACAGCGGGGCCGACAGCATCTGCACCGGCATGAGGCCGCCGGCGCCGGCCAGCTGCAGCACGAGCCCGATGATGGCCAGCGCCTTCCCGATGTTGCCGAAGGACACCGTCAGCGTGTACACCAGGTTCGTGAACACCACCGATGCCAAACAGCACGCCGCCAGATACAGCCAGAAGTGCTCGCATTCCACGCCGAGGAAGAACACGTTGCCGAGCCCCACGATGAGCGCTTGGGCGAGGCCTATCAGGCAGAACACTCCGTAGCGTCCGAGGTACAACTCAGCCGTCCGCGGCGCGCGCCCGAACTTCCGCGTTAGGGCGGCCTGGCGCGCGGGGGAGACGGACACGCTCATAAGGGCTACCATGAAGATGGCGCCGATCCACAGGGCAAGGGAGGTATAGAAGGGGCTCATGGCGCTGCCGTTGTCGGCCATGGGGTACACCGCGTGACGCTCCAGGTGCGTCGGCGCGGCGAGGAACTGGGCGATGGCGGCCGGGTTGTCGCCGATGATGCGGCGCACCTCGTCGATGTCGCCGGTGTCCAGGGCGTGCCGCAGGTCGTCGCGGGCCTGGGCGAGCTGGCTTTCTGCCGTGCGCAGCGTTTCGGCGGTCTTGCGCAGCGACGCCTCGGCGGTGGCGAGGTTTGCGGCCAGAGAATCGGTGCTGTCGCCCAGGCTTTCCGCCGTGTCCTTCAGCGAGCCGGCCAGAGTTTGGGTGTCGGTGCCCACCTTCTGCAGGCTGTCGGCCAGCGAGGCCAGCTCGCCCTTCAGCTGATCGTTGTAGGTGCTCATCGAATCACGCAGAGCTGCCCGCGCTTGGTTGATGCTGTCGGTCACCTTGGCGTGCTTCTCGTCGATGGATGCCGCGTCCGCGCCAATGGCGTTCTCGGCGGTGTCGAGGTTCGCCTCCAGGGTATCCAGCTGGGCGATGATGCGGTCAAGGGCGCCAATGGCGGGGCTTGACGGATCGGCGCCGGCCAGGGCGTCGCGCATGGTCTGGTAGGCCTGCGCAAGGCCCTGCACGTCCGAACGGCAAGCGGCTAGCACGCCCTGGGCCGCCGCCGGATCGTCCTTCATGGTGGCGAAGGCCTCATCAGCGGCGCGGGCCACAGCATCGTAGCTGGCGTCGGCGGCTGCGAGCGTCTTCTCGGCTGCGGTGCTTGCGGCGGAAAGGCCGTCTTGAGCGCTCGTCAGCCCGTTGCGCGCTTCGCTCACCAGAGGTGCCGTGGCATCCGGTGCCTTCCCTGCCTCCTTTAGAATGCTTGCCGTCGCATCCACGAGTGAGGTGGTGGAGCTCATGAGATCGGCGTAGGCCTGAGCCTGATCGGCCGCCGCTCCTACTTCGCCCACGGCCTCGCCAAGGCGCGACCCCAGGGTTTGCGCGTAGGTGAGGATGCCGTCCCCGCTCATGAACGAAGTGAGGCTGCTCGTGGTGCCCAGGGCCACCGATGCCACGGTTTCCGTGAACGTCTCGTCGATGGTCTCCTGCAGGGTGCTCGCCCCGGTGCCCGTCACACGCTGGGCGATGGCGTTCTCCTTCTCGTTGTCGTAGTAGATGATCCTCGGTTCGGTGATGTCGTCGGTAAACACGGTCATGAGGTCGCGCGAGAACTCCTTCGGGATGACGAGCGCCGCGTAATACTCTCCCGAGCGCACGCCGTGCACGGCCTCATCGGCGCTGACGAACTGCCAGGCGAACTGGTCGTTGGCCCGCAGCTTGCCGATGATCTGCTCGCCGGCGTTAATGGGCGTCGGGATAAGGTCGGAGGTGTAGCCGGCGTCTTCCGAGGCCACGGCCACTTTGATGTTGCCGGTGTTGCTGTAGGGATCCCAGAAGCCGAGCGTCGTGAACCAGGCGTACATGGGCGGCACGAGCGCGAGCCCCATCACCACAATGGCGGCAATGACGTTCCGGAACAGGTTCCGCACGTCACCGATGAAAATGTCCCAAATCACCCTCACGCCGAATCACCACCGATTTGCCCGCTGGCGCGCTTCTGCAGTTCCTCGGTGCTCAGGTTCGCCAGGGCAAGCTGGTGCGCGAGGTTGGTGTCCAGGTATGAAATCACGATGAGATACGTGTCCACCACGATGACCCCCACCACCATGGCCATGAGCATCATGACCCGCGTGTCCACATCGGCATGCACCAGCACCATAATGGCGAAGGTGACAAGCGGCTGCGCGACGAGCGCCACCCAGCCGATGCGCCGCAGCACCGGGTAGGCGCGGTGGAAACGCTCGGCTCGGGCGATGAGAGCCTGGCGGAAGGCGTCGATGTTCAGCAGCGCGCGGACGAGCGTGCGCGTGCGGTATCGGGCGGGCGTCTGCCCCGCGGCTTTGGCGCTGGCCGTGACCGGCTCGGCCAGAAGCAGGTCGGTTGCTCCCAGCTTCTCGTCGAACATGAGGTTCAAATTGAAATCGCAGCGCCCGATGCCCAGCCCGATGGCGAACCCCAGGGGCACGAACAAAAGTCCCAGCAGCAACATGTCGTGCAGGTAATCCATCGCGTAAAAGCCGCCGATGGCCTCGCGCATGGCGTCGATGGAATAGGTGAAGGGCAGAAGCGGGTGAATGACCTGGAAAAAGTCCGGCATCATCTCGATGGGGAACATGCCCGAGGAGCCGGGAATCTGCACGATGAGCAGAATGACCGCGATGGCCTTCCCGATGTGCCTAAATGCGTAGGCCAGCGCGAACATGAGGTTCACGTCCACGAACACCGTGAGCAGCCCCGCGCCGATGAAGGCCGCCGGACTTTCGCACTGAATCCCGAGGGCCAAATCGCCCACGCAGCAGACGAGCCCCATGGCCAGCCCGCACACCACGTAGAACAGCCAGCGTCCGAAGTAGGCCTGCACGGCGGTGAACTTCGGCAGCCCCTCCGGATCGACGCGCAGCTTCACCATGGCCATGAGGATGAAGCCGGCCACCCACAGGGCCAGGTTCGTGAAGAAGGGGGCAACACCGCTGCCGTAGTTCTTCACGGGATACACCAGTTGCGTGTCCAGGGCCACGGGCGCGGCCATGAAGGCGCCGATCTTCTCCGGGTCGGCCTTCAGGTATTCCGCCAAGTCCTTCACGGTGGCGGAGTTCTGCAGCGCGGTCAGGTCGGTGAGCGACTGCTCCAGGTTCGTCTCCATGGTGCCCAGGGAATCGGACGTGGTGGAAAGCGAGGTCTCGGAAGAGGTCAGCGTGTCGCCGAGCTGCCCCAAAATGGCCCGCGCCTCGGCGAGCGAGGGAGTGAGCCCGCGCAGGGCCCCTTCCAAGGTGCCGCAGGCTTCCACCAGGGAATCCAGGCTGGTCGTGATGTCTGGCAGCACGCTGTCCTGGAAGGTGGCCGCGGTGGCGCGAATAGTTTCAGAGGCTGATTGCGCCGCCGTATCCAGCGCGCTCGCCTCGGTTTCCAGGGAGTCGGCCGTGGAAGCCAGGTCGTCTGAGGCCGTGCGCAGGGCGTCGGTGGTGGTCGTCAGCCGCTCGTTGGCGGCCCGGGCTTCGGAGAGAGCTTGCGCGATGGCCGGATCAGCGCCGGCCGCTCCGGCCTGGGCGGTGAGGTCGCTCACGAGCGTCTTGTTGTCGGCCAGCAGCCCCTCGGCCGTGGCGAGGGCCGTATTGGTGGCCGCTTCGGCCGCTGCGACATCGCTGCTCACAGTGCCCAAGGCGCGCTGGGCCTGCGCAGCGGCGCTCGACAATTGCAACGCTCCGTCGGTGGCGTTCTTGGAAAGCGCCGTTCCGTACTCGTTCACGGTGCTCCGCGCCTTCGCGAGCAGTTCCTTCGATTGCCCGATGGCCTCCAGCAGATGTGGCACATCGTCTTGAAGCCCCGCCAGAGTATCGTCGGCGCGAGCGACGGACGTCCGCGTGTCGTCCACGGTGCCGACGAGTCCTTCCAGGGTCGCGTGGGTTTCGCCCACGGTCTCCTTGGCGCTGCGAACGCCGGCGGTGAGGCTGCCCTCGGCGGCGTCGGCCTTCTCTTCCGCCTCGGCCCCCACCTTCTGGGTCGTTTCCACCACCTTCTCCGACACCGTCTTCACGAAGTTCTCGTTGACGGCCGCCTCAACGGCGTTGGCCGCCGCGTCGGTCACCTTGGGCGCGATGGAGGAGGGCTTCTCGTTCACGTAGTAGTCGATGGTCGGCTGGGTGAAGTCGCCGGTGAACACGCTGGCGAAGTCTTCGCTGAAATCCTTCGGGATGACGAGTGCCGCCCAGTAGCGTCCCTCGTAGACGCCGTTTATGGCCGCCTCGGCGTCGGTGAATTCCCAGCCCATCTCGTGGTTGTCGTGCAACTGGGCCACCACCTGTGCGCCCACGTCCAAATGCCCCGTCTCAGGGCTGTCGGCCCCAGCATCCTCGTTGGCCACGGCCACCAGCATATCGGCCGTGTTGCTGTAGGGGTCCCAGTTGGCCGCTACCACGTACCAGGCGTAAGCCGACGGCATGACGATCATGCCCAAGGCGATGACGAGCGCGACAGGGTTGCGCAGCACCCGTTTCACATCCCGCGCGAAAATGGCGAAGATCACTCCCAGATATGTCCGCATCCGCTTCAGCATATGCGCCCGCTTGCGCCTTTCCCTGCCCGTTTGCTGACCTTGCTTGTAATGAGAAAAGTTTCCCACATCAAGTTCTCTGCGCCACGGACAGCGGGGGATTGTCGCTATGCTGAAACGGGTGCTGCGTCTGACGATAAAGTGACGCGCTCCGGTCGCCGTTTGTCCCCGCCGAACTTCGTTCTTGCTCTGCGGCAAGGGGCGAAGCCTCACCGAAGCGGTTGCCCGCGCTGCCCGTTTGTCGCCGTGTTGTGGCTTGAGTTGCGAGGTCGTTGCTTTACACTACGGGCAAGCAACGAAGCGCCGAAGAAGGCGCCCCGTGATGCAGGCCGACGCGCAGGAGGTTGCGCCGCCTGTGAACCTGAAGGAAAGGAGGCCCTCCGTGGCCGATCGCAACATTGAGAACGCGAGTACCGAGGTGCCGGAGATTCCCGACGAGCTGGAGCGCGTGCTCGTCTTCGCCCTGGACGAGGCCAAAGAGAAGATCGAGGGCGGGGAGGACGTCATCCCCTTCACCACGCTCGTCGTGAAGGACAATCTGTTCATCGAGTCGCACCCGGGCGATTCCGCCGAGGAGTGCTTCGAGGCGGCCGAGAAGAACGTGCGCGGCGCCCGCGGGGCCGACTGCTACGCCTTCTGCTACGACGGCTACATTGAAACCGACGATGGCGTGAAGGATGCGCTCATTGCTGAGGGCGGCGTGCCGGGTGCCGATGAGGGTTACGCCATCGCCTACCTGTATGAGGTCGATGACGAGGGCGCTTATACCTTCGAATCCGAGGCCGCCTACATCGGCGAGGCCCCGAACTTCATGGCGGCCCTGAAAGAGCCGGTCGCCTACACCGACGACGAGATCGACGAGCGCTACCGCGACGAAGATGACGCCGAAGAGGCTGCCGAAGTTGCCGAGGCCGCCGACCTCGCCGAGGCTGCTGAAGAGGCTGTGGCCGTGGTTGATGCGGAGGATGCTACGGAATAGTTTGACCGCGGCTCTGCCTGAGTCGATAGGTTTGAACCGAGCGCCAGCTCATGTCTTTGTGGCAGAGCTGGCGTATTTTGTTTGCGGCTTAGGATATGTTTGCCGGATTTTGCCTCTCGATAGAAATAGATGTGAGTTTCGAGCATAGCGAAGGAGAATTTCGGAAATAGATGCGAGTTTCGGGCATAACGAGGGAAGCTTCGGAAATAGATGCGAGTTTCGGGCGCGATTTGGACAAAATCAGCGCGTGCGGTGCGAAATGATGCTCGAAACTCTCATCTACTTCCGGATTTGGGCGGTCACTGTGAGATTTGCCCGGTTCGGCTGCTCGAAACTCGCAACTATTTCCAGAATTCAGCAGACGCAGAAAACTGATGCCTACAAAAAAGCCGGCGGAACTCCGATCCAGTTCCACCGGCTTGTGCCAACAGGGTTGGCAGGTTGCTCATCGTCGCGAGCACGGCGCTTGTTTCAAGGGCAGCGCCAAAAAAGAAGTGAGGCGGCAAGGAGGGGTGCCTCGCCGCCTCGGAGGAGGGGGTAGCGGCATCGAGTGCCGCATTCTGCTTTCAAGGGGATTGAAGCAGAGCGATGGAAGCAGGGGAACTTCCAAATCGCTGAAACGAATTATAGGTCAAGACTTGTTTTGGTCACCATAATGTGCTTCATTTTCCACGAAGAACGGCATCATTTCGGCGGTGAGTAGCATATAACCCCTTGTCAGAGCCCGTTTACCTGCGTCAGAAGCCCGTTCGCCCTCTGAGAATTTTCTTCACATTCAATAAGAAAGTTTCAGATTGCCTGTCTCCCTCCTTTCCGAACCTTTTATCTTCCTTCGTTGATGCAGGGCCCTCGGCATCGGAAAGCGCCTTCTGGATGCACGAAACGATGCGCAGGATGCACGGCGGTGTTATGGACGAATAAGAATGTCACCCCCTGGTTGTTTGATTTTGCCACCCTCTAGGACGCAGGATGCACGGCGGTCGCAAAAGATCATTTGGAAGGGGTTCATGTCGAAAAAGGTTTATCCCTCAAGCAATCTTGTATCATGGAAGGCAGCAAATTCGTGGAAAGGAACTCCTCATGGCCGATCTCGCGCTGCGTTTTGGCAAGGACATGCTCGTCGTTTCGTCGCCGATTCAGGAGGCCCTGCGTCGGGCCGGCATCGAGTCGGTGTGCGATCAGGCGCTCGCGCTTTTGGTGGAGCCGGAAACCATCGAAGAAGCTTACCGCATGGAAACGGTGGCCGGCCCGCAGTGTATGGTCACCCCCGTGGCTGATTTCACGCCGGCGCGCTTGGTGGCCGTTGGCGCCGAGGGCAAAGGCGAAGCGCTGGCCGAGGCGGCCCTTGCGGTCATGGCGGAGTTCAAGCCTCAGCACACGCTTGTGGAAATCGCCCCCTGCGGTTTGCCGCTGGATCCCGACTCCAAGGCGTCGCTTGTGGAAAATCGCGACCAGTACGCTCGTGCGGCGCAATTCTTCGATGGCCGCACCTTTGATGCGTTCTTTTTGAACGGGTTCACGACGGCCGATGATCTGAAGTGTGCGCTCATGGGCCTGCGCAAGGTGACTGATGCCCCCATCATTGCTTCGGTGGATGTGCAGGGTGACGGCGGCTTGGCGAGCGGCCGGGGCACCTGGCGCGAGGCCGTGGAAGTGATGGCGGAATACGGCGCGGCGGTGGCCGGCTTCTCCACGCTGGCCACCCCTGATCAGGCGCGCGGTTTGGCCGATGCGGCCCGCGAGACACTGGAGGCGCGCGGAGCGGATTTATGTCTCATGGCCACGCTGCAGGTGTTCCAGCGCGACGCCAAGCAACAGGGCCCCACGACCGAGAACCCCTACTACAGCCCCGACACCATGATGCCCGCGGCCCTTGAGCTGCGCGCGGCTGGCGTCCAGTTCCTGCGCGCCGCCGGTCAGGCGACCCCGGCTTACACCGGGGTGCTGGCCGCCACCGTTGCGGGCCTCGATGTGGCGCCGGTCCTGTAACGTTCTCGCCGAGAAGCCGCGTTGCCCATGAGCACCCTGCCATACCAAGGCCGTTGCGCCTTTGCGTCTCTGCATCCCGCGGTGACATTCGGCTTCTTCGCGGGGGCTATCGTGCTTTCCATGGTGCTTGCGAACCCCATTTGTCAGGTGATGTCCGTTCTTCTTGCGGCGGCCTGTTATCTGACGTTTCGTGGCCGTGAGGCTTGGCGCTTCATCGCGGGACTCACGGCGGTGCTGCTTGTGGTGACGCTGTCGGCGCCGCTGTTCAACACGCAGGGCGCCACGGTGCTCCTCCGCTGGTGGGGTGGCCGTCCTTACACGTTAGAAGCGCTGGCTTTGGGCGCCTCCACGGGGCTTATGCTCGTGGCCATGATGCTGTGGTTCGCCTCCTTTCACCTGGTCATGACTTCGGACAAGTTTACTTACCTGTTCGGCCGCGCTATTCCGGCGCTGTCGCTGGTGCTCACCATGGTGCTGCGCCTCGTGCCAAGTTACCGCCGCAAAGCCGACGCCCTCATGACGGCACGGGCTTGCATTGGGAAAGGCCCGGCGGAAGGCGCCTCCGTGGCGGCGCGCGTGCGCGACGGGGGCAGTGTCCTCTTGTCGCTGTCGGCCGACGCTTTAGAAAGTGCCGTGGTGGCCGCCGATTCCATGACGGCTCGTGGCTTCGGGCTGTCGGGGCGCACTCATTTCGCGCTCTTCCGCTGGGAGGCGCGCGATACGGTGCTGGTCGTGGCGATGGGCGCGCTGGTGGTTGGCGCAGTGGCCGCGTTCGCCCAGGGAGGGTTCGCGATCACCTACTTTCCGACGATCGTGTGGCCCTCTGCGGGAGCGGCCGTGCTTATGGGGGCCGTTTGCTATGGCGCTTTTCTGGCTATTCCTGCGGTTATCAATTGCGGAGGGAGGGCGTTGTGGCGTTATTCGCTTTCGAAGAGCTGACGTTTCGCTACCCGGAGGCGCCCCGCGATGCCCTTCGCGATGTTTCTGTGGCCATCGAGCCGGGCCAGTTTGTGCTGGTATGCGGTCAGAGCGGCTGCGGGAAGACAACGCTCTTGCGCCAGTTCAAGTCGGCGCTCGCTCCCCATGGGCACCAAAGCGGACAGGTGCTGTTCGATGGCGTGCCTCTCGCCGACGTGCCCGAGCGCGAGCAAGTGGCCCGCATCGGATTCGTCATGCAAGACCCCGATGCGCAGATCGTGACTGACAAAGTGTGGCACGAGCTGGCCTTCGTCTTGGAAAGCCTCGGCTGCGACGAGCGCACCATGCGCTTGCGCGTGGCGGAGATGGCCAGCTACTTCGGCATCCAGCACTGGTTCCATAAGAACGTGGGCGAGCTTTCGGGCGGCCAGAAGCAGCTGCTGAACCTAGCGTCGGTCATGGCGGCCCGGCCCGATGTACTGGTGCTGGACGAGCCTACGAGTCAGCTGGATCCCATTGCCGCCAGCGACTTTCTGGCTACGGTACACCGGATCAATCGCGAGCTAGGGACGACGGTGGTTATGAGCGAGCATCGGCTGGAAGAGGTGTATGGGCTGGCCGACCGCGTGGTGGTGCTGGAGGAGGGGCGCGTCGTCGCCGACGGGGAGCCGCGGGCTGTTGCGGGCCAGCTGCATTGTGCGGTCAGCCCCATGGCATTGGCGCTGCCGGCGGCGGCGCGGATCGCTTGGGGTGTGGAAGGTCGACCGGGTTGTGCCGACGTGGAAGGGGCGCCGTGCGATCGGCCGGGCCGCCGCAGTGGGGAGGGGGCGCCGTGCGCTCCTCCGGCCCGCGCTGTCGGGAGGGGGGCGCCGTGCTCAGACAGCATTGAAGTGCAGGGCTCTTCGAGGGCCACTGACGTTTCTGCATGCACTTCAATGAACTGCGCGCGGACCCCCTCCCCACTGCGGCGGCCCTACTCTTCCATAGTTGAAGAGGGAGTGGCTTTGCAGGTTGAAGTTCCTCTTACGGTGCGGGAGGGGCGGGCTTGGTTGGCTCGTGAGGTAGCCGTTCATCCGCCGCGTCGGTGGGCGCTTCCGGCGGGGGAGGCTTGCGACTCGGCGTCTGCGCGGGTGGCGGTGGAGCTGCGGGATGTTTGGTTTCGCTACGAGCGCGATGGCGCCGATGTGCTGCGGGGAACGACGTTGACTGTGCCAGGAGGGTCGTTGTTCGCGGTAGTGGGCGGCAACGGCACGGGGAAGTCGACGATGCTGCGCGCTATCTGCGGCGTTGCGCGGCCCTATCGCGGGAAGATCACCGTGCTCGGGCGACGGCTGAAGGAGTGGAAGAAGGCCGAGCTGTTCCGCGGCGGAGTGGCTCTGCTTCCGCAAGATCCGCTGAATCTTATGGTGAAGAAGACTGTTCGGGGAGATTTGGAAGAGATGCTGGATGGTCGCGGCCTCACGGCGGAGCAGCGCGTGGCCGCGGTGGGGGAAGTGGCGACACTGACGGACATTGTGCCGCTGCTCGATGCCCATCCCTTCGACTTGTCCGGTGGCGAGGTGCAGCGGGCGGCGTTGGCCAAGGTGCTGCTCTGCGAGCCGCGGTTGCTGCTGCTCGATGAGCCGACCAAGGGGCTCGACGCTTTCTTCAAAGATAAGCTCGCTGCGTTGCTGAGAAGCCTGACCGGCCGGGGAACGACCGTGCTCATGGTGTCCCATGACGTGGAATTCTGCGCCAGCTATGCCGATCGGTGCGCCCTGTTTTTCGATGGAGACGTGGTGACGACCAACCCACCACGGCAGTTCTTCGTGTCGAACAGCTTCTACACCACGGCAGCCAATCGCATAAGCCGTGGGCTCTTCGAAAACGCCGTTACGGTGGAAGAGGTGGTGGGGCTGTGCCGAAGCTGATCGAAGACGGGCGCCCTGCCGAGCTCTCTCTCGCGCGCCGTCGCGCCCGAGTCAAGACGATCCTGACGATTCTTGCGGCGTTGGTGCTCGCGCCGCTGACCGCAGTCGTGGGTATGGCTGTGCCCGGCAACGGCTACTACCTCTCCGGTACGCTCATCGTGCTGTACGCTATCGTGCCCTTCTTCGTTTCCTTCGAAGGGCGACGTCCCACGGCGCGCGAAATTGCCGTGGTGGCCGTGCTGACGGCGCTCGCCGTGGCGGCCCGCGCGGCGTTCATCTGGGTGCCGCATTTCAAGCCCATGGCCGCCGTCATTATGATCGCAGGGCTCGCCGCCGGCCCCCAAACCGGGTTCCTCGTGGGTTCGGTGGCGGCGCTTGCCAGCAACTTCATCTTCGGCCAGGGGCCCTGGACGCCCTGGCAGATGCTCGCCTTTGGAGTGGCGGGGCTCGTGGCAGGGCTGCTTGCCGACGTCCGCGTGTTCCCGCGAGCGAACCTTTCCTGGCCGCGCCGTATTGCGCTGGCAACCGTGGGGTTCGTGCTTATTGTGGGGCTCGTGGGTCCCATTCTGGATACGTCCACGTTCTTCTATCTTTCCACAGCCCCCACGCCGGAGCTGGCCGCGGTGGTGTACCTCGCCGGCCTGCCGGTGAACGCCATTCATGGGGCGGCCACAGCCCTCACGCTGCTGGTCGTGGCGAACCCCCTGCTCGACCAACTCGCCCGCGTCCGCGTGAAGTACGGTTTACTCGATCGGTCGCGCCCCAACTGCCCATAAGTCGCGCCCCAACCGCCTATAAGTCGCGTTTCAGCCGTAGTCGGTTCTCGCGCGAGCCTACATCGTTGACAACTTTCAAGCGGCTCATCGACCACACGTCGAAATTAATTCTGTTCTTTTCTGGTGACGAAAAACACATCTTGTTCGATTGCACCCGAACACTTTCGCGAGTACTATATGTATCCGCCCTTGGAACTGCAAAACACAATATATTGTGGTTCCGATGGTGAATAACCTGTGGAAAGCCTGTTGGAAAACAAAAGCGAAAAGAGGGTCTACCCCCTTGGTAATCGCGAAGGGCAGCGGTAGGGAAAACATTGCCGCGCTTCTGCATGTTGTGGTTGGCAAGGCCGCGAGAAGCGGTGCGAATACGACGCGACAGCCGCGTCGAAGAAAGGATGTAGGAAGTTATGGTCAAGACCATCATCAAGCGCGACGGGCGCACGGCGGAATTCCATCCGGAAAAGATCGCTGATGCGGTGGAGAAATCGTTCCAGGCCTGTGCGGCCATGCAGGGGCGCGACACCGCCGAGAAGATCGCCGCCACCGTCGTCGAGAAGCTTGAGAGCGGCGCCATCGAGGGCACGCCCACCGTGGAAGGCGTGCAGGACTTGGTGGAGGAGACCCTCATCGAGTCCGGCTTCGTGCAGACCGCCAAGGCCTACATCCTCTACCGTGCCGAGCGCAGCCGCGTGCGCGACGTGAACTCCCGCCTCATCCAAACGCTGAAGGACATCACCTTCTCCAAGGCCGCCGATTCCGACATGAAGCGTGAGAACGCTAACATCGACGCCGATACCGCCATGGGTACCATGCTGAAGTACGGCTCCGAATCGGCCAAGCAGTTCTACGAGATGTGCGTCATCGACCCGCGCTACGCCAAGGCACACCGCGAGGGCGATATCCACATTCACGACATGGACTTCTACACCCTGACCACCACCTGCTGCCAGATTGAGCTGCGGAAGCTCTTCAAGGGCGGCTTCTCCACCGGTCACGGCGTGCTGCGCGAGCCCAACGACATCTCCAGCTACGCCGCGCTTGCCTGCATCGCCATCCAGTCGAACCAGAACGATCAGCATGGCGGTCAGTCGGTGTGCGACTTCGATTACGGCCTGGCCGTGGGTGTGGGCAAGACGTACCGCCGCCTGTTCAAGAAGCACGTGGCCGAGGCCGTCGACCTGCTGACCGACATCGCCGACGACCGCACCTTTGCCGAGAGCCTGCTTGCCCGTGTGGAAAGCGAGACCGGCACGGTTGCCAGCCTCGAGATGGCCCCGGAGTTCCGCGCCGCCGTGGTGGCCGGGCTCGTTGAGGGCGGCGTGGATGCCGCTACGGCCGAGCGTGTGGTGGCCTACGCCGAGAAGAATGCCTCCCGCGACACCGACCGTCAGACCTTCCAGGCCATGGAGGCGCTGGTGCACAACTTGAACACCATGCATTCCCGCGCCGGCGCGCAGACGCCGTTCAGCTCGGTGAACTACGGCATGGACACGTCTCCCGAGGGCCGCATGGTCATCAAGAACATGCTGCTGGCCACGGAAGAGGGCCTGGGCTCCGGCGAGACGCCCATCTTCCCCGTGCAGATCTTCCGCGTGAAGGAAGGCGTGAACTACAATCCGGAGGATCCGAACTACGATCTGTTCAAGCTGGCCATGCACTGCTCGGCCAAGCGCCTGTTCCCGAACTTCTCCTTCCTGGATGCCCCGTTCAACGCCCAGTACTACAAGGGCACGCCGGAAACCGAGATCGCCTACATGGGCTGCCGCACCCGCGTCATGGGCAACGTGTACGACCCCGATCGCGAGGTGACGCCCGGCCGCGGCAACCTGTCGTTCACGTCCATCAACCTGCCCCGTCTGGCCATCCGCGCCAAGGGCGACATCGACCTGTTCTTCGATCTGCTCGACTCCAAGCTGCAGCTCGTGACCGGTCAGCTGGACGAGCGCTTCGAGATTCAGGCTCGCAAGCACGTGTACAACGCGCCGTTCCTCATGGGCCAGGGCGTGTGGATCGATTCCGAAAAGCTCTCGCCCACCGACGAGCAGCGCGAGGTGCTCAAGCACGGCACGCTGACCACCGGCTTCATCGGTCTGGCCGAGTGCCTGGTGGCCCTCACCGGCCAGCATCACGGCCAGTCCGCCGAGGCCCAGCGCCTGGGCCTGGAGATCGTGGGCCACATGCGCAGCTACTGCGACCGCATCTCGAAGGAGCGCGGCATGAACTACACGCTCATCGCCACGCCGGCCGAGGGCCTGTCCGGCCGCTTCGTGCGCATCGACCGCGAGCGCTACGGCGTCATCCCCGGCGTGACCGATCGCGACTACTACACCAACGGCTTCCACGTGCCGGTGTACTTCGACATCTCCGCCTTCGACAAGATTGCCCTGGAAGCGCCCTACCACGCGCTCACCAACGGCGGCCACATCAGCTACATCGAGCTCGACGGCGACCCGTCCGACAACCTGGAGGCCTTCGAAAGCGTCATCCGCTACATGAAGGACTGCGGCATGGGCTACGGCTCGGTGAACCACCCGGTCGACCGCGACCCGGTGTGCGGCTACAACGGCATTATCGAGGACGTCTGCCCCAAGTGCGGTCGCACCGAGGACGCTCACAACCAGCCCTTCGAGCGCATCCGCCGCATCACCGGCTACCTGGTAGGCACGCTCGATCGCTTCAACGACGCCAAGCGCGCCGAAGAGCACGACCGCGTAAAGCACGACGTGCCGGCAGCCGAGTAGAACGCCGTCCGAGTAGAGCGTCGCGTCCCAAGCACCCGAGCACTCAAGCGCCCGAGCCTCTAAGTATTCGAACGCCCTGAGGGCCGTCCCAACGACGGCCCTCTTTTTGTCTTTTCGCATAGTAAATGCCACTTCCACCCCGAAATGGTCGACCCGTTTGGGGGTCACTGCGCATTTCTGCCCTCAACTGGCATTTTTCTGCCACTTCAGGCCCGCAATGGCAGAGGCGTCCCGCGCCTGTCGACCATTTCTGCCCTCAACTGGCATTGTCTCGGGAAAATCGGAAAATGGCATTTGCGAAGATGGCACAACGGAAGGATCTTCAGCATGTTGTTCGGACACGTTTCTTGCGGAAGCTGGCGGCGGCTAGGGCGAAGAACAGGGCGAGGAATCCCCACAGCACGGCAAGGTCGAACCCTACGGCGGCAAGGTCGGCGCCGCGCAGCATGACGGCTCGCAGGGCATCCACGCCATAGGTCACGGGCATGAAGGCGCTCAAGGCTGCGAGCCAGTCGGGCGCGCCGGAAAGGTCGAATAGCCCGCACAGCAGAATTTGCGGCACGACGAACAGCAAAATGAGCTGGATAACCTGGAACGGCGTAGCGGCCAGCCCCGATACCAGAAGACCGAGCGCTACCGATACCATAGCCATGGAGACGCAGGTGAATACCACGAGTCCCAGATTGCCTTCGTTGGGGAAGCCGATGAATGTAAGCGCCACCCACAGGATAATGGCCGATTGCAGGTAAGCCAGAAGCCCGAAGGCTAACGTGTAGCCACCGAGAATCTGCCCCGCATTCACCGGCGTGGCGAGAAATCGCGTCATGGTGCCGCCCATGCGCTCGGTGACAAGCGACATGCCGCTGGTAATGAACGTGAACACGAACAGGAAGATGCCGATGAACACCGGTCCGTAGAAGTCGAACATCCGCCAGTCCTCATTGCCGTGGAGATAAACGGTTTCCATGTCCTCTATGGGCAGGTAGTTGCTCACATTCATCGAGAAGTCTTCGGCGGAAAGCGCCGCATCGTCGTCGAAGAGGCCTCCCAACGCCTCGGCTAGGCTGGAGCGGGCTTCGGGAGGCATCGAGACCATCACGCCCGTGAGTGCCGTTCGGGCCTCTTTGCGTTGCTGGCTCGCCTCTTCAATGGTGTCTTCTACTTCTGCTCGTTTGTCGGCAACGGCTGCTTCCATTTCCTCAGCCGCCTTGCCGCGCAACTCGCCCAAGGCTTCGGCGCACGCGGCGAGCACGGCCGCCGACTTCGTGGAATCGGTGCCTTCCAGCTCTACCTTCAGCATGTGCTCGCCTTCCATGGAAAGCACGGCTGCCACGTCGTTGGCGGCGAGCAGCGCGCTTGCCTCGTCGGCATTGGCCTCGGTTATGCGCGCATCGGTCTGCTCGAACTGCGTTTGAAACTCAGCAGGTAAGTCCACGGTGGCGATTTTAGGGCCTACCGTGTCGGCGCCGAGAATAACCGACAGCAACCACAACACCACGAGAGGTGCTACAAACAGCAGCGCCAGCGTGCGTTTATCCAGTGCGAACTGCGTGAGGATGCGGCGAACAATGGCGAACACGCTAGTCATGGTACGCCTCCTTTTCGCCAAGAGACGGCGAGACGTTCGGCTCCGCTGCCGTATCCGGCGACTCCGACTCTTCTAATGCCAGGAAGGCGTCTTCCAAGGTGTTCGTGCCCGTGCGGGCCAGGATATCCGCCGGCGAGGCATCGGCGATCAGCCGTCCCTCGCGAATCATGGCAATGCGGGCGCAGCGCTCGGCTTCGTCCATGACATGAGTGGTCACCACGATGGCGCACCCTTGGGCGGCCAGCGCTTCCAGATGATTCCAAATGTAGCGGCGATGCTCCGGATCGAGCCCCACGGTGGGCTCGTCCAGCACGAGTACGGCAGGCTCGTGAACCAGGGCCACCGCCAGCGAGAGACGCCGCTTCATGCCGCCGGAGTAGTCGTGCACGAGCTTCTTGCGATGTTCGTCCAGGCGCACGAAGGCGAAAAGCTCGTCCATGCGGCGTGTGAGGCGCTCGCCCTTCACGCCGTAGAGCGCCGCGAAGAAACGCAGGTTCTCCTCGGCGGTCACGTCCTCGTAGAGCGCGTCGTCCTGGGGCATAAACCCGATGCGTGCTCGCGCCGTGCGGAAGGGGGCCCCTTCGCCTAGTACGCGCACGGTGCCGGAGGTGGGTACATCCACGCCCATGATGAGGTTCACGAGCGTCGTCTTGCCGCAGCCCGAAGGCCCTAAAAGGCAGAGGATATCGCCCGCCGCCACGGAAAGCGAGATGTCTTTCAGCGCGAGGAGAGTATCGCGTCGTCGCGGCCCGGGGCGCCCGTAGCAGAATTGGACGCGGTCGATGGCGATGGCTGGGGTGCATGCGTTCACTGCTGAACTCCTTTCGCGCATGAGATTTCAGCTATGATAGTAATCCAACAGTCTGTCGGGAAAAACCAGTAAAGAGCGGCGCTCTGTCGGATTACCGCTCGCAAGAAGGAGGCCGTGATGGGACGCCCTCGGAAAGACGCAACAACCCAAGATGTGCGCGAACGCTTGATTGTCGCCATGGCCGATCGACTGATCCGCGAGCCTGCGAGCGCCGTGACGGTTACGTCCCTCATCAAGGAGGTGGGGTGCAATCGCAGCACGTTCTACTACTATTTTGCCGATACCGAGCAGTTGGCCGAGGCGGCCCTTGATGCGGTGGTGCCCGTGGAGATTCCCCGGGCGCTGCTCTCGCTCATCCGACAGGGTGCTTTCTCCCTTAGTCCCGCCACTCCAAACATTCCCGATCTGGTGCAACGCAACGATCAGGGCATCGATACGCTGTGCGCGGTGCTGAACGGCCCCAATGCGGCGCTCGCGCAAAAGCGGGTGAAGCGCCGTCTTTTGGAAGACGTGCTGCCCGATCTGGGCGTAAGCCTTTCCTCAAATACCGATGACCCGACATCCCGTATCGTCTTCGAATATGCGACGGGCGGCCTTCTGGCCCTTATGGCCTACCGCGCCGAAACGGGTTTCGCCTACCCCGTAGAGACCTTCCTGCACTGCCTCGCTCCCGAAGTCCCCGCCGCCCTGCTCGCCGTCCTTTCGGAGAAAAGGTAGGAAGCTGCACTATCTTCTGGCCTCTCTTAAAAAAGAAAGGTTACGAGCATGTGTGCGAGCTCAACCGCGTGCTTTTAGTTGGAACGCGCCTCGCAGATAGGGGAGGCGTCGTTCGTGCCGAGCAGAACTGGATCGGCGGCAATCGCGGCAATCCGGTCGGCGCCGCCTGCGTGCTCCCCCCAGCTCTAGCTGGCGGCCAGGACGCTTTCGGCTCTGTCCAGCGCCGCCTTGCGCAAGAAGGCCGAGCGCGACTCGCCCTCCTGCTCGGCCGCACGCTTGATGGCGAGGGCAGCCGAGTGAGGCACTTTGAAGCTGATTACGTCCAGGGGCTCATCGGCCAGCCGCGGCCGGCCGACCACCACCTCGCCCGACCATTGCCCGGGCAGCGAGCCCGCCTCGATGGCCTCGGCCATGGCCTCTATCTGCTCGTCGGTGACTACCTTGCCGCTTCTGAGGGTGTACTCCATCGTTTACTTCCTTTCCAGCCTGAGCTCGCGCTTCATTCGTTTTGTTGCCGGCGAGAGCGCATGGATGACCAACGTTGCCCCGTCAGCTAGGACCATGCCAACCATCTCGATCTCGCGTCCAGCGCCGGTAAAGCCGATTGCAACCCAGCAATCGTCGCCTCTTGGCCGCTTTCGAGCGAAGTTGAGCCAAGCGTACGTGACTTCTTCCCTCGACAAGCCGTGCCTGAGGGCATGGGGGTGGATGCGTATCTCGTCCATAGGCGTCTTCCTTATGTAATACTAAATTGTATTATAAAACCCGATGAACCTCAAAGGCGACATCTGGCGAGAAAAGCCTACTCTCTCCGAACCGCAAAAATGACGCGAGAAAGCCCCGTTTTGTTCCCCGCGCCGACCGCATCCGCGTCGCCCGTTGTCGAAAAATCGTGAGTGAATGCCACTTCCACCCCGAAATGGTCGATCCGCTTTTCGCCTAGTGCGCATTTCTGCCCTCAACTGGCATTTTTCTGCCACTTCGACCCCGAAATGGCCGATTGGGGAAATCGGAAGTCGACCATTTCGACCCTCAACTGGCATTCACTCGCGATTTTCCGAAAACGGAGGCCCCGCGGAGGAGCGATTCGCTGGCATTTTCGAAAATGGGCCCCATGCGGTCTGGCTCATCGGCGATTTTCCGAAAGCGTCGCACTGCGCAATCCACATGGCAGAACACTTCTGATGTTCCGTGCGCTCCGTATGGCAGGGCGACCCCGATGACTCGCTTGCCCCGTGCTTCCGAATGGGTTTGACACTTGAAGCTTTTAAGGGTTTTCCAGTTTGCTTGAAGCTTGGAAAAGAAAGGTTGCTGTAATAACCTTTCTTTGCTGGACGGAAAAAGAAATGTTGTGGGCATAGGATTCTATCCGGATCGTTTCCGGCAGCTCAGCGGGGGAATGGGGAAGCCGAAAGGCCGGCGCCGCAGAGAGACCGAGGTGATGCCGGGGGGGGGGGGTGCGCAGATCCTCCCGCGCGTTGATGCCGAGCTTGCATTAGACGTGGTTAACGCGAACTGCCGTTTCGGTCAGCGTCTGAGTCAGATGACAGTCATGTAAGAGTCAAGTAAAGCCGCAAACTAGTGATCTGGTAAAACTTCTTGAAGCACCAGGAAATACGGTGAAAAACGGTTTCTCAGTCAAATGACAGTCAAGTAAGCGCTTCGGCCGCGCGGGGCGAGCTTAACGTTGGTGCTTTACCAAAGCTTTTCGGAACCGACAAGGACTCTTTACGGGCGTTGCTCGGTTCTTTTACGGAACAGGGCCATCATGGATGCACGGAAGCGGCTGTTCCCTTGTGGGTCGCTTCCGCGAGTTGAATGGCCCTTGCGGGCGGTGGTTTGTGAACCTGTAGCCCATTCGAACCCCGGTGCCGGTTTTGTCGGAATCCAGGGGCGACTGAGGTCACCCCTACGGGGAGTGGATGCGCGAAGGTTCGGCACCGGCCCGCGCACGTGAAAGGAACGACGTCATGAAAGCATCTTCGGTATCTTCTCGTTTGCCGCGGCGGTTGCGGCGGATGGCGGCGCTTGTTGGAGTAGCGGCCCTGTGCGGCGCGCTGGCGCTGGCGCTTGCGGGTTGCGCGGGCGGCTCGGCCGGCGGCGCGACGGGGGCGGGCGGCTTGGGCGGCACCGACGCTGGCGACAGCGGCGCATCTGCCAGCGGCCCCATCTCGGTGTACTCCCGCGAGGACGGCTCCGGCACCCGCGGCGCCTTCGTGGAGCTGCTCGGCATCGAGCAGGCAGACGCCAACGGCGACAAGGTGGACATGACCACATCCACGGCCGCCATCACCAACTCCACGGCCGTCATGATGACGTCGGTGGCCGGCGACCCCAATGCCATCGGCTACATCTCGCTTGGCTCGCTGGACGATACGGTGAAGGCGGTGTCCATCGACGGCGTTGCGCCTTCGGCTGCGGCTGTGAAGGACGGTTCCTACGCCATCGCCCGGCCCTTCAACGTGGTGACCAAGGGGGATCTGTCCGCCCCGGCCGCCGATTTCTTCGCGTTCATCATGAGCGCCGACGGTCAGGCCGTGGTGAGCGACAACAACTACATCGCCATCGACGATGCGGCCGCCCCCTTCGCTTCCAACGGCGCCAGTGGGAAAGTGGTCGTGGCTGGATCTTCGTCGGTCACGCCGGTCATGGAGAAGCTGGCCGAGGCCTTCCAGGCGGCTAACCCTCAGGTGACGGTAGAGGTGCAGCAGTCCGACTCCACCACGGGCGTGAACATGGCCGTCGATGGCACCTGCGACATCGGCATGGCCTCCCGTGAGCTGAAGGATTCCGAGACGGGCGCGGGCGTTCAAAGCACGGCCATCGCCCTGGACGGCATCGCGGTCATTGTGGCCCCGCAGTCGAGCGTCGACAAGCTGACATCTCAGCAGGTGTGCGACATCTACACCGGCGCGGTCACCAACTGGGCCGACGTCGCTTAGCGCCCAAGCGAGTCTGACCATGTTGTTCTCTCTGTTGAGCGAGCTGTCGGCGGGTGCCGCTGGCGGTCCCGGCGCCCCCGGCGCCCCTGCGGCCGGAGCCCCCGGCGGCGCGGCCTCCGGCACCCCCGCACCTGTCCGCGCCCCCAAGCGCCCGCATGCCCTTCGCGAGGGCGTCGCCCGGGTCCTGTTCGCCACAGCGGCGGCCCTCTCCATCGCCGCCGTGGCGCTGATCTGCCTGTTCCTGCTGGTCAACGGTGTGCCGGCCATGGCGAAAATCGGTCTGCCGGAATTCCTCTTCGGAATGACCTGGCGCCCGGCCAACGACCTGTTCGGCATCTTCCCCATGATTGTGGGCAGCCTGTACGTCACGGCCGGCGCCATCGTCGTAGGCGTGCCGGGCGGCCTGCTCACGGCGGTGTACCTCTCGCGGTTCGCCCGGGGCCGTGTGGGCTCCTTCCTGCGCAGCGGCGTGGAGCTGCTGGCCGGCATTCCGTCGGTGGTCTACGGCTTCTTCGGTCTGGTCGTCATCGTGCCCTTCGTGCGTCTGCTCGGGCCGGGCACGGGGCTCTCGGTGCTGGCAGCCAGCCTTATCTTAGGGATTATGATCTTGCCCACCATCATCACCGTGGCCCAAAGCGCTCTTGATGCCGTACCTGCCCGCTACTACGAGGGCGCCCTGGCCCTCGGCGTCGACCACGAGCACGCCGTGTTTAAGGTGGTGGCCCCGGCGGCCGCCTCCGGCATCATGGCCGCCATCGTGCTGGGGCTGGGCCGCGCCATCGGCGAGACCATGGCCGTGGTCATGGTGGCCGGGAACATGCCCATCATCCCCGACTCGCTGCTGTCCGGCGTGCGCACCATGACGGCCAACATCGTGCTGGAGATGGGCTATGCCGCCGACTTGCATCGCGAGGCCCTTATCGCCACCGGCGTCGTCCTGTTCGTGTTCGTCCTGCTGACCACGATGCTGCTCAGCGTTATTCGGAAGAGAGGTGAAGCGCGATGAGCATCGCCTTCAACCCGCGCCCCCGCCGTCCGCGGTTCTCGCCGGTCGCCTGCTCGCCGGTGCTGGGCGCCCTGGGCGCCGTCGATCTTGCGCCCTCCTGGTTCGCCGAAGAGGATGCCCTTGAGGTGCGCATCGCCCGCACGGCGCGGCACCGGCGGGCGGTGTCGGCCTTGCTGCGCTGGCTCACCTATGCCGCCGCAGCGGTAACCGCCGCCGTGCTGCTGTTCGTGGTGGGCTACATCCTGGTGCGCGGCGTGCCCGCGCTTTCTCCCGACCTGTTCCAATGGGAATACACCTCCGAGAACGTGTCACTTCTGCCGGCGCTCGCCTCGACGGTCATCATGGCGCTGCTGGCTTTGGCGCTGGCGGTGCCCGTGGGCGTTGGTGCGGCTATCTATCTGGTGGAGTACGCCCGCCGCGGCAGCCGCTTCGTGCGCCTGGTGCGCGTGACCGCCGAGACGCTGCAGGGCATTCCCTCCATCATCTACGGCTTGTTCGGCATGCTGTTCTTCGTGACGGCCTGCGGCTGGGGCCTCTCGCTTCTGTCCGGTGCCTGCACCCTGGCCATCATGGTGCTGCCGGTCATCATGCGCACCACCGAGGAGGCACTCATGGCGGTGCCCGATTCCTACCGCGAGGGCGGCTTCGGACTCGGCGCCGGGCGGCTGCGCACGGTGGCCCGCTGCGTGCTGCCCTCGGCGGTGCCCGGCATTTTGGGCGGCGTCATTTTGGCTCTCGGCCGCTGCGTGGGCGAGGTGGCGGCCCTGTTGTTCACCGCCGGCACCGTGGCCCAAATCCCCGACTTCGCCGGCCAGGGCATTTTCGCCCTCTTCGACTCCTGCCGCACCCTGGCCGTGCACATGTACACCCTGGCCTGCGAGGGCCTGCATGTGAACGAGGCCTACGCCACCTCGGTGGTGCTGCTGGTCCTCGTTCTTTTACTGAACGCCGCCATGAGGTTGGTGGCGACAAAGATGGAAGTGAGCAAGAAATGACGAGCTTTTTGAAGGAACTCGCGAATGAGATGAGCGTTACCGCGGTGGCTGAGGTTCCAGGAGCCGCACCCGCTCCTGCGAAGATGGCCGTCGAGCATCTGAACCTGTTCTACGGCGATTTCCAAGGTCTGCGCGATGTTAACCTCACCTTCCCGGAGAACCAGGTGACGGCGCTCATCGGCCCCTCCGGTTGCGGCAAATCCACGCTGCTGAAGACGCTGAACCGCATGAACGATTTGGTGGAAGGTTGCCGCGTGGAAGGCTCGGTGCTCCTCGATGGCGCCGACGCCTACCGCACCCTGGATGCCACCGACCTGCGCCGTCGCGTGGGTATGGTGTTCCAGCAGCCCAACCCGTTTCCAATGAGCATCTACGACAACGTCGCCTTCGGCCCCCGCAGCCATGGGGTGCGTGCCAAGGCCGACCTGGACGTCATCGTAGAGGAATCGCTGCGCGCGGCCGCCATCTGGGACGAGCTGAAGGATCGCCTGAAGAAGAACGCGCTCGGCCTGTCCGGCGGCCAGCAGCAGCGCCTGTGCATCGCTCGTGCCCTGGCCGTGCAGCCCGAGGTGCTGCTGCTCGATGAGTCCACAAGCGCCCTCGATCCCATTTCCACGGCGAAGATCGAGGAGCTCATCGGCCAGCTGAAGGAGCGCTACACGGTGATCATGGTGACCCACAACATGCTGCAGGCCCTGCGCATTTCCGACAAGACGGCGTTCTTCCTGTTGGGCGAGGTGGTGGAAGCCGGCGACACCGACACCATCTTCTCTGCCCCCATCGACCCTCGTACCGCCGACTACGTCGCCGGGCGCTTCGGGTAATTGCAACGCCGCGCGATTTTACTTTCATTTTACGTGGCTCTTACGGCGGCTGCTCAATGAGGCTTCATACTCCTTCCCGGCTGAGACGAGCGCGGGCCGCAAGGGTGCGACCCGCCGATGAGCGCGGCTCGCAAGGGGCGAGCCGCTGTAAGAAGGAGACGCATAGGTGGAAGAACTGCTGCAAATCGGGCTGGGACTGTTCGGCGGTTTGGCCCTGTTCCTGTACGGCATGAACCTCATGAGCAACAACTCCGCCGCATCACTGGCTACCTGGTAGGCACGCTGGATCGCTTCAACGACGCCAAGCGCGCCGAAGAGCACGACCGCGTAAAGCACGACGTGCCGGCAGCCGAGTAGCGCACCCCTCGCCTCCCCGCACCCCACGGGCGGTCCTCCGGGACCGCCCTTTTTGTTTTAGTGACTAGTACATAGTGAGACTACCGAAGATGTCCCAGAGTTGAAAAACGTCGCAAATCAAGTTCAGAAAACGCGAAAACTCGTCGCAAAACAGTAACTAAAACCAAAAAACTCGTCGCAAGAAGAGGTTATAATGAGCGAAAACTCGTCGCAAGACGAAAGGATTAGCAGTATGGCCCTTCAAAGGAAAGCCTATGACGACTTCCTGAAATGGAAGAGTGCGCCCGACAGGCGCGCCCTCCTCGTGACCGGCGCGCGGCAGGTGGGGAAAACGTATCTCATCCGTGAGTTCGGCCGAAACGAGTACGAGGTCTTCCTGGAGATCAACTTCATCGAGACGCCCAAGGCGAGGGAGATCTTCGAAGGCGATCTCGATGCCGATACGCTCGTAGCGAACCTCACGGCCTTCACGAAGGTGCCGCTCGTTCCCGGTCAGACGCTCGTCTTCTTCGATGAAATCCAGGAATGCCCGCGCGCCCGTACCGCCATGAAATTCCTCGTGGAGGATGGTCGGTTCGACTACATTGAATCGGGCTCGCTTCTGGGCGTCTCCTATAAGGAGGTGCCGTCGTACCCGGTGGGCTACGAGCAGCATCTGCGCATGTACCCGCTCACGTTGAGAGAGTTCTTCGACGCTATGGGCCAAAACGATCAGACGCTGGAGCTGGTGCGGGAACGAATGCGGAATCGCGAGCCCATTCCGACCGCTATTCACGAGCGGCTACTCCGGGCATTTTCCCTGTATATGGTCGTCGGGGGCATGCCGGCGGCCGTCGAACGGTTCAATGAGACCTCCGATCTGTCACACGTGCTGGCTGTGCAGCAGGATATCGTCGACCTGTATCGGCAAGATATCGCCAAATACGGGGACGATAGGCCCCACATCAAGATGATCTTCGATGCTATTCCCGAGGAACTCGACAAGAAGAACAAGCGCTTCAAGCTCAGTGATCTGGCGAAGAGCGCCCGCATGGAGCGCTATGCGAGTGATTTCATGTGGGTTGCTGACGCCGGCGTGGGGCTGACCTGCTACAACGTTAAAGCGCCGGAGCTGCCTTTGTCGCTGAACACCCAGCACAATCTGTTCAAACTCTTTCTCTGTGACGTGGGGCTTCTGTCCGCGCAAACGTCGGGCGATGCACGATTCGACCTTCTGCAAGGGAACCTTGCGGTGAGCTGGGGCAGCATGCTGGAGAACGCCATCGCCCAGGAGCTGACGGCCCACGGCTTCGATCTGCGCTACTTCGACAAGGCCAAGTACGGCGAAGTTGACTTCGTCATCGAGAAGGGATCGAAGGCGCTTCCTATCGAGGCTAAATCGGGAAAGGATTACGAGAAGCACAAAGCCCTCGACAACGTGATGGCCGTGCGAGAATGGGGCATCGACAGCGCCATCGTCTTTTGCCGTGGAAACGTGCGCGAGGAAGGCAAAGTGCTGTACCTTCCCTGGTATGCCGTTATGTTTATCGAAAAAGAGCGAGGCCCGCAGAAAATAGACCTCGCAGAGTTCTTGGGATAAGGGGGTTGCCATAGTGAGAGGATTGAAAATGCCTCCTTGGTGGCTTCTCGGTATCGGCTTTACTCATGTGCAGATTCTCTCGCAGTATGCGGGGTCAGGCCTTTTCCATGGGATGGCCGGTCTTCCGGTCAGCACCGACGTTGCCTGGTTTGTGGGGATGGGGGCGAACATCTTGGTGCTTCTCGCGTGCGGCGCCGTGTTCCGCGGTCCGCGCCTAGATCGTTTGAAAAGGCTGCTGGCTCCGTCGATCATTCTCAACATCGTAGGGTTTCTGCTCTCTGTATGGCCGACAGGGGTCACGGCGAATGACGATCCTGTGGCTTTGCTGGGAGCAATTGCTCTGGGAATGGGTCAGGCCATCATGTTTCTTCTGTGGGCCGACGTGTTCAATCGAGCCAAAATCGAAGAGGCGGAGATTGCGCTGCCCCTTTCCTCGCTTGTCGTTCTCGCCTATGCCGTTGTTGTCCCTCTGCTGCCGGCAAGTCTCAACGGCATTCCGATGCTTGTGGCTCCATTGGCGTCGGGGGCGACCCTCTACCTTTCCTTTCAGAGGCTGCCGGTGGCACAGGCATGCGAGAAGGCAGTCGCCATAGAGGGATCGCGGCCGCATTCGATGGTAAAGGAGCTGGCGCGCATAGCCGTTCCTCTGGCCGTCTTCTACCTGGTGGTAAGTTGGAACGGTCTTCTCTCGCAATTCGAAATGACGGGAGAGCGTTCCCTTCCCGAGATAATAGGCTCCTTGGCGGGCGTGCTCTGCATCGTCGTGTTCGTGCTCTTCTCGCTCAAGATCGATTTTGCCGCTTTGTTTCGGTGGCTTTGCCCTTTGGCCACACTGGCACTGATTCTCAATTTCTGGAAAAGCCCCGCTTCCGCAATGGCGGTATGTTCGATATCGAGCGTTCTGGACATTACCATCTGGATCGTGACCTACTTATATTCCTCTCGAATGGCGAGGCGCGACTATGGAACGAGTCTCACCAGGATCGCCGTCCTGCTGGCGGTTTCTCACGGAGGGGCGACAGTTGGCAATATACTCGCTGTTGCCGTTTTGGCAGACCTCGCCCAGCAAGAAGCGATGCCTCAAAGCATCTCTCTTGTGCTGGTGTGTCTGCTGGTTGCTACGACCATGGTCGTCGTCGGGCGGCCGGCGCTTCGGGTGGCTGCTGATTGGCGCAATGAGGATGGGGCGGCAGCGTCGAATATGTCCGTGCGCTGCAAGGCGATCTCCGAGCAGCATGGGCTGACGGCTCGGGAGCTCGATGTGCTCCTCCTTTTGGCCGCAGGCCGCTCGCAACCATATATTTGCGACTACCTCGTTCTCTCGAAAAGCACGGTGTCGACCCATGTGAGCCATATCTACCAGAAGTGCAGCGTGCATTCCCGACAAGAGCTTCTCGATCTTGTGAACGAATAAGGCCAGGTCAGCTTATCGGGTAAAACGCCCGAGGATGAAAAATTCGCATGAAACACCCGATTCCTTCCGTCTTTCCGTCATGGTTGCATGATCCTGCGGGGCCGAAAAGGACGGCCGCATTCTGAGGATCGGAGGAGCATCATGCAAGAAGCACATGGGGGAAGACTGATCGGACGTCGTAGGTTTATTCAGCTGGGTGCAGCAGCGGGAATGACCATGTTCGCCCTGGGTGTGACGGGGTGCAGCCCCCTGCCGGCCACCTCGTCCGCAAAGAGCAGTTACGTCCCCGGGGCGTATACCGCACAGGCTCAGGGAAAGCAGAGCCTTGTGACCGTTGAGGTGACGTTTGGGGAGAATGCTATCGAGGCGGTAGAGGTGCTTGGCCACTGCGAGTCAGAGCGCATCGCCAATACGGCGATTTCCGCCATAACATCCGACATCGTCGAGCTTCAGTCCCTCGATGTGGATGCGGTAACGGGCGCGACGCTGACGAGCATGGCCATCCTCTCTGCGGTCAGAGACTGCGTCGGGCAAGCTGGCGGCAGCGTTTCCGATTTGGAGAAGGTCCCGGGGCGCGAAAAATCGGACGCCGTCGAGGTAATTGAGACGGAGGTGGCCATCATCGGCGCCGGTGCGGCTGGCCTCACGTCGGCCATTGCTCTGGCAGAGTCGGGCACTGAGGTGCTCGTTATGGAAAAGTGCGGGTTCATAGGCGGCAGTATGCTCGTCTCGGGAGGCCGCCTTCAGTACCCCGAGGCGCCGCTTGAGTATCGCCAGGAGACAACGGAGCCGATGAGACGGCTTTTCGCCGAGGTCATGGAGCGCGCTCGCGATTTGGGTGTGTCCGAGGAAAGAGTCTCACAAGTTGAGCAGCAGTACGAGCAGTGGTATGCGGAGGGAAACACCAAGACCTTCGACAGCGACGAGTTTTACGCCGTGCTCGGCGCCGTCGGTTTCGGCAACCCTCTCGCTGCGGAGACGACGTTGGACGCTGAATCGGCGCGCCGCGCGTGCGAATGGGTGACTGCGCATGGCGTGGAACTCGAGAAGCCGCTTCTCGGCATCATGGGTTTCTCCTGGCCCCGTTCGACTCACCCTGTGGGCAGGCCCGCAGGCGAAGGCTATGTCGACGCTCTCGAGGCATACATTCAGAGTGCGGGATTCCCGGCGCTCGATATCCTCTTCAGCACTTCAGCGCAAGAGCTTCTGGTGGAAGATGGCAAGGTCACGGGTGTAAGGGGCCAATGCGACGACGGAACCACTTACGAGATCCATGCGAGCAAGGCGGTCGTTCTGGCTACGGGAGGCTATACCGATAGCCCGAAATGGCTTGCCCGGCTTCAGCCCCAGTACGGATTCAATGAGGGTGAGAGCATTCACTCGGTAGCTCCCGCTGGACATTCGGGAGACGGCCTTGATATGGCGGAGGAGGTCGGTGCGGCTGTTGTCAGCTGCGGCGAGGTGATGCTCAACCCCTATGCTCATCCCCAGTACCACATTGTCGGCCACATTATTGGCGACACGGGAAACCCTCTCGTGGTGAACAAGGAGGGGAAACGCTTCGTCAATGAGACGGGGAAACGCACCGACTTGGCTCTTGCCGTTATGGATCAGCCCGACCAGTTGTGCTACATCATCGCGTGCGATCAGAACTCCAACATCATGCCCGATGGAAGGAACTTCGATGGCGAGCCTGCTGAGGGGCTGTTCGAGAACGGGCTTGCCTATCGAGCAGATACGCTTGACGAACTCGCAGATCAGATCGATATTCCTGCCAGTGCCCTAAAGAAGACTGTGGAGGAGTACAACGCCGCCTGCGTCGCTGGCGTACCGGATGAATTCGGACGGACATATTTTGAGGAAACAGCTCCCATCGTTGAGGGCCCCTTCTACGCTTCGCCAGGGACGTGGGCCGTGCTTATCACTGTTGACGGTCTTACGGTGGACGAGCGCTTCCGTGTGCTCGACGACGGTGGCCAGCCGATTGCGGGTCTTTTTGCCGTCGGGGAGGTGTGTGGTCAGCCCTGCCTCCAGGTTCTGGGGTACGGAGATGTTATTGCAAAGGGTGTTCTAGGCTAGGCGAGCCCTCTCTTGACCGATCAGCCTTGGAAGCTTAAGGCTGCCGGATGTAGACGAGCCCTCCCCCGAGCGGGGCGCCGATTAAGGTCGGTGCCCCGCTCGTGCTTCATCAGCAAAGTTTTACTTTCCCTTTACGTGTGGCTTACTCGGGGCGCTCATGGGGGCTCCATACTGCAGCCTACGGAAAACCGGCGTGCGCGAGGTGCGCCGCCATGTCTGTCCCGCGGAGGAGCGGGCCGCGTGAAGGAGACGCATAGGTGGAAGAACTGCTGCAAATCGGGCTGGGACTGTTCGGCGGTTTGGCCCTGTTCCTGTACGGCATGAACCTCATGAGCAACAACTTGCAGGAGGCAGCTGGCGAGCGCATGCGCGCCATTCTGGCCGCCGTGACGAAGAACCCCTTCTTCGGCGTTCTGGCCGGTGCGCTGGCCACGGCGGTGCTGCAAAGCTCCAGCGCCACCACGGTCATGACCATCGGTTTTGTGGCTGCGGGCCTCATGGGGCTGCGCCAAGCCATTCCCATTATCATGGGCGCGAACATCGGCACCACCATCACGGCGCAGATCATCGCCTTCAAGCTGTCCGATTACGTGCTCGGTATCGTGCTTGTGGGCTTCCTCGTCATGCAGCTTGCCAAGCAGGGGCAGATGAAGTACGTCGGCACCGCCGTCTTCGGCTTCGGGCTTTTGTTCCTCGGCATCGACACCATGGGCGCTGTCATGAAGCCCTTGGCCGAGAACCCCGTGTTCACCGACATGATTGCCCAGGTGACGGGCGTGCCGGTGCTCGGCGTTCTGGTGGGCACCCTCATGACGCTCGTGGTGCAAAGCTCCAGCGCCACCATCGCCGTGCTGCAGAACTTCGCCGCCACGCCGGGCGTCGATGGAGCCAGCATCATCGGCCTGGAGGGCGCCATTCCCATCCTGCTCGGCGACAATTTGGGCACCACCATCACGGCGCTTCTCGCCGCCATCGGCCAGTCCCGCGACGCCAAGCGCGTGGCCCTGTCCCACTGCATCTTCAACCTGTCGGGCTGCCTGCTGTTCGTGTGGCTCATCGGCCCTGCCGCCGCGGTGGTGGCCGCCATCTCGCCGGCCGGCCCCGAAGTGGAGGTCATCGCCCGGCAGATTGCCAACGCGCACACGCTGTTCAACGTGACCATGACGGTGCTGTGGCTGCCGCTTGTGTCGGTGATGGTGAAGATCGTTATGGCGATTCTCCCCGAGAAGCCGCGCCGTCCCCGCGATTCTTTGGCGGACACGCTGGAGACGCCGCTGGCCCCCGACGCGGCGGCCGCCTAACCCCGCACCTCGCGATCGATGACACCGCCCCGCGCCGTCGGTCGCTTTCGCGTAGGTTTCCGGTTGCGCCGAGGCCGTGTGGGCTGTTCGGTTCGCCCCACGGCTCTCTGACGTCTCACCGCCCACCTCCGCGCTACGCGGCTGTTGCGCTACAATGGCCGCGCACCTGTTCCAGAAAGGATCCCCATGAGCAAAGCCCCGCTCATCTATTACGTGGAGGACGACGAGCACATTCGCGACCTGACGGCTTACGCGCTGCATCAGGCGGGCATGGAAGTGCGTGCGTTCCATGACGGCGACGGTCTCGTTGAGCGGTGTGCGGCCGAGCCGCCCGATGCGGTGCTGCTGGACATCATGCTGCCCGGAGACGACGGCCTCGTGCTGCTGCAGGCCCTGCGCGGCAATACGGCGACGGAGAATATGCCCATCATGATGCTCACGGCCAAAGGCACCGAGTTCGACAAAGTGGTGGGACTCGACGCCGGCGCCGATGACTATCTGGCAAAGCCCTTCGGCATGATGGAACTCATCTCGCGGGTGAACGCGCTGTTGCGCCGTGCGAATCGTCCGGCCCAAGGCGCCGCAGAAGAGATAGCGGAACCCAGTGACCTTATGGTCGTCGGCGCGATCAAGCTGTCGCCGTCCGCCCGTACGGTGATGGCGGACGGCCGTGAAGTCAACCTCACGCGCAAGGAGTTCGACCTTCTGCGCACGCTTATGGAGAATAAGGGCCGTGTGCTCACCCGCGAGCAGCTGCTCGAGCAGGTGTGGGGCGTAAGCTTCGTCGGCGAGACGCGCACGGTGGACATGCACGTGAAGACGCTTCGTCGCAAGCTGGCCGAAGCGGCCCCCGGCTCCGAAGAAGCCGTCGCCACCGTGCGCGGCGTGGGCTATCGATTGAAGAAGAGTGCCTCGTGAGTGCCGCTGATAAGTCCCGTTGCGGCGATGCTCGGGCGGCTGCGGCACCTGCGTCAGCGCCTACGCCGGGCGCTGACAAGCCGGCGCGATCGGCCTCGGCTCTCGCGCGCAACGAGGAGCTGGCCCGGGCCGAGAAGATGCGCCGCGAGTTCACGGCCAATGTCTCCCATGAAATGAAGACGCCCCTGCAAGTGATTTCCGGCTATGCCGAGCTGATGGCCAACGGTCTGGTGCCCCCCGAGGATGTGCCCCGGTTCGCCCAGCTCATTTATGAGGAATCCCAGGCCATGCGCGCGTTGATCGACGACGTGCTCATTTTGTCGCGTCTTGACGAGATGGCTCCCGGCGCCGACGAAGCCGAGGCGGTGGACCTGCGCGCCGTGGCCGAACGCGTCGTGGGACGTTTGACCAAGCTGGCCGCCGATGCCGATGTGGAGGTGCACCTCAAGGCGGAACCAGTTACTGTCCAGGGCAACGAGACCCTGCTCAAGCAGATGATCTACAACCTGGTGGAAAACGCCATCCGCTACAACCGCGAAGGCGGCCACGTGCTCGTGGAGGTGTGCGAGGAGGACGTCCCCGCCGGCGAAGGGCCGAGCGGCGAGGGGGGAGTCCGCATCGGCATCATCCGCGTGAACGACACCGGCGCGGGTATTCCCGCCGATAAGCTGGAGAAAATCTTCGAGCGCTTCTACCGCCTGGAGAAGAGCCGTTCCAAGGAGCTGGGCGGCACGGGGCTGGGCTTGGCCATCGTCAAACACGCCGCCCTCTACCACGGCGGCGAGGTGTTCGTGGAAAGCGAGGAAGATGTCGGTACTCGCTTTACGGTGCGTCTACCCATCGGCTGACAAAGATTTCCAGAAATAGTAAAAGTGCTTGCAAGGCTGAGCCTTTAGAGGCTCTTGCCTTACCAGTTAGAAGGTTTTTCCAGCGAGAACGAGGCGGGTTGCCATTCCACGACAGAGCCGGCACGTCGTGTGGCCGGCACGTCGATCAGGCGCTGGTTGGAGGAGCCGCACCACTTCAGCTCGAGGGACTTGCGCGATTCCACGAAGGGGCCGTCCACCAGCACGTCGATATGGTCGAGCAAGTTGGCGATGGCAGGATCCGTCCGCCCCGCAAGATCGTCGTAGAGGTAGCCCGTGTAGCACCAGATGCCGTAACCCTCGCGCTTCAGCGCGGCCGCCAGAGCCGCGCAGGCCTCCGGCTGCTCGAAGGGCTCGCCACCGGAGAGGGTCACGTCGTGCACGAGGCCGTTGGCGCGAATATCGGCCAGAAGGGCCGCCAGCGTCGTTTCGGTGCCGCCCTCGGCCGGCTGGCTTTCGGGGTTGTGGCAGCCGGGACAGTGGTGCGAGCACCCTTGGACGAACACGGCGTAGCGCAGGCCGGGGCCGTCCACGATGGAGTCGGGCACGGTGCCGTACAGCGAGATGGTGGTGTTTTCGAAGTCGTTTTCCATAGCCGCCATTGTAGCGCACTCCGGTCCATGCATCCGTCGGCTGCGTCTCTGTCATAAAGTTGGCATGACCGCTTCTTCAAGCTGCGATGGTGGGCAACGTTTGCCCAACAGCTTATGTTGCGGTGGATGTCAAGACTTTCCTGTCACCGGGTTTTGCGTATACTGGAGGTAAGTCCTGTTCCCGCCATATATTGCGATGGACCGACGTATTGTGACGAGGGAGCTCTAGAAGCGGTTGGAACGGAGATTCGCATCCGTTGATGCGAAAGCCGGGAGACCCGATGCGAGCACCCACCTTTTGAGGTGGGTTCATCCTCTGGCGTGGGGCAGGGCTATTTTTGTGCCCAAAAGCGCCATGAAGTTCTGCGCTACGCGAACTCAGTTGCTGGAGGCGCCTTCCTCGTCTTTCACGGGCACGAGCGAGCCGGTGGCGTCGGTAAGTTTCTGCCCGGTTAGGTCGCCCATGGCCTCTTCAATGAGATGGTTGTGCACGTAGGGGGCCACGGCGCGGATGGCGGCATCGGTGGCAGAGGAGGCCTTGGACGCCTCCGCGATAGTGAAGCTCAGCGAACCTTTGAATCCGTAGTCGCTGATGGATGAGAACGACACGCTGGGCCGCTTCTTCAGTTTGCTCACGCGGGCGATGGCCTTCTCGGCGGCGTCCTCAATGTGGTGGGCCGTGGCGGTGAGCCGCTCGCTGTTGGTGGTGACCACCAGGGGAATGGAAATCTCGTTCAAGGGGGATAGCTTGCAGACAGCCGTGGAGGTCATAAGCGAGTTGGGGATATTGGTGATGGTGCCCGAGCTGTCCTTGATGGAGGTGTAGCGCCAAGTGACGTCCTGCACGACGCCGGTGACGCCGGAAGGCCCCATGCGGATGTTGTCGCCGGGCTCCACCGTGCGCGACACGCTGACGGTCAGGCCGCCGATGAGGTTCGATAGCGTGTCTTGAAAGCCGAGGGACACCGCGATACCAACGACGCCAAGGCCGGTGATCATGGCCGAAATGTTCACGTTGAAGCACATGGAAAGCACGCAGCAGATGCCGATGACCCACACCACGATGCGCACCAAGTTGATGAAAATGGAGCTGGAGGGCAGAAGCGAGGTCTTGTTCAGCACCCGGCGCATAAAGGCCACGGTGATGCGGGCGACGACGAAGGTGATTGCGCAGATGATCACGACGCCGAGCATGGTATTGAACCAGTCGGCGTGGATGAACTTATCGAATATGTCGAGCAAATTGGGCATGGCCTCATTATAGAAGGGCGCCTCCATCCCGAAGGAGGAGGCGCCCGGTCTTCACGGTTTCGTTATCCGATCCTAGTTGGCGGAAGGCGTGGTCGTGCCGGTGTCGCCGCCCTGATTGCCGGGGTCGGTCGTGCCGCCGCTGCCGCTGCCGCCGCCCGTGCCCGGATCAGTGGTGCCGCCAGGGTTAGTGGTGCCCGGATCGGTGGTGCCGGGGTTCGACGGCTGGGCGGGTTCCGGTTCCGGTTCGGGCTCCGGCTCGGGGCCCTTCGAAATGGTGATCTGCACCGTGGCGCCGGGCTTCACCTTATCGTTCAGCGGATCCTGCTTCATGACGCGGCCCTCGCCCTGCTTGTCGCTGTACTCGCGGGCCTTCACATCGGCGCCGAATCCCTCGGACTGCAGCTTGTCGATGGCCTGCTCCTCGGTCATGCCAATGACGTTGGGCACCGTGGTCAGCTCGCTTCCGCGGGAGGTGACGACCTCGATGGTGGTGCCGGGCTTCACCGGGTCGCCGGCGGCGGGGCTTTGCGAAATGATCTTGCCCTCGGCGACATCTTCCGAGTATTTGCTCTCGGCTTCCACAACCTTAAGGCCGGCGTCCTCGGCCGCTTGGCGTGCATCATCCATGGTCATGTTCTTGAAGTTGGGCGCGTCCACGGTATCGGGCCCCACGGCAATGGTGAGGGTGATGGTCGCCCCCTTCTGCTGCTTGGTGCCGCCGGCCGGGTCTTGCTGCAGCACCGTGCCCTCGTCGACGGATTCGTCTTCCTTGGTCGTAATCTGCACCTGGAAGCCGGCCTGCTCCAGCGTGAAGGTGGCCTCCTGCTCGGTGTTGCCCACCACGCTGGGGACCTCAATGGGCTCGTCGGCAGGGGCCGCCGGCTTGAAGCCGCCCGTTACCGCGAACGCGATGCCGGCCACCAGCGCGATGGCCAGAATGGCGCAGAGGGCGATGATGACGGGTTTCTTGCTCTTCTTCGTGTTGGCATCGTGGAAGTTCGTCGCCTGGAAATTGCCCGTGGAGCTCGGCGACATGGCCGCCGTGCCGCCGGCAACCGTCGGCATAACCTGGGTGCTCGTCATGCCCGGCACCGCACCCGGCACCGCGCCCATCATGCGGGTCTGGGCCTCGGTGAACGACGAGCTCATCGCGCCAGCCGGCAGGGTGACGGGGCGTCCGGCCAGGTAGTCCATCAGCGCGATGCGCATGTCGTTAGCCGTGGCGAAGCGACGCGCCGGATCCTTCGAAAGGGCCACCATGATGATGTCCTCAAGGTCGGGATCGATGTTCGGGTTGATGGAAGAGGGGGCCGCCGGTTCGTCCTTCACCTGCTGCATGGCCACTGATACGGCGTCTGGACCGTCGAAGGGCAGCTTGCCCGTGGTGGCCTCGTACAGCACGATGCCCAGCGAGTAAATGTCGCTGGCGGCGGTGAGGTCCTTGCCCTGGGCCTGCTCCGGCGAGATGTAATGGGCGGTGCCCAGCACAGCGGAGGTTTTGTCGTTCACGGAGTTCTTCGCTCGGGCGATGCCGAAATCCATCACCTTCACGTTGCCGTCGGGCTGCACCATGATGTTCTGCGGCTTGATGTCGCGGTGGATGATGTCCTGGTTGTGGGCCACGGTGAGGGCCTGGCACACCTGGGAGCCGATTTCAGCGGCCTTGCGCTGGTTGATGGCGCCGCGCTGCTGAATGGCGGTCTTCAGGTCGGACCCGCGCACGAATTCCATGACGATGTAGTAGGTCTCGTCGTCCTGGCCCCAGTCGTACACGTTCACGATGTAGGGGCTCTGCAGATTCGCGGCAGCGGCGGCCTCCTGGCGGAAGCGCTGGGTGAAAGAGGGGTCGGCGGCGAATTGCGGCAGCATCACCTTCACGGCGACGACGCGGCCCAGCGTGCTGTCCTGGGCGCGGTACACCTCGGCCATGCCGCCGATGCCGATGCGGTCCTTTATCTCGTAACGGCCGCCAAAGACCTTGCCCGTCATTGTTCCCTGTCCGGTCACCTTGATACTCCTTAAAGTTCCATGTACGAGTGCGTTTGCGGTTTAAGTATGCGAACTCTGGTGAGTCTTGCCATTGTACTACAGCGCCCCCGTCACTTCGAGAGCCGTTTCCAGAACGTCGTGGGCGGCACTGGCGCCAGCCCCCGATTCGCCCTTCTCGATGACGACGGCCACCACGACCTTGGGGTCGGCAGCGGGGGCCATTCCCACGAACCAGCTGTCGTCGCTGCCATCGCCGCGCTCGTGGGTGCCGGTCTTGCCGGCCACGGCCACGTCGTCCAGTGCCGCCTTGCCGCCGGTGCCTTCGGTGACGACGCCCTTCATGATGTCGATCTCAGCGGCGGCGGTGTCGGCGTCCATGGCCTGCTTCAGCTTCACGGGAATGGGCGAGAAGCTGCGCTCGCCGTTGGCGTTGTAGATGCCGTCGACCAGGTAGGGCTGCATGATGGCGCCCTCGTTGGCGATGGCGGAACCCACCAGCGCCATTTGCAGCACAGTGGCCTGGGGGCCGGCGGGGCTCTCATGCTCGCCCACCGGCTCGCCGCAGGCGGCCCAGGCCGTCTCCCAGGTGGTCATTTCCTCGGGGTCGGGCATGAGGGACGTGGCCAGGGGAAGGTCGAAGGGGATAGCCTCGTTGAACCCGAAGCTTGTGGCCATCTGCACGAGCAAATCGCTGCCGAGCTGCACGCCCACCTGGCCGAACACCGTGTTCGACGAGTACCACAGGGCCTGCTCCAGGGTGATCTTGCCGTAGGAGCGTTTCTTCACGTTGGTCACCGGCGCGTTGCCGATGTCCATCTCGCCGGGGGAGTCGTACACCGTGTCCGCCGTGGCGATGTGGTTCTGCAGCGCGGCGGCCAGGGTCACCATCTTGAAGGTGGAGCCTGGCGCGTACAGCGCCTGGGTGGCGCGGTTGAACAGCTCGGAGGAGTCGCTGCCGCCGTCCGCAGCCGCCGTGAGCAGCTCCTCGTAATTGGCGGCGTCGAAGGTGGGGGAGGAGGCCAGGGCGTACACGGCGCCGGTCTCGGGGTTCAAGGCCACCACGGCGCCCACCTGCCCGGCCAGGGCGTCCTGGGCCGCCTGCTGAATGCGGGAATCGATGGAAAGCACGACGTCGTTGCCCTTGGTCTGGATGCCCGCGAGCGAGTTCACTACGTCGGTGAAGCTAGCGAAGTTCTGCTCGCCGCGCAGGGTGTCGTTGTAGGCGGCCTCGATGCCGGCGGTGCCGAAGCGCTGGGAAGTGTAGCCCACGATGTGCGCCGCCAGCTCGCCAGCCGGATACTCGCGCTTATAGGAGCCGTCCTCCTGGCGTACCGAGGTAGCGAGCACCGTGCCGTCGGCGGTAGAGATGGTGCCCCGTTCCATGCGCGCTTCCTTGGCGATGGTGTGGTTGTTCGACGGCATGCTCTGGTACTCCGGCGCCTTGATGACCATGAGGTAGGTGAGGTTCGCCACCAGTACCGCGAAGAGCACCGAGAAAACGATCATGGTGCCGGTGAGCCGCTTGCCCAAGGCCACGCGTCCCAGCACTGCGTCCGATCCGTGGGCGCCGATGGCCCCGGTCTGGCGCATTTCGGAATTCACGCCGGTGCCCTCGTCTCCGCAGCGCAGCAGGCAGCCGACGATGATGAAGCTGGCGATGAGCGACGAGCCGCCCTGGCTGATGAAGGGCAGCGTGATGCCGGTCAGCGGGATGAGGCGCGTGACGCCGCCGACGATGATGAAGGCCTGCAGCACGATGATGGAGGTGAGGCCCACGGCGGTGAACGAGCTGACGTCGGATTTCGCCCGGGCCGCTGTGACGATGCCGCGGATGGCGAAGCACAAATACAGCAGCAGCACACCGGCCGCGCCGAGCAGGCCCGTCTCCTCGGCGATGACCGGGAAGATGAAGTCGCTCTCGGCGACGGGGATGCCGCCCTCGGCTACGGGCTGACCGCCCATGCCCCGGCCGATACCGGTGCCGAACAGGTCGCCGTCGGCGATGGAATACAAGCTCTGCACCAGCTGGAAGCCGCCGCCCTGGGCCTCGGCGAAGGGGTCCTGCCAAATGGCGACGCGGGTCTGCACGTGGCCCATCATGCCGTAAAGGGCCACGGCCGCAATGGCCGCAAGCCCAATGGACACCACCAGGTAGAGCTTCTTCCCCGTGGCCACATACAGCATGATGACGAACACGGAAAACAGCACCAAGGCGAGGCCGAGGTCTTTCTCCAGCACGACGACGATGAAGGCGAGCGCCCACATGACGATGAGGGGCAGAAGGGTGGCGAGGCTCGGCAGCCACAGCGGCCCCACCTTCCACGTGAACACCGAGAGCATCTCGCGGTTGGCGGCCAGGTAGGCGGCGATGAAGAACACGATGAGAATCTTCGCCAGCTCGCCGGGCTGGAAGCTGAAGCTGCCGAAGCGCAGCCACAGCTGGCCGCCGCCGGATTCGTAGCCGATGACCGGCAACATGGGGGAAAGCAGCAGCAGAATGCCCACGATCATGAGCGTGTACTTGTAATTGGCGAGCTTGTCCAGGTTGCGCACGACGGCGAGCGTGGCGATCATGGCCGCGATGCCGATGAACAGCCACAGCAGCTGATTCACGGCCAAATCAGGCACAATACGGGTGACGAAGGCGATGCCGACGCCCGACAGCGCGAACGAGATAGGCAGGATGGCCGGGTCGGCCGCCGGGGCGAGCAAGCGCACGGCAATGTGGGCCACAAGGAATGCGGCGAAGATGCCGAGGGGCACGCCCAGGGTGTTGAAGGAGAGCTCCTGCCCGCCGGTGACCACCATCATGGCAAAAAGCACGATGACGATGGGCGAGGCGATGAGCAGAAGCATCAGCTCTATGTTGCGCCGGGTCATCGGTTGGTTCCTCCCGAGGTGCTCCCGGCCGTGCTGCCGCTTGCGCCAGCGTCGGGGTTGCCCGTGCCCTTGCCGGTCGTGCCGGAGCCGGCACCGGCCGGGGGTTCAGTGTCTTGCGAGTCCGTGCCACCCTGCTCGCCACCGGCCGCGCCGCCGCCAGCACCTTCCGTACCCTTCGCGGGTTCCTCAGGCTGGTTGGCCTCGGCTGCTGCCCGGGCCGCTTCCTCTTCGGCGGCCTTCCGGTCGGCGATCTCCTTCTCGTATTCCGCGACGAGGCTGTTGGCGGCTTCCAGGGAATCCACCTTGATGCCCTCCTCGCGCAGGCGGTTGGCAGTGCCCGGCTGCAAGTCGTCCAGAGCCACGTCGGTCACGCGGTCGAGGTGATTGAACGAGAATCCGAAAATGTCGCCGGGAACGCCCTGGTACACGGCGACCTTCCCATCCTGGGCCACCAAATAGGCGGCGTTGGACGCCAGGTAGTTGAACCCATAGGCGCAACCGGCGATGATGGCCACCAGCAAAAGCGCCAGCATGATAGCCGTCGCGCGGCTCTTGCGCGTCAGCTTGCGGCGGTGCTGCTCGGCCAGGCCCGTCACGTCCACGACGATGACAGTGACGTTGTCGTAGCCGCCCCGGCCCACGGCCTCGTTCACCAGCTGGGCCGCGCAGCGCTGGGGCTCGCTGTGGCTGGCGAGGATCTTGGCAATCTGGTCATCTTCCAACATCGTGGAAAGCCCGTCGGAGCACAGAAGCAGACGGTCGCCGGCTTCCGCGGTCAGCTCGAACAAGTCCGGCTGGGTGCGCGGGTCGCTGCCCAAGGCGCGGGTGATGACCGAGCGCTGGGGATGAACGCGGGCCTCGGCCTCAGTAATTTGCCCGGCCTCAATAAGGTCGGCCACAAGCGAGTGGTCGCGGGTGAGCTGCTGCATCTGCCCCTTATGCAAAAGGTAGGCGCGCGAGTCGCCCACCTGGGCGATGACGAGCTTGTCCTTCTCCAGCATAGCGGCGGTGCAGGTGCAGCCCATGCCGGCGCGGCCGACGCCCTCGCGGGCGGCGCGGATGATGGCGAGGTTCGCCTCTTCCACGGCCTGTCCCAAAGCCGAGGCATCGGGGTGCGCCGGCGCGCGGTCGCAGATGACGTCCACGGCGATTTCCGAGGCCACTTCCCCCGCGGCGTGGCCGCCCATGCCGTCGCACACCACGTACAGTGGCGGGGCAACGGCCAGCGAGTCCTCGTTGTGCTCGCGCACGCAGCCGACGTCGGTGCGACTGCCGAAAGTTGCGCCGCTCTTCTTGCGCTTTGCCCGGGCCATTATTGGTTCCTCACGCGGATGTCGACGTCGCCGATGGTGACGAGATCCTTGTTGCGCAGGGCCACCGGATCATGGACGGGGCGCCCGTTCACGGCCGTGCCGTTCTTCGAGCCCAGATCTTCCACGAAGAGGTTCTGGCCCATCAGCTGGAAACGGGCGTGGCGGCCGGACACGTAGCCGGCGCCGATGACGATGTCGGCGCCCGGCGAGCGGCCCACGATGACAGGCCCGTGCACGGCGATGGAGACGCCGCGCAGCTCTTTGGGGCCGCGCTCCACCGACACCGTCCAGCCGCGCTCCTTCTTGCGGGAGCCTTTGACCATGCCGATGCCGGTGCGCATGATGGCGAACAGAAACAGATAGAGCAGCGCCACGAACAACAGGCGCGCGATGAGCAGAACGAGATCGATCACCGATAGCCTCCTTTGGCTCGCTGAGGTGCGGGCGGGCTAGATGAGCTGAAACTCGAGGTTGGTGGTACCTACGATGATGCGGTCGGCGTCATGCAGCGCGGTGGATTTGATCTGGCGGCCGTTGACGAAGGTGCCGTTGGTGGAACCGAGGTCGGTGAGAATCCAGGCGCCGGACTCGTCCTGGCGGATTTCCGCGTGCACACGGGAGACGTTGATGTCGGGGATGACGATGTCGTTCTTCGACTCGCGCCCGATGGTCTCGGCCTGGCCGGGCAGCGTGAAGGCGCGGTCGTTGGTGATGTCATAGATATAAGCTTGGCGGGGCTCGTCGTCCTCGTAGTAGTCGTCTTCCACGTACTCGTCGACGGGCGCGGCTTGGTAGTCGTAGCCGCCGGCGGGTGCGGGGGCCGGCGCCGGGGTGGGTGCCGGCTGCTGGTAGCCGTAGCCAGCTTGCGGGGCGGCCGCGCGGGCCGGACCGCCGCCGGGGCGGATGCCGTAGCGGGCGTACTCTTCTTGGCGCAGCTGCTCAACCAAGGGGGAGGCCACCATTTCGGCAATGACGTCGAACTTGCCGTGGCGCAAATCGTCGTCGACGATGAAGCGCACGAGGGGCTGCCCGTCCATGACGAGGCCCTGCTCGGCGGCTTTGGCGGAAAGGTAGGTTTCGGTTTCGCCAGCCAGGGTGGGGTAGTAGCCCAGAAGGCGGCGGTCATCGTCGGCGTTGACGAGCACGGTATAAAGCGTGGGAGCGTACTGCTTGCCTGCGCCGACCATCTTCTCGCGGCGCATCTGCTTCTCGGCCTTCTTGGCAATCTGCACGGGAGACAGGGGCGCTGCGCCCATGCGATCGGCGGCGCCTTCCACGGTGTCTTCCATCTTGCCTTCGAATTTTGAGAGGAGTCCCATGTGCTTCTCCTTGTTCTTGCGTGTTTAAGCTGCGTTCTTCTTGCGTGGTTGCGCTGCGCTTTCGGTGCAGCGTTCAGTAGCACAGCAGCTTATTTTGCCATAAAACCTATGCACGCACCTCATCGACCAACCATTTTACTTAATTGCCACAGTGACAATTTTGTTCGATTGGCCTTGCAGGATGGCCCGACCGCGGAAATAACGCGCCAGAGTTTGGGCAAAACGACAGGGTTTGGTACCGCGCGCACCCCCGAAATTCCTTCGCCGGGACCTTGTGCTTGACCTGCTTGACCGATTGCCAAAACTAGTAACAGGAATTTACCAAAACTAGTAACAGGAATTTACCAAAAGTAGTAACGTAAACTTACCAAAACTGATAAAATACCTGTTCAAGTTATCCTTCGATAAGGAGTGAATTGGGGTCAAGAATGCGTGAGTATCTACCTAGAATATACGACCCATTGCTTAAAAAACGTGTAAGAGCGAAAGGCGCCGTTCTGGTCGAGGGGGCTAAGTGGTGCGGCAAGACCACTACATGCGAGAGGCTTGCTGAGAGTGCGATATACCTGCAGGACCCGAGCACCAAGGCGCAGAACATTCGCCTTGCGGAGATCGCTCCTCTTGAATTGCTGAGGGGCGCCACGCCGCGTCTCATCGACGAGTGGCAGCTTGCTCCGCAACTGTGGGACGCAGTTCGGTTCAAAGTTGACCATAGAGAAGAGTTCGGACAGTTCATTCTGACGGGTTCGGCGGTTCCCCCTGATCCTAAGAAAATGAGCCATACCGGTACTGGGCGCATCGCTCGTATGAAAATGCGTCCCATGAGTCTTTACGAGTCGGGAGATTCAACAGGTGCGGTATCTCTGAGCGCTTTGTTCGCTGGAGAGCAGGTTCCCATTGCGCGATCTGAGTGCAGCTTGGAACACATGGCCTTTTTACTTTGCCGAGGGGGATGGCCTCGCGCCGTGGGTCTGGACGATGAATCGGCGCTGCTGCAAGCGCCCGATTACCTGGACGGCGTGATAAACTCAGACGTGTCCCGCGTGGACGAAAAAGAGCGCAATCCTCGTGTGGCTCGTGCATTGCTGCGTTCTTACGCGCGCTTTTCAGCATCGCAAGGGAAAGTTACCGAAATGCTGGCCGATGTAAATGCGCAGGGAGTGCAGGCAAGTGAAAGTACGGTGCGCGACTACATTCGTGCGCTGGAACAAATTCTTGTTCTAGAGGATCTCCTTGCTTGGAATCCTAATTTGCGTTCGAAAACAGCTGTCCGGACTGCTCCTACGAGACACTTCGTTGATCCCTCTATTGCCGCAGCTGCTTTGGCGCTTGGTCCGGGAGACCTTATGGCCGATCTGAACACATTTGGCCTTTTGTTCGAGACGATGTGCTTACGTGATCTGCGCGTATATGCCGATGCGCTAGGAGGCGAGGTGTATCACTATCGAGATCGTTCTGGCTTAGAGGCAGATGCAGTCATCCATTTGCATAACGGAGCCTATGGATTGGTGGAAGTGAAGCTGGGTGGAGAATCGCTTGTCGACGAAGGGGCGAAGAGCCTCTTGAGTCTGCGCAACAAGATAGATGTTTCGACCACGGGATCGCCGTCGTTCCTCATGGTGCTTACTGCGGTTGGCGACTATAGCTACTATCGGGAAGACGGCGTGTTCGTCGTTCCTTTGGCGGTATTAGGCGCGTGACGGTTTTCTACCTGCTTCTCTATTGCAGGCAAAGCGGTTGAAACAACAGCTTGATGCCAGGTGAATTGATGAGGAGATCGCTCTTCGTTTCGCACGGTACCATGGGCTTTCCAGAAAGGAGGAACGCCCATGGCCACGTTCGAAGAGTTCATGAAAGTCGCCGAGATTTCCCTCAAGGACAAGACCTCTCATGCGCGCATGAACGAAATCGTGCGCATCATGCGCCAGTACAAGGTGCTGCATGGGCTGACTCCCGCCCAGGCGGTGGAGGTGCTGCAGGCCCTTGGCCCCACCTACGTGAAGATCGGCCAGCTGGCCTCGAACCGCTCCGACCTTCTGCCCAAGGCTTACTGCGATGCCTTCGAGAAACTGCGCGACGATGCAAACCCGATGCCCTTCGACGTGGTGATCGAGCAGATTGACCGCGCGTACGGGAAGTCGTGGCACGAGGTGTTCGCCTCCATCGACCCGGTGCCTTTGGGCGCGGCCTCCATCGCTCAGGTGCACAAGGCGACGCTGCTCGACGGCACGACGGTGGCCGTGAAGGTGCGCCGCCCGGGCGTGGCTGAGTCTATGGCCGAGGACATCATGCTCATGAAGCACCTGCTGGCCTTGGGCGAGTTCGCTTCCAATTCCCATCGCAGCATCTTGCTGTCGCTCGAGGGCTTCGTCGAGGAAATCGAGCGTACGACGGCCAGCGAGGTGAATTTCACCTCCGAGCTGCACAACCTCATGCGCTTCCACGACGAGCTGGCCGACGAGGAAGGGGTCACGTCCCCGGTGGCCTATCCGCAATATTCCTGCGAGTCGGTGCTCGTCATGGAGTTCGTCCAGGGAACCGAAATCTCCCACACCGAAGAGCTGCGCCAGCAGGGTATCGACGTGAACGCGCTCGCGCGCCGCGTGTGCCAAAGCTACGTGACCCAGGTGCTCGACGACGGGTTCTTCCACGCCGACCCACATCCGGGCAACATTCTCATACGCGATGGGAACGTGGTGTGGATCGATCTGGGCATGGTGGGCACGCTGACGGTGTCGGAGCGAATGCTCGTCGGGAAGGTGTTCACGGCGGTGGCCACCGACAACGCCTATCTGCTGAAGGAAGCGGTGATGGGCCTTGTGCATGTGCTGGGGCCGGTGGACCATGGGGCGCTGCTGGAGGCGCTCTCGCGGCTGCTCGCCGAGTACAGCACTGCCGAGATGAAGGAGATCAACGTGGGCACGGTGCTCACCGAGGTCATCGAGGTGCTGCGCGGCCAGAACATGATGATGACCTCGTCGGTGACCATGCTCGCTCGCGGGTTTGTGACCATCGAGGGGGTCATTGCCCAGGTGGCGCCCGATATCAGCGTCATCGAGATTGTGTCGAAGCACGTCATCGCCCAGCAGGCCGACCCGAAGTTTCTGGCGACGCAGCTGATCGATCTTGCCACGACGAGCGCCGCCTCGGCCGAGGCCTTGGCGAAGTTGCCGACTCAGCTGTCGAACACGTTGGAGATGCTCGATCGCGGGCAGATCAAGGTGAACGGCGACATCGAAGTGTCCTCGCGCATTCTGGCTACCGCCTACGCCTCCGTGGGGCGCATCTCCCTGGCGACGCTGTCGGCGGGGCTGTTTCTGGGCTCGTCTATCCTGTGCACCACGGCCATGCAGCCGCAGCTGCTCGGCGTGCCCCTGCTCGGCGTGCTCGGCTATGTGGGCGCCTTCGTGCTGGGCGCCTACACGGTGTTCCATATCCTGGTCTCTCGCCATCGCCTTCTGAACAACGAGGAGCCGCGGTAGGTGATGTTGCGCGGTTCGAGGCAGTACGTGAGCCACCGCTTTTTAACTGAATCGGAAGAATGAGAGAGCATTGAGTTAAAAACAGGGGTCGAATTTAACTCAATTACTCCCGTTTCACTCTTTGCTGTTAAAGCGTTAACTCGATAGAGCGCTTCAGCATCCTCTCAGAAGGAAGGCCTCCTCGTTGAGTTTGTAGAATACCTTTCGCCCTATCTTCTCCTCTTGCAAGAGGCCGAGTTTTCTCAGCTCGGACAGACGCTTATAAAGCGTCTGCCGGGAGAGACGCTCAGCCTCACAAAGCTCTTTTGCGGTTACGCCGTCAAAGGTGAACAGCGTGGCGGTGATAAGCGATTCGACAAGGGTGCGCAGCGGTTCTGGGACAAGCACGGCCGAGCGATGGAGATACATATCCATCTGGCTTTTCTTTTCTGTGAGAGCATCGCGAAGATTGCACATCGCATTCACGCATATCTCTGAGAAAGCGATGACAAAAGGCGTGATATCGCCTCTATTGAGGGGGTGCTCGCACCGAGAAAAGGCCTTATAGTATTTTTCAATCTCCTGCTTTACGGCGTAGGAGATGCCCAATCCCACGATAGGCTCGTATTGGCGGGAGATGAGATAGCTGCTAATGAAGCGATTTGTTCTTCCATTGCCATCGTAGAAAGGGTGTATGTAACCAAAAAGGAAGTGGAAAAGAGCAATGCGGAGAAGAGGCTCTCGTGACTCGTCGTTGAGGACGTCAAGAGCCTGATCCATCTCCTCTATGATCCTTGCCTCGGGTTCGATTCCGTCGTGGATGGGGATGCCTGCCTCGTTGATCACATGCATCATTTTAGTGCGAAAGTAGGTGCCATCGGGGACGTTGTGGGGATCCGAGATGCGAACCTCTGCCAGCACAAGGTCGTCGTAGACATCACGCACATCGGCGCAGGTTCGAAGGGCGATGTCCGGTCGCGTCTGGAGGAGAGCATACTTTTGAACAATACCGAAAAAACGCCCACGGCGATCATTTTGCTTCAGGCGCTCGAGCACCTCGCCTATTTCGCGCCGCGTTGAGTGCACACCTTCTATTTCATTGGTCAGCACGATTTCGTCGATAAGGCAGCTGTCACGGTAGCTATCGAGGGCTCGCTGGGGAAGCGCGGCTTCCAGGCGAAGGATATCTTTGTCGATTTGAGCAGCTTCGAGCAGGGCTTCGTAGATTTCCGGAGCCATGTAGACAAAGGCGGGACTACCGGCGATAGACGTTTTGAGATGCCAGGTGCGCTCATCGTTGAATCGGCGATCGTATAGCTGATCCGCATCTTGCGCGGGGTCGTGAAAGGCCTTGCGGAGGTCGAGATATGTCATAGCGCCTTCTTCTGAAGATACGGTCTGTATTGAGTTGAAATACTAGCAGAATTTAACCGAATCGGAAGGTGCGAGAGAGAATTGAGTTAAAAATGAGAGTCGAAATTAACTCAACTTCCTCCGTTTCGTCCTTTGCTGCTAAAGCATTAACCGATAGCCGTTGAAGTTGGCGAGTGCAGTTGGAACCGCGGTAGGGATGCGTAACGTCGCGTCTACAGGTGGGCGGCGGCGGGGGAACGGAAAAGGCCCGTGGTAAAATGGCAGTGGCTCATTAGGATGAGCCGCAGGGTAAGCATTATCCGGCGATGCTCGAGTACGCAAGCTGCATTCGGCTGATAGGCTTGCAGTTCGCGGGCGTTGTCGCTTGTGGTGCCGCGAGGGTAAGGAGGCCCCCCATGTACAAGAAGATTCTCGTCCCCTACGACAAGTCCGAGCCGGCGAAAAACGCGCTGGGCGCGGCGCTCGATCTGGCGGCCGGCGTGCCCGGTGCCCAGATCACCGTGCTGTCGGTGGTCGACTGGCACGACTTCAACGCCGAGACGTTCAAAATTGCCTCGCGCATGTCCGGCGTCATGGGCGACACCATGGACATGGACGTGATCTCCGAAGTGGAGAACGAGGCCATCAAGGCCGATATGGACGCCATTGCCGATAACATCGCGCCTCTGGTGGGCGACGCCGAGGGCATTGGCATCGCCGTGGTGAACGGCTCGCCGCACGATTCCATCACCGCTTACGCCGACGAGGGCGGCTACGACTGCATCGTTATGGGCCACCGCGGCCTTGGCGCCGTGCGCGGCATGCTCGGCAGCGTGTGCTACTCGGTTCTGCACAAGACCAACGTGCCCGTGCTCATCGTGAAATAGGCTTGCGGCCATGGGACGATCGGGCGGAGGCGGCGGCTTCTCGGGAGGCGGCGGCTTTGGCGGAGGCTTTGGAAGTAGCGGCGGCGGCTTCGGCGGCGGATTCTCTGGCGGCTCGGGGTCGGGCGGCCGCTCGGCCGGGCATGGTGGCTCTGGTTTCGGCGGGGGCTATCACGGCGGCGGCTACTATGGGGGAGGCTTCGGGGGTGGCAGCTTCTGGGGCGGGTTCCTCGGCGGCCTGATGGGTTCGAGCCGCAGCGGCGGTGGCGGTGGCGGCTCGGTGCCGCCGCAAATGTCCCCGCAGCCGAGCGGCCCGCAGCAGCCCGGATCGGGCGACGGCCCCGGCGGCAATGGCCCGCAACCCGGCTCCTCTCAGGGCAAGTCCTCCAACAGCGGATGCGGCACCGTGTTCGTCATCGTTGCGGCCGTGCTGCTCGTGCTGCTGCTGGTGGTGGCTCTCGGCGGCGGCAGCTGCACGGGCGCGAATGTGCCCGCATCCACGGTGGAGCGCACGGCCCTTCCTGCTGGATCCGTGAACGAGACCGGCTACTTCACCGACGAGGACGGCGACTGGATCCACGACCCGGCCGAGCTCGAACGCGGCTTGCGCCACTTCTACGAGGAAACGGGCGTGCAGCCCTACGTGTACATCCTGCCGAACGGATCGGTGCGCTCCTACCAGGAGCTGCAGTCCATCGCCCAGGAGAAGTACGACGAGCTGTTCACCGACCAAGCCCATTTCGTGCTCGTGTTCTGCGACGACGGCAACGGGCGGTTCAACGCCGCCTACTGGGCCGGCGCGATGACTGGCTCGGTGCTCGACGACGAGGCCATCAACATCTTCAAAGCCTACCTCAGCCAGAACTACGACGACATGAGCCTCACGGAAGAGGAGATCTTCTCCGACGCCTTTGCCGACACGGCCGACCGTGTCATGACGGTGACGCCTTCGCCGCTGCCGATCATCGCGGTATGCGCGGCAGTGATAATAGTGGCCGTCGTCGTGTTCCTCATCGTGCGCAACCGCCGTCTGGCGCAGCAGCGCGAGGCAGAGCGCATGCAGGAGATTCTGAACACGCCGCTGGAGTCGCTCGCCGACGCCGAGCTGGCGGATTTGGAAAAGAAGTACGCGCAGGCAGGCGCTTCGGACGCGCCGCCGGTGCAGCCGATGAAGCCGCGGCCTTAGGCGACGCTGCGGTATTCAACCCGGCCTTCGGGCCAGATAGGAGACTGACATGGGAATCCTCGATCGCTTCACCTCCATCGTGAAGGCGAATATCAACGAGCTTTTGGACAAGGCCGAAGACCCCGAGAAGATGGTCGACCAGTACCTGCGCGAGATGACCGAGTCGCTCGCCGAGGTGCGCGAGGCCACCGCCGGCGTTATGGCCGAGGAGAAGCGCTGCAAGAAGCTCCTCGATGAGAACCGCGAGGAAACGGAGAAGTACGAGGAACTGGCCCGCAAGGCGCTCGCCGCTGGCAATGAGGCCGATGCTCGCGTGTTCCTTGCGAAGAAGCAAGAGCTGGCCGGGCGCGCCGAGGGGCTGACCGTGGCCTACGAGAGCGCGAAGGCCAACGCCGACAAGATGCGCCAGATGCACGACAAGCTGGTGGCCGACATCGAGGAGCTGAACGCGCGGAAGGCCACTATTAAGGCGAAGGCCGCCGTGGCGAAGACCCAGTCCAAGGTGAATGAGATGACCTCTGCCGGCGACCGTGCCGAGGGTGCCCGCAGTGCCTTTGACCGCATGGAGGCCAAGGCCGACGAGATGCTCGACCGCGCCAATGCCGTGGCCGAGCTGTCCGAGCAGCCGGCCGACCCCACCGAGGACTTGGCGAAGAAGTACGCTGCCGCTGGCGCCGAAGCCGCCGTCGACGACGATCTGGCCCGCCTGAAGAAGGAGATGGGCCTGGAGTAGGCCGTTTCCTGCAAGGTGGAGGCGCGCAGCCTCTGCGGCGGGTGCCCGTGATGCCTGAGTAAAAGAATGGTTTCTCCTTGTGATATCATTGCGTTAACGCAATGATTAGTTTGAAGGAGGATGCCATGTTGTCAGTTGGGGAAAGTGCTCGACAGCTAGGGGTGAGTCCGTCCCGGGTGCGAGCGCTTATCAAGGAGGGACGTCTTCCTGCAGCGAAGAACGGCCGCGAGTGGATGATTCGGGAAGAGGACGTGCTGCAAAGGCTGATGGCCTCCCCTCGCGCGGGGAGGCCGCGCGTGGGTGTGGCCGACGCACTTGGGGAGCACTCGCAGGGATCGGCGGCCGCGGCTCGCGCAGAAGCCGTTGCTTGCGCGCACGATCTGTACGACGCATGTCGGCACGCGTTTGGGCGCCTCCCCCCAACTGAGATGATGAAGGCGGCGCGGTGCCAGGAAGAGGCTTCCTTCTATATGGCCGTGTTCGACTTCTTTCTGCAGCAGCGCCAGCGGGAGCTGGTGAAGGAGGGCGTGTTCTGATGCAGCCCGTGTACGTGGTCTTCGCCGGCGTGAACGGGGCGGGGAAATCGACGTTCTATCGCACGGGTCTTTGGCGCACGGAGGACATGCCGCGCACCATGGCGCGTGTGAACTCCGACGAGATCGTCGTGGCCCAGGGCGGTGATCCGGCCTCCAGCGCCGATCAGCTGCGTGCCGGGCGTGAGGCGGTCCTCCTCATAGAAGAGTGCCTTTCTCGCCGGCGCAGCTTCAACCAGGAAACGACGCTGACGGGTCACGCGGTGCTTCGCAATATGAGCCGGGCGCGGGAGGCTGGATACCGGGTGGTGCTGTACTACATCGGCGTCGATACGGCCGCAGTGGCCCTCGACCGCATTGCCCATCGGGTGGCCGTAGGCGGTCATGATATCGACGAGGGGGCGGTGCTACGTCGCTACCGAGCGTCCCTGGGGAACCTGTCGCGCGCTCTCGACCTATGCGACGAGGCGACGATTCTGGACAACACCGTCGAGTTCGTTGCCCTCGCTCGCTGGAGCGCCGGCGTTCTCTCATGGGTGGGCGACGTGGCTAAACACGGAGCCTGGTTCATGAACGCCGTGCGCGACAACGAGCTGTGGAGGGCGTAACCCCCCTCCTCACATGCTCCATTCCAAAAGGCGGCTGAGGAAGCGGGTGAGTTCGGGGGTTTCGGGGTGGTCGAAGAGGCGGGCGGCGGCGCCGTATTCCAGAAGCCGGCCGCCGTAGAGGAAAGCGACGTGGTCGCAGGCGTGGCGGGCGAAGCCCATCTCGTGGGTGACGATGATGAAGCGCGTGCCGACTTCGGCGAGGTCGCGCACGACGTCGAGCACTTCGGTGGTGAACTCTGGGTCTAGGGCGCTTGTGGGCTCGTCCAGCAGAAGGAGGCGCGGACGGGCTGCGAGGGCGCGGGCGATGGCGACGCGCTGCTTTTGGCCGCCGGACAGCTGGGCCGGGCGCTTTGCTAGCGAGTCTTCCAAACCGAGGCGCGCGAGCAGTTCGCGAGCGCGGTCATCAGCCTCATCGGAGCTCGCGCCATGAACCACCTGCAAGGGGAGCGCCACGTTCTCCAAAGCGGTCATGTGGTGGAACAGGCCACCGTCTTGGAAGACGAAGCCCAAGGTGGCGCGGTAGGCACGCAGGGAAGTCTCGTCGAGGGAGACGGGGGAGCCATCCACCGCCATGGCGCCGGACGTGGGTGTCTCCAGGCCGCCGATGATGCGCAGCAGGGTGGACTTCCCACCGCCGGAGGGGCCGATGATGGCGAGCGCCGACACCTCTTCGTCGAAGGTGATGTCGCGCAGGACTTCCACGCCGTCGAAAGATTTGCACAGGTGGTCCAAGCTAATGCGCATAGTCGACCTCCGGGAAGGGGAGGGGGCGCGTGCTCTCACTCAACATGCGGTGCGCGGCTGTGCCGAGAAAGCATCTATGGGATAAGAGGCGAGCGGCGGTGTCGGTTCTAATGCGCATAGTCGAGCCTCTTCTCGAAGTGGCGACTCACGGCCATGATGGGCAGCGTGAGCACCAAATACAGCGCGCCGAGCAGTAGAAAGCCGCCGAAGAAGTTGTAGTTCGTGGCGGTGATCTCGCGTATGGTTTGGGTGAGCTCGATGACGGCGATGACCGACAGCAGCGACGAATCTTTGATAATGGAGGCCACCTGCCCCGTAAGTGCCGGCAGCGTGCGCGCCACCAGCTGCGGCGCCACCACGTAGCGCAAGGTTTGGGCGCGGGTGAAGCCGACGGCCCGGGCCGCTTCCATCTGCCCCGCGTCCAGCGACAGCAGGCTGCCGCGCACGATTTCGGCGATGTAGGCGCCGGAGAACAGCGACAGGATGATGATGCCGGCGAGCACGCGGTTGTCAATGCCCCAGGCTGTGCCGATGATGTAGTAGAAGAAGTACACCTGCACGATGAGCGGCGTGCCGCGGATGATTTTCACGTAGAAGTCGCACAGGTAGCGCAGTGGCAGGAAGCGCGCGCCTTGGCCCGCGGCCACGAGCACGCCGAGCACAAGGCTCAGCACGAGGGATGCCGCTGAAATGCCCACGGTCATGCAGAAGCCGTCCCAGATGCGCACGCGGTACTGAGCCACGAAATCGAAGTTCAGCGAGATGCCCGCTGCGGCCAGCGATGCCCACACCACGGCGATCACCGCCACGCACACCGCCAGGTAGTTCAGAGCCGCCTTCGCCGGGCGCACGGGCGCACCGGTCGGGGCCATGAAGGGGCTCGCTGCGCGCCGACGCTGCGGGCGATCGGGGGTTGCAGTTGTTGCGGTTTCGGGCATCGGCCCTAATCGCCTCCTTCGCAAGCTTCGGGAATCGGGATGAGCGCCTGCGCTGAGCGCTCAGGTTTTCTGCGCGTGCTTTCTACAGAGTACTGGAAATTACTCGAAATCGAAGAACCATTTGAAACCGTACTGGTCGAAGGCCTTCTTTTCGTCCGCGAGGTACTTCTCGGTGAGGCGATCGAACTCGCCGTCGGTTTTCGACTGCGCGATGAAGGCGTTCAGCTGGTCCAAGAGCTCGGTGTTGCCCTTCTTCACAGCGATGCCCCATTCCTCGGCATCCTGAAAGGGGATGAACACGGCCTCGGTGGTATCCGGGTTCGCCTGGTGGTTGCGGTAGATGGTCAGCTGGTCGTAGAGGAAGCCGTCGGCCTTGCCCTGCACTACTTCAGTCACGCACGCGCTCTCGTCGGCCAGGCGCGCGATTTCAGCGTTGGTCAGGTTCTTCGTGGCGTACACGTCCCCGGTGGAGCCGGTCTTCACGGCCACCTTCTTGCCCGGCTGGTTCAAGTCGTCGATGGAGGCCACGCCGGAATCCGCGTTCGCCAGAATGGCCAGCTGGGCCATGGCGTAGGCGTCGGAGAAGTCCACGGACTGCTTGCGCTCGTCGGTGATGGTCATGGAGCTGATGACGAGATCGGCCTTGTCCGACTGCAGCGACGGGATAAGCCCGTCCCAAGCGGTGTTCTCTATCTGCACGTCGTAGCCGTAGGCAGCTCCGAAGTCGCGGATGAAGTCGACGGCCAGCCCCTCGGGGTTGCCGGCGTCGTCCTTCGTTTCGAAGGGCGGGTAGGCCAGTTCCATGGCCACGCGGAGGGTCTTTTCGCCGGTGGCGTTGCCGTCGGTGGCAGAGCTGTCGCTATCGGCGGCATTCGAGGTACAGCCGGCCAAGCAGCAGGCAAGAATGAATGTGATGACGCCGATAAGGGCCAGTACCCTATGCGGGATTCGGAATGGTGTTGGGACGGAGACGGAAAGGGAAAAGGCGCGCTCCATGAGTTCTCTCCTTCATGATAGAGGGCTGCGATCATGCTCTTCTTTCTGGCTCTTATGGTACGGTAGACGACTGTCAGATCGACAGGAAAATATGATCTGTTAGCATTGCGATAAGCATGGCAGGATATTCTACGATTGTGCTAGTTCTAGGTTGGGTTATAGCATGGTTTGCAGTGCCCGTGCCGTGAGAAGGTGTTGCGGAAAAGGAGGCGTCCGTGGGCAGCAAGAAGCGGTCGGCGTGGCAGAAGCAGAAAGCAGAGTTCGCCGCATCTCTCGGCGGCATGGACGACCTGTTCGCCAGCGAGAACGCGCGCAGCCAGCGCCATGACGAGGAGCGCGCCGCGGCCCTTCGCCACAAGGCCTGCGAGCGCAAGAACCGCTATGCCAGCCGCTACGAGGCCGAACTCACCGCCGCCGAGTGCGCCGAACACGGCGCCCCGCCCCTGCACGTCTACCGCTGCCCCTACTGCAACGGCTGGCACCTCACCTCAAAGGGGGAGTAACCAGACACGCGAACACTTCTAGTGTAGCCCCCAAGCCTTTCGCATCTTTCGCAGAGTTTCGCAAGTTTCGCAAAAAGGGGGAGGGGCCCGTTGCGCGGTAATTTCCTGTTTCGGGCAGCGTGGCGGGCTCAGCGCCGGGCGCGGCGGTTCATGGCGAAGGCGATGGCGCCGGCTGCCGCTGCTCCCAGGGCGATGCTTGCGATGATGGCAAAGGGGACGAGATCTCCCGTTTGGGCCAGCCGTTCGCCCTCCTTCAAGCCGGTCTCGTAGACATTCTTCACGTAGTCGGCGTCGGACTTGCTCACGGGGTTCTCGATCATTTCGTCGGTGATTTCCGTCTTGTCTTGAGCGTCGCCCGATTCGATGAAGTCCTTCACGATCTCGTCCTTCACATCGTCAGGCAGGGCGTCTTCGATCTCGTCCTTATCGAAAGTGGTGTCGCTCGGCATGCTCGGTGCGGTGCTTCCATCAGCGCTCGGCGTATCGGCGGGCTTGCTGGCGCTGGAATCGTCCGCTGGCTTGTCGGCGTCGGAGTCATCGGCGGGTTGGTCGGCGGAATCGTCGCCGTTTTCGCTATCGTCGGGCTGCGCCCCATCGCCCGGCTGCGTCCCATCGCCCGGCTGCGTCGTGCCGCTGGGAATCTCAATATCGTCGGGCAGATTCGCGGAATCGGGCACATAGAGCACATTGATGACGTTGTCGTCGGGATTTACGCCCACATGTATCTCGGAAGGATAGGTGTCCACCACATAGGTGCCGTCGATCTTGTACTCGTAGGCGTCGCCCTTGACGAGTTGGTCGAAGCGCTGGTTGGTGAAGGTTTCCGACCCCATTTTGACGAACTTCACGTCATCGGGCGCCAGCGCGTCCTTCCAGTTGTCGGCGGTCAGGTCGGCGTTTTCCATGAGGTAGTAGTTCACGGTGTACTCGTTGTTCCACAGCTTGAAGTAGAAGAGGTTGATGACGTTATCGGAAGGGTTCTCAGTCAACGTGAGATTCTGCGGCCAGCCGTCCCAGAAGAAATGCCCGGGGATGTCGACTACGTAATCCCATGCGTTGATCGTTTGCCCGACGTGTACGTCGGTGAGCTCGTAGGAACCCAGCAACACCCGGCCGTTCTCGTCGGGCTCGGTATCGCCGTCGTCGTAATTGACGTTTTCGTAGTACATGATCGTCGCCGTGGTCGGTGCCCCCTCAGCAGCCTTCTCGTTGCTTTCATGGGCGTCGGGAGAGGCGTTGCCTTCTGCTGGTGTCCCCTCGGCCGCTGTTGCGTCGGTGCTGGTGGAGCCTTCAGTGTTCTCGGCCGCTGAGCTTTCATCAGATGTATCGGCCGCGGGGGCGGCGTTGTCTTCCGCTGCGGCATCGCTGGTCTCGGCAGCTTCCGCGTTCGTGTCGGAAGCCGTCGAGGCCAGGGCCTGGATGGCGCTGCTTCCCTGCTGGTAGGCGCACGCCCCGAGGGGGATAACGAGGCACAGCGCCAGTATCCACAGGGCGACAACGCGGACAGTTCGTTTCGTTGAAGCGTTCATGACGGTCTCCGATCCTCGGCTCCATCGATTATTTCTGAGCAAAAATATCGACTTTAGTATAGGAGGCGTCTTCCGCGCGGCCGCTCGTGCTCGCAAGCTGTCATCACTTCTCACGCAAGCCGTTTTCCCGCGGAAACATTGACTCTCGCCGGGCCTGCCGAAAGCAAAGGGTGGCGGGACGGCGCAGCTATTCCCTCGTCGGGAACGAGTACACGTACTGGCCGCCATAGAACTTGCCGAGCAGGTAGAGGTTGCTCGCCGCCTCGTTGGCCAGGTACACCTCGCCGTTCACGTCGTCGATGCCCTCGGCCATGGGCGGCACGGTAAGCGTCTCCACCCGCGTGGCCTCGTCCAGGAAGTACAGCGGCGCCTTGTGCCCCTCCACGAGATAGCTGCCGCCGCGCTTGGCCTGGGCCGGGTCGTAGATGCGCACCTCGGCGTCGCCGAACCCCCACGCCAGGCTGAGGACGATGTTCCCCTCGGGCGTGACGCACATGCCCTGCACGTTGCCGGGAATGGAGTACACCGCCGAGGGATGCTCGCCGAAGCCGAAGGGGCCGCCGTCGTGCGGGGAGTAGGCAAGCAGGAGAGCCGGGTTCGTCTCGCCGGAGGGGCAGCGCAGCCAGTGGCTCTTCGGTGTGGGGTAGAACAGCCGATGGGAGAACTCGCCGATGTAGAGCATGTCCTTCTGCACGGTCATGAAGGCGGGCATAAGCGGCACGGCGCGGTGCCCGGTTGCCTGCAGCACGTCGCCGTCGGCCGCCTTGGCTAGCTCGGCGCGATCCAGCGCGATGAACCCGTCGCGCACGGTGAGGAACACGAAGGGCCCGGCAGCTGTCACGGCGGCGCCGTGACCGCGGTACAGCGAGCCCTCGGGCAGGCGCACCTCGTGGCGGCGCGCCGTACCGTCGGCGCCCACCTGGTAGATGGGGGAGGGTCGGCGGTTCGCCAGGTAACCGCTGAAGAGCCAGGTTTGCTCGTCGGACAGGTAGAACAGGTCCTGGGGCACGAAGCCCTCGCTGATGCCGGGAATCTTGAAGCGGCGCGTGGCCTCGGCGTAGAACGGCTTGCACGTAGTGCGCACCGCGCGGCGCTTCAGCAGGAATCCCGCGAAGGCCACGGCGGCACCGGCGGCAATGCCGGCGCTTGCGGCGACGATGGTGGGCAAGGTCTTGGACTTCCCGCTCATAAGGAACCTCCCAACGGCGAAAGATTGCGCGTCGTGCGCAGAGTCGCGCCGAAGAGCCGGCGCGGGCTGCGCATCGGTTCCATTGTGCGTCCGTTTCCCCGCGGCGCAGGCCGCCCGTCGCGTTTGTTACGCGCAGGTCAGAAACACCTTGCGGGACTGTGGCTATCTTCTCAGCGCCCTTGAGGGGTCGATGTGCTTGAGAAGCTGGGGATTGTCGAAGAGCTCGGGGCAGAGAAGGGCCTCGCGATTAAGGGCGTGCTCGGCGCCTAGCAGCAGATTCTCGTAAAATGCCTCCAGCGGTTTCCGCTCGGGCAAGATACCGGCCTCGTTGTTGCGGTAGTTGGCCCGCACCAGGGCGTCGCGGTAGTAACGCGCGTGCTTTTGGAAGGGCTCGTTGCCCACGGTGAAGCCGAGCGAGCCGAGGTACAGTTCCGAGAACACAGCCACGGTGCGGGTGTTGCCCTCGACGAAGGGGTGCACCTGCCAGAGAAACGCGATGAACTGCGCGAGCCGCGCGACATCGGCCTCGGAGAGCGTCGTTCCGTAAGTCTGGCGGCCTTCCTCGCGGAACAGGTAGTCCAGCGACGTCTGGATCATGGCCGGGTCGGCGTACAGCACGCTGTCGCCGTTGAGAATATCCTCCTGCTTTACGAGTCGCTCGGTTTTGAACTGGCCCGGTCGATAGGTCTCGGCATCGAGATCTTGGAACAGCGCGCGGTGGATAAGGGAGAGCATGTCGGGGGCGAAGACGAAGCTGCCGGCCTCCAGCATCTCGGCGATGCGCTGGCTGACCAGATCGGCCTCGGCCGTGGCCTGTCGCCCGTCCGCTTCCCCCGTGTGATAGGCGCGGATGAGCTCGCCTGTCTCCTGCAAGGTGTACTGGCCCTGTTCGTAGCTGCGGGCCAGGTCGTGCAGGTAGGGAGATACTTCCAGCCCGTCCACCGCCTGCAGCCCGATGGCCACAGCCCAGTAGTGCCGCCGCGCCTCTGCATCGGAGGCGTGGGTGTCGGTCTCATAGGGGAAGTCGTCGAAGCTATCGGCAGACATAGCCCATCCTTCTCGTTGACCCTTTCTGCTGAGTGGAGGTGACGGAAAGTAAAACGCCCTCCGAAGAGGGCGTTCGTTTCAAATGGTGCGGGCGAGAGGACTTGAACCTCCATGGGGCTACAAAACCCTGGACATCCTTATCCCTACCTGGCCTTTTGCAAACCATGGGTGGGAGCAAATGGCCCTTAAAGACCTCGCTCGAACCATCGTTTTGCTGCACGCATTGCTGCAACGTCCCTCAGGGCGTGGCGCTCTTTTCCAGCGCTCCCGCAACCTTGTCAAAAGAGTAACAATCCTTCATTCCCACACGGTCTACCAATAATACAACGTCAAGTATAGCACAGTCGCTTTGCGGAAAGCCGCTGCATTCTGGTAGAGCTTCTGACGCTTGTATGTCCCATCCGCTACAATGTCCGCCGGTGCTCCGTCACGTCCGGGCAGCTTCATGAAAGGAGCCTGCCTATGGACACCCAGACCGTGATCGCCGTGTGCGATCTGATGCTTGTGGTTATCGGAATCATCGGACTTACTCTGGTGAGGAAGGAGTGACGGACGGTGTTTGGCCAAAGAAGAAGCCGGGCCACCTGTCGAAAGTAAACCCGGCTTAATCAAATAACCGACGCCGCCCGGCAGAACGGGGCACCGTCTGTTCGCATTATAGCATGGTGGCCGCGGCAGCACAGCCCCTGTTTTTGGTTCGGAGGGAAAGCATCATGGGCAGCAAGAAGCGCTCGGCATGGCAGAAGCAGAAGGCACAATTCGCCGCATCGCTCGGCGAGGGCGACTTGTTCGCGGAACTCGGCCTCGGGGACGATTCCGGCCGCGACCCTTTCGCCCGCGAATCGGCTGCCCGCGCCGCGCGCGACGAAGCTCACGAGGCAGCCTTGCGCCGCAGGGCCTGCGAGCGCAAGAACCGCTACGCCAGCCGCTACGAGGCGGAGCTCACCGCTGCCGAATGCGCCGAGCACGGCGCCCCGCCGCTGCACGTGTACCAGTGCCCCTACTGCAACGGCTGGCACCTCACCTCCAAGCCTGCGCGGTAGTGGCCTGCAGCAGTTGGCTTCTGTCTGCTCGAAAGCGAGAGGCCGCTGCGTTGGGGGCAGCGGCCTCTCGCAAGGGGAGGGTGTGGGGGCGGCTCGGCCAGGGTAGCCGAGCCGCATGAAGGAGAAGGCTCGGCAGGGGAGGGAGGCCGAGCCTTCAGGGAAGACGGGCTAGGCTCGTGCGTCCAAAGCGGCGGCGTTGCGCCCGGCCTTGCGGCCCCAGTGAACCGTGCCGAGCACGGCCCAGCCGCAACCGGGGTAGAACGGCCCGGTGAACATGCCCGAGGCAATCTGCCCGGCGGCAAACAGGCGCTCGATGGGCTCGCCGGCGGTGTTCAGCACGCGCGTCTCGATGTCGGTGCGCAGGCCGCCGCAGGCGCCAAGCGGGTTCTGCACGATCCGGATCGCGTAGAACGGGCCAGTCTCGATGGGGCCGAAGTCGGTACGGCGGTCGAAATCGGGATCGACGCCCTTCTTCGAGTACTCGTTCCACTTCTCCACCGTGCGCTTGAGGTTATCGGCGGGCAGCTCGGCTGCGGCGGCAAGTTCCTCCAGCGTATCGGCAACTTTCACGAAGCGGCCCTCGGTGTCCTGCTCGATCATCCATTGCACGACGTTTTCCATGTAGTCGGTCTGGTTGGAGTCGACGATGCACCAGATCTTGCAGTCGGGGCCGCCGCCCATCTTGGCGTTCTCAAAGTACTGCATAGTGCTGATATAACCCCAGTCAGCATCTTCCTGGACGAAGCGATTGCCGCGGGGGTTGACGATGATCGCGCCCTTGACCGGCGTGGACTTGTAGATGTTCTCATCCTTGTTGCCGCGCCCCTCGCCTACCCCGCCGAAGTAGAGGGTGTCGAGCATGACGCAAGCTTCGCTGAGGGCCAGATCAGCGCCTACTTCCAGGCCCATGCGGATGCCATCGCCTGTGTTATAGGGGCTCGCGCCTACCTGCACCGGCGCTCCGTTCACCTCGCGCTGATACAGGCCCCAGTACTGCTGAGGGTTCATGGCACGGGCCATCTCCATGTTGTCGCCAATGGAGCAGGTAGCCAGGATAACACCCTTCCTCGCTTTGAAGAAGTCATCGTCGGCAGACTGCACGCCCACGACCTCCTTGCCGTCCATGATGAGGTGCACCGCCTCGGTATTGGTCTTGACGGTGATGTTCTCGTAGGTGTTGGCCTTCTTCTGCAGGCAGCCGAAATGCGTCGCCGTGGGGTCGGTTTCCTCGCCGTGAATACTCGCTATGATAGCGTAGTAGTCCCAGTGAGAGCGCGGGTAGAACTCGTCGGTGTAGGCGTTGACCGGCGCCACGACGTCCACGGTTGCGTACACGCGGCCGCAGTCGTTCACGAGCCACTCGACGGCAGCAGCGCTTTCCATGCACATCTCGCGGATCATGTCCTCGTCGCCGAAGCCCTGAGCGTAGGCAATTTGTTCCTCGGCGAATTTCTCGCCCGAGTCGTCGGTGCAACCCTCGAGCTCTGCCTGCTGGGGAGTGCCGGCGCCGAGGATCATGCCGTTCGACAGCGCGGTGTCGCCGCCGCAGGTGCCCGATTTCTCCATGATGAGCACGCTCGCGCCTGCCTCGGCGGCTTCGATGGCGGCGCAGAAACCCGCCCCGCCGCCGCCGACTACGACGACGTCGTACTCGTCAGTCCAGTTCACGTCGCTGGCGCTGGTGCCGGCAAGTTCTGTCGGCCCCGACTTAGTTTGAGGGGCGCAGCCGGCAAGACCGGCCACTACCGCGGCGCTCGCGCCAACGCATCCCAGTTTCAGGAAATCCCTTCGCTCCATGCTTTTCTCCTCCTTGTCGATTTGCGTCCCTTAGGGAACGGCCGCATTGTGTGCAGAGGGAAAAGAGGGGTTCAAGAAAAGTATTTTTCAGAAGAATACGCAGTTCAAAGTCAGTTTTTCGAACAACTGAAAATAATTTTCAGGAGCCTTGGGGTGCTCCGAAGCAAAGCTGGCGCTATTATAGGGCGCACAGGGCAGGGGAAGTTTGCGGGGAGAGGTGAGGCTGCGGTGAGCGATTCCATGAGCATCAGCGAGTTCATTCGCAACGAGGAGGTTGCGGCTTTTGTGACGCGGCATGCCGGAGAGCTTGTTTCCTGGGATCAGTTCCAGGGCCTTCCCATGCCGGCCGGCTTGTCTCCCGAAACGATGTGGGAGGTCATCGAATTTGTCCGCTTGGTGGGGGTAGACGAGCAGATGCCGTTTAGCCAGTCTGATGAGGCATGTGTGGGAGAAGGCTCCTGGTACAGCATTTCCTCGGAGATGAGCGCCGTGCTCGCGCGCTTGATGCACCGCGGCCGTACTGCTGGGACTCTTGATGCCCGCTTGGCTCAATATCGGAGCGCTTACGGGAAGTCTCCGTTTCTCGTGGCCGATCTTTCCGCTGCTGCGGCCCGCGATGGGGTTGAGATCGACCCCGATGCGGTAGTCGCTCTTGCGGCGGGGACGCGCACACCTGCAACGCCGGCAGAGCGTCTGGCAGCAAACGCCCTCGCCGTTTTGCGGTCGCTCGACGAGTATTGCGACCGCGCCTTCGACGAGTCCCTCTACGGGGAGATCCAGTCTCGTCTTGATGAAGGCTGTGCGGCGTTTCCCTATCGGCCCATGCGCCGCCCGGAGACGAGTTATAACGCCTATGGAAGCGCCGATGGCAACGACCCGCTTTCACGCTACGACGCCGAGCAGAAGAGCTGGTGCCTCGAGCTGATCAGCACCCATGTGAACGAGGCGTACCAGGGTCGCGCCGAAGGCGTCGTGGCGGTTGTCATTGCCTGCGACCTCATTTGCGAGGAACTTCCCTTCGCTCGGTGGAACGGGTTCATGGAGGTCATTCTGCGGCGCCTGTTCTTCGAGCGCATCGGCATGCGGGCGCTGGCCTTCGTGTCGTTCTCTCGGGCTCTGCTCGATTGGGAGTTGGGGCTGCCCTCGGCCCAGGAACTGCCCTTCGCCTTCGGGCAGGCCATTCTCCATAGTCGTTACGGCAACAATACGACGCCCTATCTGAGACAGCTGCTGCAGTTTCTGGAACGCGGTCTCGATGACTTGGAGCGCGAGACCGACGCCATGGTAGCCCAGTTCGACCGGTGCCACGCGGCGCTGGCGGCCGATACGCGGCTCAACCATCGCCAGCAGAGCTTGCTCATGGAGCTGGTTATGAACCCGTCAGGAAGCATCGACGCAGCAACCTACGAGCGCCGCTATGACGTCACGCTCGTTACGGCCCGCGCCGATTTGAAGAAGCTCGTGCAGATGGGCTTTCTCTCCCTTGCCGAAGTTGGCAAGAAGCAGGTGTTCTCCCCAGTGCCTCACATGGGGGATGTGGTGTTCGCTCGTTCGGGCCGCGCCGCACTTGCCTAGCGTCTACTCCGCGGGGAATGAGTACACGTGGCCGCCGCCGTAGAACTTCCCGAGAAGGTGCAGGTTGCTCGCCGATTCGCTGGCCAAGTATATCTCGCCGTCCACTTCGTCGATGCCCTCGGCCATGGGCGGCACCGTCAGCGTCTGCACGAGGGTCGCGTCGTCCAGGAAGTACAGCGGGCAGCGATGGCCGTCCACCAGGTAGCTTCCTCCTCGATGCGCGCGAGCTGGGTCGTAGATGCGCACTTCGGCATCGCCGAAACCCCAGGACAGGCTGAGCGCGATGTTACCGTCGGGCGTCACGCATAGCCCCTGCACGTTGCCGGGAATGGAGTACACCGCCGCCGGATGCTCGCCGAAGCCGAAGGGCCCGTGGGCATGCGGCGCGTAGGCGTACACGAGCGCCGGGTTCACCTCGCCGGAAGGGCAGGTGAGCCAGTGGCTTTTCGGCGTGGGGTAGAACAGCCGGTGCTGGAACTCGCCGATGTAGAGCATGCCCTTCTGCACGTTCATGAACGCGGGCTCAAGGGGAATGGCCCGGCGGCCGGTGGCCTCAAGGGTATCGCCGTCGGCTGCGGTGGCCAGGGCGGCACGGTCGAGAACCACGAAGCCGTCGCGCACGGTAAGGAAGACGTGAGGACCGGCAGCTGTGATGGCAGCGCCGTGCCCACGATAAAGCGATCCGTCGGGCAGGCGCACCTCGTGGCGCCGCACTTCGCCGCCCTCGCCCACCTGGAAGATGGGCGAGGGCTTGCGGTTGGCCATGTATCCGCTGAACAACCATGTTTTCTCGTCGTCCAGATAGAAGAGATCCTGGGGCACGAAGCCGTGGTTGATGTCGGGAATCTTGAAGTGGCGCGTGGCCTCGCTGTAGAAGGGCTTGCAGGTAGCGCGCACGCGATGGCGCTTGGCGAGTACGGGGGCGAAGGCCACCGCGGCGCCTGCGACCGCAGCGCCAGCGCCGACGGCAATCTTCGCGGCCGCGGGCATGGTGGAGTGCTTCATGGCAACGCACCTCCTGGAATAGACGGCAAGAGCGTCGGGTATGGGTCCCCGACGCTCCCATTGTCCCGCTTTCAATGCGAAGGGTGCGCGCTGCCGGGATGCTCGTTACGGGAGGGAAATCAAACTGACGTTCATTTGCGCTTATCGCCGAATAGCTATCAGTGCGCGCTCCAATGACGGCAGGTGCTCCGTCACGCCCGGGCAGCTTCGAGGTTAAGGCTCAAAGGGGTTTCCAGGCTATTGTTTATTTGATCGGCTGATCATTTGCGCCTGGGGGACGGAGAAACAAATTAGGCCAGCTCGTTTTATCAAGCTGGCCTGGTGCTTTAAAGTGGTGCGGGCGAGAGGACTTGAACCTCCATGGGGTTGCCCCCATACGGACCTGAACCGTACGCGTCTGCCAATTCCGCCACGCCCGCAGGTGCTGTTTCGGCTTTGCCAAAAGAGCGTAGTTGATAATACCCGACTTACCGCGCGGGCGCAAGAAGTTTTTTCGGGAATCGTCTATTCCCCGCGCAGGATGGTGTCGGCGGCTTCCGCGAGGGCGGCATCGGTCTCGTTCTGCTGGCGACGCTCGGCGCGCTCCTCGTGGGCGATCTCGTGGCCGATGTAATCGTGAATGCCGTGGTCGGCGCGGTGCTCACGCTCCTTCTCGGCGTGCTTCTCCGCGCGTTCGTGGTCGGCGATATGCTTCTCCTGCTGTTCCAGGTGCTGCTGCAGCGTCTCTTCGCTCATGGCGGTTCCTTTCAACTTGCACGTGGCACTCTGAAGCGCTCCGCGTGACCTCATGTATCTTTTACACCTTACGCCTTCAGGTGGGCGAGCCGTCCCGTCGCGGCCATTCGTAGGCGTTTTGCAACGGGACGGTTCTATAATGGAGGGCATTGAAGACGCGAGGGAAAGGACGCGAATATGGCAGACGCGACGCCGGTGGTCGGCATCATTATGGGATCGGAATCGGACATGCCGGCCATGGAGCCGTGCATGGCCCAGCTGGACGCCATGGGCGTGCCCTACGAGGTGAAGGTGGCGAGCGCCCACCGCAAACCGGCCGTGGTGCACGAGTGGGCGGAAACGGCCCATGACCGCGGCATCAAGGTGATCATCGCCGCCGCCGGCAAGGCTGCGCATCTGGGCGGGGTGGTGGCCGCGTTCACGCCGCTACCGGTCATCGCCGTGCCCATGAAGACGAGCGATTTGGGCGGCCTGGACTCGCTGCTGTCCATGGTGCAGATGCCCTCGGGCGTGCCGGTGGCCTGTGTGGCCATCAACGGCGCGAAGAACGCCGCCATTCTGGCCGTGCAGATGATGGGCACGAACGACGAGGCCATGCTGCAAAAGGTGGCCGACCTGAAGGCAGAGATGGCGTCGTAAGCGTTCTCGTCTTGTGATGGGTGCGGTCTGCGCCATGCAATTTGCTCGACGGTTTGCGTGGCAGAGGCGGCCTTGTTCGTGGTTGCAGGCAGTTTGGCCTCCGATTTTTCCCAAAAAATTGCGTTTGTTAGCATCTGCAGTGGAGCCGCGGGAAATCTAAGGGGCGAAAATGACGATAATGAGGGCAAATGGTTCAATTTAGGGGCAGAAAGTGGACATGAGGCGAGGTCTTCCGTCTCGAATGTCTGCAGAAAATGCTAACAACCGCAATTTTTGGCGAAAAGCCGATAGGCAAATTGTCCCAGTAGATTGAGTCGGCGGGTAGATAGTAAGTTGATACCGACGGAAAGAGCGTCCGTTAGGTTGACGCCAGCGGATAGGTTGTTCCAACAGGTTGACGAGAGTGGCGGAACGAACATGGTGAAGAAACTTTTGATGGGCAATGAGGCGTTCGCCCATGCGGCTTTGGAGGCCGGGGTGAACGTGGTGGCGGGGTATCCTGGCACGCCGTCGTCCGAGCTGGTGGAAACTGTGGCGAAGCTGCACGCGGCGGGCGCGGCCCAGGACGTGCATGTGGAATGGTCCACCAACGAGAAGGCGGCGCTCGAGATGCTGGCCGGCGCGTCCTACTGCGGCGCGCGGGTGCTGTTCACCTGCAAGCAGGTGGGGCTGAACGTCGCTTCCGATGCGCTCATGTCGCTGAACTACGTGGGCACGGGCGGCGGCTGCGTGCTGTTCGTGGCCGACGATCCGGGCCCCATCTCCTCCCAAACCGAGCAGGACACGCGCCGGTTCGGCTCCTTCGCGAAGGTGCCGGTGCTCGATCCGGCCACGCCCGAGCAGGGCTTCGCCATGATGAAGGCGGCGTTTGATTTGTCCGAGCGCTACCACACGCCGGTCATCGTGCGCCCTACCACGCGCATCAATCACGCCTCCACGTTCTTCGAGGTGGCCGAAGAGACTCATGGCCGTCCGCTGCCTGAAGGGGGCTTCCAGAAGGATCCCAAATGGGTCATTTTTCCCAAGCGTGCCTACGAAGGCCACGGCGAGATTAACCGCCGCCTGGCCCAGATCGCTTGGGACTACGCTCACGACCCTGCATTTGCGCAGTTCAACGAAGTGTTCGAAGGGGGCGGGGAAGGTGAGACGATTGGCGTCGTGCAGAATGGCGTCGAAGGTGCTGGAGCGTCCGCTCCTGCGGTGGGCATTGTGGCTGGCGGCGTATCGGCAGCCTACGCCCGCGAGGCGTTATCGCTTATTGAGGCCCAGGCCTCCCGCGCCGGAATTCCTGTGCCCCGCTACCGTTTCATGGCCGTAGGCACGCCCTACCCTTTCCCGGCCGAGACGGCGGCGGCCTTCGCCGAGGAGCTGACCGATGTGATCGTCTTCGAAGAACTCGATTCCGTGCTGGAAGAGGAAATGCTGAAGCTGACCGGCGAGCGCCATCTGCCGCTGCGGGTGCATGGCAAGCTGACGGGCGAGGCTAACGATCGCGGCGAGAACACGACGGAGAACATCGCCGGCCGCCTGGGAAGGTTCTTCGACCGCACGAGCGCGTCTGCTGACTCTCCGCGCGAGGGCGGCGGCACCTCCACGTGCTCAAGCAATGGCTCGCTCGGCGGAACAGCCCACTGGGCTGTTCCGTTCGCTGCGCAACCTGCGCGCGAGGAGGTACCGCCGCCCTCGCGCTGCTCTTCCGAGACTGAGCACGGGGCCTCCCCCGACGCCGGGTGCGGACAGGCTGGTTCCCTTGCCGCCCTGGTGGCGTCCATCATCGGCGCCAACAACCTCGGCTACGACGGCCCCTTGCCGGTGCGTCCGCCGGTGCTGTGCGCGGGCTGCCCCCATCGCGGCAGCTTCTATGCCGTGAAGCAGGCGCTCCGCGGCCGCGAGGCGGTGCTGTGCGGCGACATCGGCTGCTACACGCTCGGCAATGCCCAGCCGCTCGACGCCGTGGACACCTGCCTTTGCATGGGCGCGGGCATCACTATGGCCCAGGGCTTCGCCGTGGCCGAGCCGGGCAAGAAGCAGGTGGCCTTCGTAGGCGACTCCACGTTCTTCGCCAGCGCCATGACCGGCATCGCCAATGCCGTGTACAACGGTCACGACGTCACCTTCGCCATTCTGGACAACGCCACCACGGCCATGACCGGCAGCCAGCCGCACCCCGGCACGGGCGTCACGCTCATGGGCGAGCGGCGGCGTCCCATTGTGATTGAGGAAGTGCTGCACGGTCTGGGCGTCCAGCACATTGGGTTCGCGAATCCGCACAGCCTGGAAAGCTCCGTGGCGGCGGCGCGCGCGGCCATCGACTTCGAAGGCCCGTCGGCGATCATCTTCCGCGCCCCGTGCATCCAGCTGAAGAAGCCCGATGCGCCGGTGACTATCGACGCTGATACGTGCACGGGCTGCAAGAAGTGCATCACCTCCATCGGGTGCCCCGGCATCGGCTTCGACGAGGGGCTGCGCGGTCCGAAGTCGGGCACACGCGGCCAAGCTTTTGTGGATACGGGCTTGTGCGACGGCTGCGGGCTTTGCACCCAGGTGTGTCCCTTCGACGCCATCCAGGGTGCCGTGGGTTTCGGCGGGGCGGCTCCAGTGGAACCGACCATCTACGCCCCGAACCCCGATCCGTTCCAAACCGGCCCGATCTCTGGTTTGACTTTCAGTGGGGAAGAGTTGGAATGCGGCGGAGATGCAGTGGAAGAAGGGGGTGCCCGATGATCGATATCCTGCTTGCGGGCGTGGGCGGCCAGGGCACGGTGCTGGCTGCGAAGGTGCTGGCCCAGGCGGCTCAGAGCAAGGGCTGGCAGGTGCGCACGGCCGAGACCATCGGCATGGCCCAGCGCGGCGGCAACGTGACGAGCCACGTGCGCATGGGATCGAACGGGGAGGCGGTGTACTCGCCGCTCATCACCCCCGGCACGGCCGATGTCGTCATCGCCCTGGAGCCCTGCGAGGCAGCCCGCGCCCTGCCGTTTCTGGCGCCCGGCGGCGTGCTCGTCACGGCGACGACGGCTATCCAACCGGTGACCGCGGCCCTGTCGTCTACGCCCTATCGCGCCGGCGACGTGGTGGCGGCTTTGGCGAATTCTCTTCAGGCGGAGGCGTCCCGCGAGCAAGCGGCCGAGGTCGCCATTGCGCCGAATGCCAAGGCCAACACCCAGGACGCCGAAGCCCCCGGTGTGGAAGGCTACCCGGTGCCCCTGTTCGTTCCCGTAGACGACGAGGCCCTCGTGCGCGAGGCCGGTGCGAGCTCCCGCAAGTCCCTCAACATGATGCTGCTCGCCGTGGCCGTGGCCCAGGGCCGTGTGCCGCTCACCGTCGACGAGCTGAAAGATGCGGTGCGCGCCCGCGTGAAGCCCCAGTTCGTCGCCATGAACCTCGCCGCCATTGACACCGCCGTCGCCAACTTCGGATAACAGAGGGCCTCGGATAATTTGCTCTAGCTGAATAACATGCAAGAGTTCTCATAGACGTGTTGCTTGATTTGTCAATTAAAGCATCTATAATTAATACCATAATTATGGTAATGAAAGTAGGTGCCTTATGACAGCCGCTGTGGCAGCGCTTCCGCTTATTCGACCTATCACTGATTTGCGCACGCAGTTCAATGACGTGTGCGCTCAGGCGACGGAGAGCCAGGAACCCATCATCCTCACGAAAAACGGCGTACCGGCCTATGTGCTGGAAGACTGCGCCGCTTATGAGGCCGCCGCTCAGCGCAACCGCATGTTCCTCGCCTTGCGTGAGGCGGAAATTGAAGAGCGCTACCGCCCGGAGGCGCTCACAGCGGAGGAATCCGACGCGCGCATGGCCGAAATCTTCAAGGTATGGGGGCTCGACTATGCTTGATCTTGCATGGCGTCCGCGGGCGCAGCTCGATCGGGAGTCCATCGCCATTTACCTCGGCCTCGAGCGGGGAATGCCCCAGGCGGCCCTCGATGCGATAAAGGGTATCGATGCGGCTTTGGAAACCGTACGAACCTTTCCGGACGCCGGCGGCCACTTTACCGACGACCATCTCGAGCACGAGTACCGCACGACGCTTGCGGGCCCCTACATCATCTACTACCGTTACAATGCCACTACGCTTACGGTGTACCGCATCATGCATCAGCGCCAATCCATCGACACCTACAGCCTGATTGAGTATTAACACTCAATCCAGAATCAGTATAGGTTGCCAAGGTATAATTCGAAAACAGTTGATCTCAATCAACCCTCAACCGATCAAACTCGGAAAAACATGAATCAAAAACTCGGAAAACCATGAATCAAAAACTCGGAAAACCATGAATAGTTTGATAGTATAGGGTCGATGCAAAGAAGCCGCTCGTAGAGAAAAGGTTGCGTGGGCCATGCCTCGGAAAACGCTTGTAAAGAATGGATATCTGCCGCGTCTTGTGGACGAGCAAATAGAGCGCTATCTCGAGGTCTTCGGGGCCGTAGAGGTGGCTGGTACGAAGTGGTGCGGAAAGACGTGGACGGCTTTGGCCCACGCGCAAAGCGTCAGCTATGTGGATGAAGAGTTGGACATGGCTCGTGCCGACCCAAAACTCATGCTCATAGGCGATCGCCCCCACGTTATAGACGAATGGCAGCTTGCGCCTGCGATTTGGAATGCAGTTCGTCATGCCATAGATGACGAGCGGGGGTTAAGGGGAGCGTGGCTGCTGACTGGGTCGTCCACCCCGATCTCGTCCGATGACCAAGAGGGCCAGAGCAGGCATAGTGGTGCGGGTCGGATTGGCTCTGTGAGGATGTATCCCTTCAGCTTGGCCGAGTCTGGGGAGTCTGAACGTTCTGTCTCGCTCCGCGGTCTATTCGCTCACCGGTTTCAGCCAGCGAAAGTTGAAAACGATACGCGTCAGCTAGCTGAGTTGATCTGCCGTGGGGGATGGCCCGAAGCCCTCGATCTTTCCGCTGAAAACGGTCAGCTCGTTGCAAGAGAATATCTGCGTCTTGTTTTCGAAAAGAGTGCTCCTAAACATGGCAAGAGTGGAGAGGTGGCCCGTCGGTTGTGCTTGTCGATTGCCCGCAATTTGGGACAGTCTCCAACCTACAAGACCATCATCAGCGATATGTACGGCGGAGAGGACAATCCATCATCCCTCGTAACCGAGCAGACGCTCGCCTCGTATCTGGAGTTTCTTCGCTCGATCTACCTTGTCGAGGAGGTGCCGGGCTGGGTGCCGCCAAAGCGCTCAAAAAAGCGCCTAGCGACGAAGCCGAAGCGCTACTTCGCCGATCCGTCGTTGGCCGCCGCCCTGCTATTGCTTTCGCCGGATTCCCTCCTCGCGGATGGGCAGACCTTCGGTCTTGTTTTCGAGAATCTTTGCATTCGCGATCTCAAGGTATACGCCCAGGCGATGGATCCTTCGATGCCGGCGGCTGTTTACTACTATCGGGACGATTCGGGGTTAGAGGCCGATGCTGTCATAGAGACCCTGGATGGTAGATGGGCCGCCTTCGAGTTCAAGCTCAGCGAAGAGAAGGTTCCCGATGCGGTGAAATCTCTCAGGCGGCTGCGGAAGAAAGTTGCAGAAAACCCACGAGCGCAGGGGCGTCCTCCAGAGTTCCTCTGTGTGATAACCGGCATTGGCTCGTATGCTAGAGAAGTGGAAGAGGGCATTTACGTCGTGCCCCTCAGGGCGCTGGCAGACTGATACGGTGTACCGCATCATGCACCAGCGCCAATCCATCGACACCTACAGCCTGGTCGAGTATTAAAGGACTTCCAGCGGGATTTACCGCTTGGAGTGAAAGAATTTTCTTCCATGATAGCTTCTAAGTTCCTCTAAGTTTGCAAGGGGTTCCCTGCAAAGACCTATTAGAACTACGGAGGGGAGGAGTACGGGTAATTCTGATTTGGGAGAAAAATTCGTGAAATAATCTCCCGCAGCGGAGATTTTTACGGCAAAGAGGATTATCTGCACTCGCTCGAAGAACGCTTGGCCTCGGGGCAATTAATAATTCGGAAAGAAAGATTGCGGATGGCGGTAATGGCTATTGGGGTCTGGTTCTCGTACTCTTGTAGACACGTTGAGGAGAACGTGCTTCTGAGTAAGGGAGAAGAGGAGGACCTATGGCTCGCAATGAAGAGACGCTCCACGTTGATTCGCACCCGACGACTCGGAACGCTGCTCATCTGACTCGCCGCAGCTTTATCAAAGCCACTACGGCTGCTACGGCTTTGGCCGCGGCTAGCTCGCTGACTGCTTGCGCTCCGGCTACGAGCGATTTGGCCGCTACGGGTGAAGATGCTGAAGCTGCCCATCCGGTCGGTCGCGATATCGTGTCAGGCGAGTGGAAGACGGCGGCCTGCTGGCACAACTGCGGTGGTCGCTGCCTGAACAAGGTGCTTGTGCAAGACGGCGTTGTCGTGCGCCAGAAGACCGACGACACCCACGAGGACAGTCCGGACTATCCGCAGCAGCGCGGGTGCCTGCGCGGCCGCAGCCAGCGCAAGCAGGTGTTCGCCGAGGATCGCATCAAGTATCCGCTCAAGCGCGCCGGCTGGAGCTTGGACGCTCCCAATGGCGAGTTGCGCGGCAAGGACGAGTGGGAGCGTGTGAGCTGGGACGAGGCGCTCGATCTGGTGGCTCAGGGCCTGACTCGCGCCAAGGAGCAGTATGGCAACCGCTCCATCCTGCTCCTGAAGGGTTGGAATCCCGAGATGACCCGCACCATGGGCGCCTTCGGCGGCTTCACGAACTTCTGGGACACCAACTCCTATGGCTCCTGGTCGAAGACTCCGTTCGTCATCGGGTTCCATCACGACAACATGCAGGACCAGACTATCAACGACCGTTACGACCTGCGCAACTGCGAGACCATCGTCATGATGGCTATGAACCCGGCCTGGAGCGCTGCGGGCAGCCAAATGTGGAACTACTGGCAGGCCAAGGCCGCCGGCGCGAAGTTCATCGTCGTTGATCCCATGTACAGCGAGACGGCGGCCACCTTGGATGCGGAGTGGATTCCCATTCGCCCGGCCACCGACATGGCCTTCCTGCTCGGCGTGGCCTACGCCATGCTGGAGGCCGACGAGGCTGAGGGCCTCATTGACTGGGACTTCCTGAACCGCTGCACCGTGGGCTTCGATGCCGAGCATATGCCGTCCGATGCTAAACAGCAGACGAACTTCAAGGACTACGTGCAGGGCGCCTACGACAACACGCCGAAAACGCCGGAATGGGCCAGCGAAATCTGCGGTGCCTCGCCCGAGGCCATCCGCAATCTGGCCCGCGCTATGGGCAAGGATCACAAGGTGGGCTTCCTCGTGTCGGCTGCCTCGGCCCGCGTCAACAACACCGACAACCTGCCCCAGCTCGTCATGACCGTGGGCGCCATGGGCGGCCACATGGGCAAGTCGGGCCACATGACGGGTTCCACCATGCATGTGACTTCGGGTAATGGCGGGCCGGCTCTCATTAAGGCCGGCAAGGACGGTCTGCCCGAGATCAAGAACCCCGTGGATGACCACATCAATGGCAACGAGGTGTGGGATGCTGTCATCGATGGCACTTATACTTTCACGGGCACGAAGCACTACGACCCGGCCGAGAAGCGCGATATCGACATCCACGTCATCTACCATTCAAGCGGCAACAAACTGCAGACCAACGTGGGCATGGCCCGCGCCATCGAGGCCCATCGCAAGGTGGACATGGTGGTGGCCCATGCCCAGTTCTTTACCTCGGCTGCCCGCTATGCCGACATCATCCTGCCCCTCACCACCGAGTGGGAGCGCTTCGACGGTCTGTTCGGCGGCACGCTCGGCCATAAGTCGAACCGCGAGATGATGGTGGCCTATCAGCAGATCATCGACCCCTTGTACGAGGCAAAGTCCGACCAGGACATTGCCTGCGAGCTAGCCGAGAAGCTGGGCATCGCGCGCGCTGATGTGTACCCCTTCGATGTGAAGCAGCAGTATTTCAATCAGCTGGCTTCCATGGAGGTGTGCGACGAGGACGGCAAAACCTATGTGCCGGCCGTGGGCATCACCCAGGAAGACATCGACGAGCTGGGCGTGGAAGGCGAGCCCCAGGAGGGCAAGCTGGCCTATCAGGAGCTCAAGCAGCTCGGCGTGTATCAGGTCAAGCGCACTCCCGACGACAACTACGGCTATATTGCTTTCAAGGACTTTGTGGAAGACCCCGAGGCTAATCCGCTGGAAACGCCCTCCGGTAAGCTGGAGATATACAGCCAGACGCTTGCGGACACGTTCTCGGCCATGGGTTGGGACACGGTGACCCCCATTCCCACCTATGTGAAGGTGACCAACGGCTACGAGGACGCCTCCGCGTCCGGGGCTGAGTATCCCCTGCAGGTGATGAACCCCCACTATCTGCGTCGTGCTCACTCGGTGTTCGACAATATCGGCTGGTTGCGCGAGGCGTGGACGAACCCGGTGTTCATCAGCACTGCCGACGCCGATGCGGCCGGGGTGTCCGACGGCGACACGGTGCTCGTCTCGAGCCCCTACGGCCAGTGCGTGCGCAACGCCTGCGTGTATGCGGGCCTCATGCCCGGCGTGGTGGCTCTGCCTCACGGCGCGTGGGTGGCCGTGGACGAAGAGACTGGTATCGATGTGGCCGGCGCTGACAACTGCCTGACGGGCCCCGCCCCCAACGGTCAGGGCGTGTCGGGCTACAATTCCGCGCTCTGCAAGATTGAGAAGTACACGGGCGAGGCTTTGGCTCCCGATGCCGAGCAGCCGCTTCGCATTGTCTGCAAGGATGGTGAGTAACCTATGGCCGACGTGAAAGAGAACAAGAACCCGCAGGGATTCTATTTCAACCAGCAGATGTGCATAGGCTGCCGTACGTGTCAGGTGGCCTGCAAGGATAAGAACGACCTGGAAGTAGGCTACCTCTTTCGCCGGGTGGAAAGCTTCGAAGTGGGGGAATTCCCCGCTCCCGCCACTTTCCACTACTCCGGGGCCTGCAACCACTGCCATACTCCGGCCTGTGTGGAAGTGTGTCCTGCTGGCGCCACTTACATCAACGAGGAAGACGGCACGGTGCAGCATGACGATGAAGCGTGCATCGGCTGCGGCTACTGCGTGAAGGCTTGCCCCTATGGACACCCGGTGCTCATCGAGGAGTTGAACGTCGTGCATCGTTGCGACGGATGCATCGATCTTCGCTCGGCAGGGGAGAAGCCGGCTTGCGTGGCGGCTTGCCCCATGCGCGCACTCGATTTCGGGCCTATCGAGGAATTGCGCGCTGCTCATCCTGACGGGGTGAACCAGATCTCGGTGCTGCCCGAGCCCACCACCGATCCCTCGGTGGTTATCGATGCCCGTCAGGCGGCCTTTGCCGGCGAGCTGAAGCAGCTCGTTCTGTAGCCACCTTTCCGCCGAGCCGGGCCGTGCGACCTCCCTCCCGTCGTACGGTCCGGCTTTCCGCGCTACACTGGTCGAAGGTGGAAGGGGGGCGAAAGTGAAGCTGAAAACCAAATTTCTCTGCCTGATCGCCGTGCTGCTGGCGGTGTCGCTCGGTGCGAACTTGGTTTGGACTTCCGCAAACAAGCATGCCCAAATGGAAAACGAGTTGCGGGAGCAGGCGCGCGCCCTCGCTCAGCAAATGGATGCCGTCTGGGAATTCATGGTGGCCAATCAAGACCGCCTGGCCCAAGTGGCCTTCACGGAAGATGGCGTGTACCAAGGGCTTCACTGCGCCATTGCTGGTCGCATCATCGGTCAGTCTTTCACGATGCATTCCGATTACACGACGCGGTTCGTGAATTTCAATCCGCGCAATAAAGCTGGTGAGCCCGATGGCTACGAGGCGGCCGCGCTCTCCGCGTTCCACGACGATGCAAGTCGTGCCGACTACTACGGCTTTACCGACTATGAGGGACACCAAGTCTTTCGATATGTGGCTCCCATGACCATAGATGAGGCCTGCCTGCAGTGCCATGGCGAACCGGCTGGGGAGCTGGACGTGACCGGCACTCCCAAAGAGGGGTGGAAAATGGGGGATATCGGTGGCGCCATCAGCATCATTATGCCGCTCGACGTGTACCAGGCCAATGAGCGCGATTCCATTGCTCAAGATGTCCTGTTCTTCGCCGTCATGCTGGCGGTGTGCTTGGTCGTGGTGTATGTGGCGCTGACCTATTTGGTCACACGGCCTTTGGGCAAAATTCGTTCCGGTGTGGACGAGGTGTCAGAAGGCAATCTTGATGTGCGTCTCAGCTATAGCGAATCGTCCCAAGAAATGAGTTCGCTCACGACGGCCTTCAACGACATGGCCCACGAGCTTGCTGATGTTTACGCAGGACTTGAAGACGAGGTGGCTGATCGGACGGCTCAGCTGCAGCAGGCTAACGAGGTGCTCGAGCAGCAGCGCCGCCAGCTGGAAGCGGTCAACGCTCAGCTGGTGGATGAGAATCAGTACAAGAGCGACTTCCTCTCTATGGTGAGCCATGAGCTGCGCACGCCGCTCACTTCCATCGTGGCCTTTGCCGATCTGCTGAGCAAGCATCGTGCAGGAGCTGACGAGAACGAGGCTAAGGCCTTGGCGGGCATCGAAGCTAACTCCCAGGCGCTCATGCTGATGATCAACGACATCCTGGAGATGAGTCGTCTTGATGCCGGTCGCGTGAAGCTGAGTCTGGAAGTGGTGGACGTCGGCGATGTGGTGGGCATCGTGCGCGCCACGGTAGGGCCCCTGGCGGCTAAGGAGCATTTGGAGTTCACGAACGAGGTGGCTCCGGACGTGCCGCTCGTGCAGGGCGATTTCGACAAGCTCGTCCACGTGCTACAGAATTTGTGCGGCAACGCGGTGAAATTTACGCCTGACGGGGGTACCGTGCATCTTGGGGCCGCTTTCCACCCTGCCAGCTCAAAAGACGCTGTCGATGAGGTATGGCTTACGGTGGCTGATAGCGGCATCGGCATAGATGCCGCAGATCAGGAACGTATCTTCGAGAAGTTCGTGCAGGTGGATTCCTCATCCACCCGGCGCTACAACGGTACGGGATTGGGACTCGCCATCGTGCGCGAGTACGCCGAGATGCACGGGGGCTCTGTGAGCGTGGAAAGCGAGCTGGGCCAGGGAGCTTCCTTTGTCGTGCGCATCCCTGTGTCTGGCCCGGTTTCGCGAGAAACGGCAGAGAAGGACGAGAAATCTGGTAGCGGGCCTAGTGGCGAAGACCTTCCGAAGGGGGAACAATCATGAATCGACCCATCAAAGTGATGCTTATCGACGACGATCCGGGCATTCACGAAAGTCTTCGAGCCGTCGTAGAAGAAGCGGGCTACGAGTTCTGCGGGGCTCTTGGCGGGCGAGAGGGGCTTCGGCTGTTGGATGACGAGCACCCCGATCTGTTGCTTCTCGACGTGATGATGCCCGGCATGAATGGCTTCGACGTCTGCCAGCAAATGCGCGAGGAGGGACGTCGCATTCCCGTTATCTTTCTCACGGCGAAAAACGACATCGTAGACAAGAGCACGGGTTTCAAGGCCGGTGCCGATGACTACGTGACCAAGCCCTTCATCGCCGATGAGCTGCTGCTGCGCATCGACGCTCACGTGCGGCGTCACCGCGGCGACATCGAACATGCGCGCAAAAATTCAACCGATGCCAGCGAGCTGGCGCGCCGCGAACCGTGCCGCATAGGAGATCTGGAAGTGTTCTTCGATCGCTACGAAGTGCATTTGCACGGCGAGACAGTTCCTCTGACGGCTAAGGAATTTGAAATACTTGCGCTTTTGGCCGAAAGCCCCGGAGAGGTGTTCACGCGACGCCGCATCTACGAGCACCTGTGGGGCGAGACGGCGGAGGTGGATGAGAACTCCATCACGGTGTTCATGCGCAAGATCCGCGAAAAGATTGAGAACAATCCCAGCGAGCCGCGATATCTGCTCACTGTCTGGCGCGTTGGCTATAAGCTGGCGGCAGAGTAGCGAGTGACGGGATAGGCTGTCGCTGCGTTTCTCATTTTTGGTTCTGATCGGCCATTTTCCCTAAAATCATACCTTTCGGATGAGTGCTTTAGGACATATCGCCGCTTTCGTGAGACTGACGGCGAGGCGCCAATGTCCTTACGATGCAGGGGTAACCGAACCGGCAGGGACGCTGGTTCGCCGAAAGGAGGAAGTAATGGGAGAAATCAAGGGAATGGGTCGTCGCGACTTCTTGAAGACGGCTGCTCTCTCTGGTCTGGCGCTGGGAGGTGCTGCTGCACTGACGGGTTGTGCCCCCTCGACGGGCGCGGAAAAGGGCGCGAGCGCGAAGGCGAGCGCCGGCGCCGATGTTGCTTGGGATAAGGAAGTAGACGTGCTCGTCATCGGCTCGGGCACCGGTGCGTTCGCGGCTCTGGTCGCCGCGGCCAAGGGCGCCGAATCGGTGTGCCTTGTCGAGAAGGGAACCATGTGGGGCGGCACTGCCGCTACCTCGGGCGGCGGCCTGGCTGTGCCGCTGACCTACGCCGCCACCGACGCCGGCATCACCGACAGCAAGGAAGAGGTGGTCAAGTACTTCACCAACGCCACCGACGGTCGCGTCGATCAGGCTGTGCTCAACTCGTTCATCGATAACGGCAGCACCTTCATCGACTGGATTTCTGAGGAGATGGGCTGGAAGTTCGCAGCCTCGCCGCTATTCGGCGATTACTACGAGCCCATGGATGGCTGGATTCCCATGGGTCGCGGCAGCCTCGGCGCCGCCGACGCCAGCGGTTCGCTCTCGGCTGCTCAGATGTGGGATCAGATGTCCCTACGACCTGTTCAACCAGGCGTTCGCCTACTATGACACGGGCGAGCCGGGCCATGTGAACATCCCCGCCTACTTCATTTGCGATGCTGCCTGCTGGGCTACCTACTCGCTTCCCGGCCACACGGTAGGCGCCGTGGGCGATGGCGAGGACAGCTACTTCAACGAGACCTACGGCGGAGAAGCTTCCGACCCGTCGGAGGTGCCGGCGCATTTCGTGAAGGCCGACACTCTGGAAGAGCTCGCCGAGAAGCTGGGTATCGACGCGGCTGGCCTCGCTGCCGAGATTGCGACCTTCAACGAGAACGCTGCCAAGGGCGTTGACCCGGTGTACCATCGCGGCGAGAAGCACCTGGACATCAACACCACCGGCGTTATGGCCGGTAGCCGAACCGATCTGGCGAACCCGGTGCTCGCGCCGCTGGCCACGGGCCCGTTCTACGGCGCCGTGTATGTGCCCGGCACCTGCGGCACCGCCGGCGGTCTCACCATTAACGAGAACGCTCAGGTCGTGAACGTGAACGGCGAGCCCATCGAGCACCTGTACGCCGTGGGCAACTGCTCCTCCGGCGTATCGGGTGGAACGTACGTGCACGGCGGCATCAGCCTGGGTTCGGGCGCCGTCATGAGCTGGGTGGCCGTGAACCACGTCCTGGCCGCCAAGGCTTAAGCCAACTTCTGCTGGCAGCGGATCCCTCCCTACGCTGCCAGCCCATACCCTTCCCTTTGGCGGCTTCGCTTCGGCGAAGCCGCCTCCTTTATCAACGGAAGGAAGGCGCTTTAATGGGGAGCATTCCTTTTGCTAATGAGGGAGGTTCTGCTTGAAGTAGTCGATAAGCTCCTGTTTGGAGTGGATGCCGAGTTTCGCGTAGATGCGCTTCGCGTGGGTGCGGGCCGTGCCCTCCGAGATGAACAGCTCTTGCTGCACAATGCGCAGGCTTCGTCCCTCTAGGAGAAGGGACGCCACTTCGGTCTCCCTTTTGGTGAGGCCTGCCTTTCGAGCTACGTCCTCTACGGCCGATTCGCGACTCATGCTTGCCGCGCGTCCCAGAGTGTTCACCCATATCCCCGAGAAGGCGAAGAACCCCACAAGGGTGAGAAGGCACACGAAGGAAGACAGATCAACGAGAATAGGGTCTGGCAGCGGGATGAAATGCTCACGGCCGATCAGCCCGATCGCAATGCCGAGGCCCCAGCATAGGTTAATGAGGGCGAAGTAGGTGGCCTTCCGCAAATCGAGGCCGAACGCCGTGATAATGCCGAGCAGCAGGAAGAGCAGCTGCGAGATGAGGAACAGCGGTGCGGGGCGAGTGAACAGCTCCGAGGGGGAGGTGGCCATGGATACCGTGCCGAGTGCCACCACCAAACCGGTTGCGAGACCGACGAGGCACGGTACGACGATAGGCGAGGACAGGCGTACCTTCTTGGGCAGAGGCCCCAGGCGTGTGGAACTTGGTGCGGGGTTGTTTGCGCCTGCGAGCATGACGAGGGGTGCGGCTATGATGCAAGCGTCGTATACGGCTCGCGGCACGAGCAAGAGCCCCAGGTTTAACAGGTAGAAAAGCAGCAGCGAGCCGGACAGCGCCACCGATAGCGTGGAAAAGTCATCGCATTTCGCCAAGGTCTCCAGTCGAAGCAATGCGGCGAAAGTGCAAGCCACGGTCAAGGAAAGAATGAGCGTCGCATGCAGTGTGGCACTGGAGATGGGCATGTGGGGCTCTAGGGCCAAGCCGAGGGTCGTGAACGTGGCCGCAAGGGCGCCGCCGATGCGAATGGCTTTGGGGATGCGATCCCATCGCGCCCGGCCTATGCCTATGACCAAGGCGATGCCGATGAGTGGGCCTGGTATGGCGGGCGTTGCAACAGAGTCGATAAAGGATACGGTGAAAAGGCTGTCGTAATTAATTTGATGCAGCCAGAGCCAGATGATGGCATCGAGTAGGGCTATCTGCGCTGCCTGTTTCCGGTTGACCCTATGGGCCTTCAGATTGATTTGCACGATCCCCTCCCTTGAAATAAGCAAACCATGTCTTTTGGTCGAGAAAAGCCCAAGTATCCGTTTTTGTTAGACGGGCATTTTCTGGCCCGCTGGATATGCTTCCTGCGGGTTTGGTCTCGGGCTCTGCAATTTGCTCGTGGAAGACAATGTAGCAAACCTGGGGCCGAGCCTATCCGTTGGAAGTTTTTTTGTCAAGAAAGAGGCCGCGGCATGAGACGGCTTTCGAGCCCCTGGAAAAGGGATTCATTTTTGTGTCCGTTTTGAAACCAATATGAGTGTTTTATCAGGCTTAACCTCCACTTATGCCGAATCTGTTCTTGATAAAATCGAAGGGTTTTTGAGAGAGCGAAATACGTGCGAGAAGGAACGGTCTTATGGTTTCTCGTTTCGAATATCATGGCAAGGAAAGCTTGATGGAAAAGCGCCGCCAAAGGCGCAAAGAGCAGCTGAGGAATCGGACGGTGGCCCTGGCGGCGGGCTTGTTGCTGGCGGGTGTTTGCGGTGTGTCGAGCGCCCTTGCGGCTACTGGGGGTTCGGACGGGTTCGATGTGGTGGACGTCCTGCAGGATACCGCCTCGTTGAGCGCCGCGCCTTCCAGCCTTGTTCCTGCTGAGGACGACGCGCTCTGGCAGGTGGCTGCCGAAGGTGGGAGCGATGCCGCCCTGAAGGAGATTGCGAGCCGGGGTGCCAATCTCCTAGCCGCCCGATCTGGAGGTCAGAGAGCGGTTGAGGGAATGCGAATTACGACTGCCCTGATTAAGGTAGAAGGTGTACTCGATCAAAATTTGGCAAATGATAGCTCCTTCTCCGTCGACTTCAACAAGCAATTCACCCTGCACATTGAGGTGGAAAGCGAGTTGAATCTGGCGAATAAAAAGGTGGAGATCACCGTGCCCGACGGGCTGACCGTGGTGGAGTACCCCATCCCCGAGCGGGGTGACATGGCGGAGAGCGTAACGCCTGAAAGCATTGACCAGCTGCACAGTGTGAACAACTACGGCGGCTACCACCCCACAAATGGCACCATCACCTATTCTCTCAAAAATACGGCGGAAAAGAACAGCTTTAATATCGTTCTGGCCCCGGACACCGTTCTCTGGAACAGAACAAAGGAGCAGGAGCTTAAGGATTCGCTCAAAATCGAAGTCTACACAGGCGATCGAACATATCAGACAATCTCTGCCACTCCAAAGATTACGGGCAAATACAATGATACGCCTAGTGACAACAGAGCGATCCAGACCGGCCCCAGACTGTCCCGGATTGGCGTGAAGACTGGTGTACCCACGGCGGCGAATCAGCCCTTTGCCCTGCGGCAAATCTGGATAAACCCGGACAAGGACTACATCGATATGCCCCAGTTCTTTAAGAAGCTGGAGCTCACCATTGCCTTGCCATACTACACAGAAAATGGCAACAATATTTATGCGAAACTCGATCATATCACCTGGGATCCTGCGGGAGAGTCTACCAGGCTCAACCTGCTGGATCCGGAAAACCACAAGGGTGGTGACGATAGCTATAAGGACGGCTTTAACTTCACAAAGACGGTAGACGATGCCAATCACACTGTTAAACTGACCTGGGAAAACTTGTACCTGGAGTATGCGCAGGATTACTTTACCCCCTATTTTAAGTGGACGTCCGATTGTGACATCACAACTACAAATGCCGTCAGGTGGGGCAGCGATTCGATTCTCAACACCGGTAAGACAGCCCCCGGATGCTACGAGGGGAAGACGCCCACTACTGGCGATGCCTCCGCAGTGGGCGGAACGATCACCTGGCAGGATGACAGTACGTGGTATCTCTATAATGGCGACTGCACTACGCTCAGCTTCACTGCTCAAGCAGGAGAGAGCATGAGCGTGAATGGAAAAGCCAACAATCAGCCAATCTATAATAATTACGCAAGCGATTCCAATATTATCTATTATCTGGGACAGTTCCATGTGGTCAACCAGGGCGGCGCCGTGAGCGCCAATAAGACGGTGGAATTCACCTATGGAAACAATGATAAAATCGGCGTCACCGCCCAGAAGATTCCTGCAACCACGGGCAATGTTGTGGAAGTCTGGTACACGACGACAACGAACCCAACCGAACAAAAGTACAACGGCACCCTCATCAGCAGCGGCGGCTTTGTCGCCTTTACCACCCAGATGGCAGGACTTGGCAAGGGCGAGTATTTCACCAAGATCAAGGCCAACGTAGGCAGCTATGAGAAGGACTACGTGGGCTATGTGTCCTCCCGTGATCAGGATCCCACGTCGGGATATGCTACCACCTTCGGCAAGCTGCTGACCGCAGACGAGGCTACGTATTCCAACTTTGCTTCCATGAAAATGTACGATACCGGTTCAGGTGATAGCACGGCCAAATCGGGCAACTATACCGTAAAGGTCACAAACACAAGGGGCGAGATCCCCTTGGCCATGGAGCAGGCGTACGAGGAGAATTCCTTGGAGCGGGTGCCGATCCTGAGCAAGACCTCCGCAACAGCGGGAGAGACCATTACCTTCAACGGTCTGCTCAGCTCGTCCGCTTATCCTTATTCTTCCAACAATATTACAACGGATCAGGAAATCTATATCCGTCTGCCGGAAAAGATCACGGTCAAAAACCTCAAGCTATACCAAGAGGTTGGAAGAATGGCGGATAAGGTTTTCCTCCTCGACGCGGTTACGGAGACGGTAACGAGTCCCCAAAGGACCGAGATTGCCAAAGACTCATACAGCTTTGTGGAGGTAACATCTGCTGCCGAAACCGGCTATAAGCTGTACAAGATCACCTTTATGGACGCGGATAACCCCGCAAAGGTTGGCTGGTTCACCGACGGGCTGGGGCAGTACCAGATCGGGATTTCCTTTGATATGGAGATCGCCAAGGACGCCGATGCCATGACCTTGGATATGCGGGACTGCGTACGGTTCAAGAGCGCATCCCTGACCTCCACATCCAACAACGGCACCCTGGCCCAATATCAGGTTATGGATGATAGGGTGCGGTACAGCACCTTCAACGTCAACGCAAAGGGCGCGAAGCTCTCGGTGGTGGCGGCCCGGCTGGGCTTGACCTTCACCTTCGGCGCAAGAATGCTGGACAAGTCAAACACGGAACCAGACTATGACGCAGGCGACTACTCAAACTTCGAGGAAAAGGGCGACAAGGTCTATCTCAAAGATGCGGATCATGTTGTGGACATGCTTTTTACCCTCAAGAATGAAACTGGACGAGTTTTTTCCAAGGACGACGCGCAGGCCTTTTATTACTTTATTCCGGTGCCCAAAGAGGGGGATTTCTGGGATAGTCATATGCAAGATAAGGCATTTGACTTTGACATGATGCTGACGGGAGAACCGACGCTCAGCGGTGCATCTGCAGTCCGCAATCATATTCAGGTAACGTACAGCACCAAGGTTGATGCAAGCGCAGCCCCTGGAGATTCTTTTCACTATAGTACTGTTACGAATGATAACTATGTTACGGCAGAAAAAATTACCAATTGGGGCGATGTGAAAATGATTCGCATCGCGGCTACGAGTGATACCGAAAGCATTCCGGAGGATGCGGATCTAAAAGTTAACCTGCGTCTGAGTCCAAAGTTTGACAGCAGCGCCGATCTTGTGGGCAGCGTGGTCAACTTTGGGCCTTGCGGCGTGTCTCCCTATTCCGTGGGCAGCACGCTCAATCAGGGGCACAACCCCTTGTCACGCATTCAAGTTGAGTTCCAGACGGGCGTTATTGAAGGGAAGGTCTTTATTGATAAAGACTTCGATGGCGTCTATACGGAAGACGCGGATGATCTCTATACCGGTAAGATTAAAGTAAGTGCACCTCATCAGAATGGAGTTGGCGCCGACGACACCGAAAGCCACGAGACAATTACCGAAACGGGTGTGTTTAAATTCACGGGCCGGCGGGCAGATACCTACCATGTGATTGTTGCCAACCCCGGCAGCAGCGATGCCAACGGCGATAATCCGCTGAAGTTTTCTCTACCAGAAAGTGGAGGGGCGTTTGGTCTGGGTGATGACGAGACGACCGCTACGGCCACGGTGACGCTTGAAAAAGGAACAGGCAAAGGCACCGCCGATCTGGCGATTGGTCTTCAGCAACCCCATACTGTTTCCTTTAGTGCAGAAAACGCAACGCTGAGCGCCTCTTCAACCAAGGTGTGGCACAACGATGCGCTGAAGGAGGGCATTCCGACGGTTACGGCCTCGAGTGGCTGGAGATTCACGGGGAACTGGACAGACGAAGCCACCACGTATACCACTGACCAGTTGAAGGAGCAGGTAATCAATGCGGATGACAAGACCTTTGCTGCCGAGGTGAAGAAGCTCTACTCGGTGACCTATGACTTGAACGGCGGAACCGGAGCGGGTGCTCCGGAAACCACGCAGCATGTTGAAGGCGAGAAGGTTTCGCCAAATTATACGGGCACCAGCAGTCTGAACAAGGGAGAGAAGACGATCTTTGTCGGCTGGAGCCTGGAGAAAATCGCGGACGTTCTTCAGGAGGATGCGACTCAAGAAACCATCGGCAAGATCATCTCTACGGATCAGCATGACATGCCCGATCATGACGTCCACCTTTATGCCGTCTATGCGATGGATGCCAATGGTAACAGCAATCCGGATTACAACGACGATGCCGTCCATGTCCGTTATCACGGCAACAATGGTGACTATACCGACATCATCTGTCCCCACCATCATGTGATAGGGGCAAAGGAACAGCTCTCCACCAACGGTGCGGTTTCCGGTAAAAGCCTGGGGCATGATGACGACGCATCGAGTGCTGCCGCTGAGGTAAAAAACCATACCTTTACTTACGGTACCAACATCTTTGTCGGCTGGAGCACTACGCCGATCCTTGACCGTGTGATAAAAACCAAGGCGGATCACGATGACTTGAAAGACAGCATCGTGACAGAGGTGACGATGCTGTCAAAGCCAGGCGCCGACGTTTCTGCGGATGACGCTAAAGATACGAGCAAGTACGCCGATGCAGATGGCAATACCAACGTCTACGCCGTCTGGGCCGCCGATCGCAACGGGAACAAAGTAGCTGACTACACAGAAGAATATCAGCTGACCTATGAAGCCAACGCTAGAGACGGTGACACGGTTGGCGCGATGCCCACGATCAGCGGAGCGCACATCCCCTCCGACAAGGTGACCTTGAGCGACGCCAAGCCCACGCATAGCGATGTAGATGGCAAGAAAGTGGTTTTCATCGGTTGGACCGAAACGCAAACGAATTCAATTTTCGGCCGTGCCGATGAGGCGCCGGCTACGGTTACCGAAGTCACCTTTGGAGCTGCTGACAAGACAGTCTACGCTGCCTGGGGCTATGACGAAGACGACGATGGCGTGGCCGATGCGCTGGAAACGTACTCTCTCATCTACGATCTTAACGGAGGCAGCGGAACGCCTCCAGCGCAAGTGAGCAATATCGCGAAAGGCAGTGAAGTCAAGCTGACCACGGAGGCAGGTTTCCGTCGCAACGCCAATGAGCTTTTCGTCGGATGGAGCGCCACGGAACACGAGGATGCCTTCACGGCGGCCCAGAAGGAGGAGCTCAAGCAGGCTCTCATCACAGGCACGAGCGTCATTTTCGATACGGCGGACAGAACGTTGTATGCCGTTTGGGCTGCCGACCGCAACGGCAACCACGTGGCGGACTATCAAGAGCCGCAGTACAAGATCAATTATGACGGCAACGCGCAGTCGGGAGGGTCGATCGAAGGCTTGCCCAGCGATAGCGAAATCCATCTGACGAGTGAAACCGTCACGCTCAGCACCGCTACGCCAATCTATCACTCTGCCGACGGCAAGAGCATCGCTTTCCTTGGTTGGACGGAGCGGCCCGCCAAGATCCTGAGCCGCAGCGATGACGAGCCGACCTTGGTAACGAGCGTTGCGTTCGACGATGCCGATAAAACCGTCTATGCCGCTTGGGGCTATGACGACAACAGGAACAATGTCGCCGACGTATTGGAGACCTACTCGCTTTCCTACGATTTGAATGGCGGCGTTGGCTCTGCCCCGGCAGGCCAGACCGACATCAGGAAGGGCACGCCGGTTCCGTTGACGTCGGATACGGGCTTCAGCCGGCAGCCCAGAAATCCCGACGGCATCACAGAAATCTTCGCAGGTTGGAGTCGGGCTAAGCACGAAGATGCCTTTACAGCGGAGCAGCGAGATGAAGCAAAGAAGGCGCTGGTCTCGGGCAAAATTATCATGGGAACGGAAGACCTTACTCTCTATGCCGTATGGGCACAGGACCGCAACAATAGCGGAGTACCTGATTTCTCCGAAACGTCATACAAGATCATCTACGACGGAAACGCTCAGGAAAATGGTACAGTTAAGGGGCTTCCCGTTGATGAGGGGCTTCATCTTGCCGGCGACACGGTATCTCTCGGCAGTGCTCGGCCCACTCACAGCGGCCTGAACGGCAAGGAAGTGGTGTTCCTCGGCTGGACGCTCAGTCGTGTCGACGGCATCTTCGATCATGAGGCGGCGCCCACCTCTGCCGATGAGGGCATGGCTCGCGATGGAGCGGCCTCCCACGCCTATGTTAATAGCGTGGAGCTTGTCGATGCCGATGTAACGGTGTACGCGGCATGGGGGTATCAGGAGCATGTTTGGGGCGACTGGGCTGTCGAAACTCCTTCGACCTGCGTTCAGCAAGGAACCGAAAAGCGCACCTGCACTACGTGTGACGCCGTTGAAAGACGGCCGCTCGATGTTCTTCCCCACGAGTGGGAGGCGAATTTCACGGTAGACAAGCCCGTTACCTGCGTTGAGGACGGTCTGAAATCGAATCATTGCAAGCATTGCGGCGCAACGAGATATGCGACGCCCATCCCGTCGGTGGGGCACGTGTTCGGCGGTTGGAAGGCCGATGCGGCGGGGCACTGGCGCGAGTGCACTGTCTGCAACGTCAAGGCGGCTGCGGGGGCTCATGAGTTCCGCGAGGTGATGGCCGATGATGGGCGTCGTCACGAGGTGTGCTCGGTTTGCGGTTACGATCGCGAGAAGCAGGCTATTCTCCCCGCGACGGATGGCGCGAGTGCGGCCAATGGCAGAGGCGGTTCCAGTTGGTTCCAAACGCTAATCCATCTTCCGCAGACGGGCGATCCGCAGGGTTGGTGGGTGGTCGTCCTTTTGGTGGCAACAGCACTTGGGGCGGGCATTTCGGTAGTAGCCTTCGGGCGCATGCGCCGTCTTGCGAGGGGTCGACACGCCAAATAGCGGGAAGGATCATCGGATGGAGCTACGAGAGGACAAGCTCTCGTGTTTAGCAGGAAAGTAGGGCAGGGTGACGCCAAGCAGCCGTCGGGCATCGTATGATTCGCGTAAAATCGTAACATCGCAAAAGGGCGATACGGGATTCGCTTCGGATGGTGCGGATCCGGCGATGCGCGAGGCGAGTCGCTTCGCTTTGCGCACCGTAAAGCATGAGAAAGGTGAACCGATGGGTTTTCCGAGGGAATTAAAGAGAACTGCTGCTGGTGCGGCCGGCTGCAGCTGCCCTTTTAATCCTCAGGGCAAAAAACAGCTCGGGGGGGGGGGGCTCCCAGAAAACAATAGGCGCCGCAAGGGGCGCTGACCCCTCTGTTGCGACCGCGCCGACCGCGCCGACCGTCCTTGCGGCCGCCCCTTCGAACGGGAGAGGGGGCAGATAGTCGTGGCGAACATCGTTATTGTTGAAGGCGAGCAATGCGTGGCTGATGTCGTGAAAGCCGCCTTCGAGCGCGAGGGCCATTATTGCGTCACGGTGTGTGACGGGCTTGATGCCGTTGACGCCATTGTAGAAGCGGATTTCGATCTTGCCGTTCTGGGCCTTGGTCTGACGGGCATCGACAGTATTCAATTACTCGAGTACATTCGCACGCTCGATATCCCTACGATCATGGTGCTTGACGCCTCTCAAGAGAAAGAGTGCCTGCACTGCATGGAAATCGGGGCAAGCGCCTGCATCATCAAGCCTTTTTCGGTTCGGGAGCTGCTGTCGTGCGCCAATAAGTTTCTCGAACGCGGCGCGCTCCGCGAGACGCTGCGCATGGGCACGACGGAGATCGATACGACGGCGCGGCAGGTGCGCATAGCCGGATGCGAAGTGGTTCTTTCCCCCAAAGAGTACGATCTGCTCATGCTGTTCGTGAGGAATCCCCATCGCGCTTTTAGCCGAGAAGATATTTATGAGCGCGTATGGCACGGTTATTACCCTTCGAAGTCGAAGGCTGTCGATATAGCCGTTGCGCGTTTACGGAAAAAGATGGGCTGGGACGCGGAGATCAAGGCCATCCGCAAATTCGGCTACCGATTCGATCCGCCATCTATGGGTTAATCCGTCATCTTTCCAGCCATCACCTCGCCTTTTCCCTGCGCGATTATCGTGATTCACGAGTGCGAGTTGTTGCCAGTTTGTTAGAATGGGGCATACTCGCAACAAATGTGTCCGAAGGAGAGATGCGCGCCCATGGAAATGACGAAAGAGCAGCTTGAGCTTATCGCCAATCAGCTGGCCACCATTAAGGAGCGGTCGCCGTTCTACGCGAAGAAGTTCGAAGGTATCGATGTCGCGGACGTGCGCACCCAGGCCGACTTCGAAAAGCTGCCCTTTTCCGAGAAAGATGACCTGCGCGCGGTGTATCCGCTGGGGTTGCAGGCGGTGCCCGACGAGGAAGTCGTGCGCATCCACAGCTCCTCGGGCACCACGGGCACGCCGGTTATCATCCCCTACACCCAGCAGGACGTCATCGACTGGGCCACGCAGTTCGCCCGCTGCTACGAGATGGCGGGCATCACCCCGCTCGACCGCATCCAAATCACCCCGGGCTACGGCCTGTGGACGGCCGGCATCGGTTTCCAGCTGGGCGCCGAGCGCCTGGGCGCCATGGCCATTCCCATGGGGCCGGGCAACACCGAGAAGCAGCTGAAGATGATGCAGGATTTGAAGTCCACGGTCATCTGCGCCACCAGCTCCTACGCGCTGCTTCTCGCCGAGGAGATCACCAAGCGCAACCTGCGCGACAAGATTCACCTGAAGAAGGGCGTCATCGGCTCCGAGCGCTGGGGCGAGAAGATGCGCAACCGCATTCAGGACGAGCTGGGCATCGAGATTTACGACATTTACGGCCTCACCGAGGTGTACGGCCCGGGCATCGGCATTTCCTGCGACGCCCACGACGGCATGCACATCTGGGACGACTTCGTCTACATCGAGATCGTCGATCCCGAAACCGGCGAGGTGCTGCCCGACGGCCAGGAAGGCGAGCTGGTACTCACCACGCTGCGCAAGCAGGGCGCGCCGCTCATCCGCTACCGCACCCACGACCTCACGCGCATCGTGCCCGGCACCTGCGCCTGCGGCAGCCGCCATCCACGCATCGCCACGCTCACCGGGCGCACCGACGACATGTTCAAGGTGAAGGGCTGCAACATGTTCCCGGCCCAGGTGGAGGAGGTCATCAAGGCCACCGACGGCACCAGCTCCGAATACCAGGTGATGATCGAGGCCGTCGATGGCCACGACGTGCTCACCGTGCTGTTCGAGACGCCGCTTGAAGGCGAGGCGCTGGCGCGCTGCGAGGAGGAGCTCGCGCTCATCTTCAAGGCGAAGCTCGGCTGCACGCCGGAGGCGAAGGGCGTGCCCATGGGCGAGCTGCCGCGTTCCGAAAAGAAGACCAAGCGCATCTTCGACAGCCGCTACTAAGCGCGCCGCATTCGAAAGGGGGCGAGAGCCATCATTACGAGCTTGAGTGAGAAGCAGACGATCCTCATCGTTGATGACTCGATGCTGAATCGCGCACTGCTTGCCGACATGATCGGCGATGCCTACCGCATCATCGAGGCGGAGGACGGCAAGCAGGCCGTGGCGGCGTTGCAGAAAGAGGGCGCGGGCATATCGCTCGTGCTGCTCGACTACGTCATGCCGCAGATGAACGGCTTCGACGTGCTGGAGGTCATGAACAAAAACGGCTGGATCAAGGACATCCCGGTCATCATGGTGTCCGCCGAGTCCGACGCCGCCTATATCGAACGCGCCTACGAGCTGGGCGTGACCGACTTCATCAACCGCCCCTACGACGTGAACATCGTCCGCCGCCGCGTCATGAACACGCTCATGCTGTACCAGAAGCAGCGCACGCTCATGGGCATGGTGGCCGACCAGGTGTACGAGCGCGAGAAGTCCAACAACCTCATGGTGTACATCTTGTCGCACATCGTGGAGTTCCGCAACGGCGAAAGCGGCATGCACGTGCTGAATGTGCAGGCCATGACCGAGATGATCTTGACGCAGCTCATGCGCCTGACCGATCAGTATCCGCTGACCACCGAGGACATCTCGCTCATCACGATGGCCTCCAGCCTGCACGACATCGGCAAGATCGCTATTCCCGAGGAGATACTGAACAAGCCGGGCCGCTTCACCGACGAAGAGTTCGCCATCATGAAGACGCACTCCGCTGTGGGCTCGGATATGCTGGACGATCTGGAGCTGTACAAAGACGAGAAGCTCGTGCGTGTAGCGCGGGATATTTGCCGCTGGCACCATGAGCGCTGGGACGGCCGCGGCTACCCCGACGGCCTGGCGGGCGACGACATTCCCATATCGGCCCAGGTGGTTGCTTTGGCCGACGTGTACGACGCCCTGACGAGCCGTCGCGTCTACAAGCCGCCCTTCAGCCACGAAGAGGCCCTGCGCATGATTCGCGAAGGGGAGTGCGGCGCGTTCAACCCGCTGATTTTGGAGTGCCTGGAGGCGGTGGCGGACGATCTGGAGAAGCGCCTGAACCACGGCATCACGGGCCGCGAGATTTCGATTGACTCGCTGCATTTGTCCGAGGCGACGCTGGATAACGGCGACGCCGAGGCCTCGAGCCGCACTCTCGAGCTGCTCGACTACGAGCGCATGAAATACCACTTCTTCGCTTCCATGAGCAATGAGGTGCAGTTCGAGTTCACCGAAGAGCCGCCGATGATCGTGCTGTCCGACTGGAGCGACCACAAGCTCGATCTGCCCGAAATCATCATGGATCCCTACAACGACGAGGCCTTCTGTGCGACGTTCGGCCAGGAGAACCTGCAGAAGCTCAGCCGCCTTTTGCGCGCCACCACCATTGATGATCCGGTGATCGATATGGAGATGGAAGCCACCGTGGGCGACGAGCTGCGTTGGTTCCATGTTCTGGCCCGCGCGCTGTGGTCGGGGCCGTCCGATCCGGTTTACCTGGGCTCTATTGGCAAACTCGTCGATATCGACGATCGCCAGGCCGAGCTGATCGACCTGCAGTTCAAGGCCTACCACGATCCGCTGACGGAAGTGGTCAACGGCGCCTTCGCCCGCAAGGTCATCGCCGAGCGCTTGGGCTCGGGGGAGGCGTGCGACCGTCATCGCGACCGCCATGTGCTGGCGCTGTGCGACCTGGATTTCTTCAAGCAGGCCAACGACACCTACGGCCACCAATTCGGCGATCGCGTGCTGAAGCACTTCGCGGAGCGCCTGCAGGAAAGCGTGCGCGGCGAGGACGTCGTGGCCCGTGTGGGGGGCGATGAGTTCCTCTTGTGCATGGAATGCCCCGTCGATCCGCGTCCGCTGATCGACCGCATCCATCGGTCGCTCGAGGGCGACTTCGAGGGCTTCCCGCTGTCGGTTTCCATGGGCGTGGCCATTGCCGGCAGCGATGTGCGCGACTACGATGAGCTGTTCCGCCGGGCCGATGTGGCGCTATACCACAAGAAGCGCGGCGGCCGCAGCGGGTACGTGTTTTACAGCGATTTAGACGAGGAAGAGCGAGATTTGTTGCTTGAAGGGGCGCATACGGCGCTCTCGGGCATCGACAGAGACGAGTCCGACCAGTAGACTGTCACCCAAAGGATAAAAGGAGACCGAGATGTCGTTGGAGATTGCTTACGCTGCCATGGGCGGCGATTTGGAAACCGTGCGCGGACGCTTGCTTACCGACGAGCGCATCGAGAAGTTCGCGAAGATCTTTTTGCAGGACACATCGATGCAGACGTTGGAAAGCGCTCTTGAGGCGGGCGACCTTCCCGAGGCCTATCGCGGAGCCCACACGCTGAAGGGCGTGAGCCGCGACTTGGGCTTCACGCCCCTGTTCGAGGCCGCCGCCGCGCTGTCCGACGCGCTGCGCCTCGATGACGCCGGCGTGCCGGCCAATGTTGCAGCGGTTCCCGAGCTGATGCCGGCCGTGCGCGACGCCTACAGCACGGTCGTCGACGCCATCGCCATCATCTAGCGAAATAAGGCGCTTGGCGCCAACGGGCCGCCATGGCGGGCACGACGCGCGGGCCTTCACGCGCAACCAGAAAGATCGAGGTTCGGACCAAGGGGTCTGAAGCCCGAAAGGAACACAGCGAATGACTGAAACAGACAACAAAACGAGATACGGCCGCATAGCCTCGATTCTTATCGCGCTGGCCATAGTCATCGCCGCCTTCGCGTTGTTCACGACGATGAACAACGAGCGCATCTCCGAGCAGAACACCAAGTACCTTCAGGGCTCCACCGAGCAATCGGCGCGGCGCATCAGCGAGTGGATGGCCGACTCGCAGACCGAGATCAAGCTTTTGTCCTCGATGTACGCGAGCACGCTTTCGGGCGTTGACGAAATCAGCGCTGCCGGCATCGAGCAGTTGGCGAACTACACGAAGTTCGATTACACCACGATCTCGCTGGAAGACGGCCGAACCATCGACAACACGGGCCAGGAGGCCGATGCCGCCGATCGCGAGTACTTCATGCAGGGCATGGAGGGTGAATCGGGCGTCTGTGCCGTCGACAACTCGCTGTTCTACAACGATCTCTCGGTCATCTTCTACACGCCGCTGTACTTCGACGGCGAAGTGGTCGGCGTCATTTGCGGTGCCTATCGCGAGGACTCCATGGAGAAGTTCCTGCGCACCTATATCTTCGGCGAGCAGACCAACACCTACTTGCTCGAGCGCGACGGCGATGTGATGGCGCACTCGTCCACTACCTACAGCAGTGGCGTGAAGAGTGCCGTCGACCTCTACTTCGAGGAGGGCTCGTCGGGCAATATCTCCCGCGACGATTTGGAGTCGTCGCTGCAAAGCGGCGTGTCGGTCACCTTCAACTACAAGGGCGAATCGGGGTCGGGCACCGCTTACGTGATGCCGATCGAGAACTACGACTGGCTGATCATGCGCACCTTCCCCAGCTCTATCACCGACGGCATGCAGAGCCGGGCGAATGCGGCGGGACTTGTGCTGGTCGGCTTGGTCGGAGGCGCCTTGGCCCTGGTGGCGGGCGTTTTGCTCGTGCAGACCATGCGCCAGCGCCGCAAGCTCTTAAGCGAGAGCGAGCACGTGACGAGCATCGTGAACTCGTCGCTGGTGCTGTTCAACCGTTTCGCGGTGATCGATCTGGCCAACAACACCTACGAATACTTGAAGGACGAGGGCATCAAGGACGATTTGCCCCGCAACGGCGAGTACCACATGTTCCGCTACTATTGGCAGACCCGCTTCTGCGATGACGACGAGGCGGAGCGCATGAAGGAGGAGCTGAAGCCGGAGGCCATCCGCGAGCGGCTCACCGAGGACGTGCCCTACCTGCACTTCGAGTATCGCCTGCGGGATCAGGAAACCGGCGAGGTTCGCTGGAGCCAGGCCTCCATGCTGCCGCTGCAGCGCGATGGAAGCGGCGTGGTGACGAGCGTGCTTTTGTCGGTGCAGGACGTCACCGACGTGAAGGAGCGCGAGATCGCGAACCGCAACGCGCTGGAGGACGCCTTCCGCGAGGCCGAGCGCGCCAGCCGCGCGAAGACCGACTTCCTGAATTCCATGAGCCACGACATCCGCACGCCCATGAACTCCATCATGGGGCTGACGGCCATCGCGTCGATGTATCTGGACGATCCGGAGCGCGTGAAGGACTGCCTCACTAAGATCACCACCTCGAGCCGCCATTTGCTCGGGCTCATCAACGAGGTGCTCGACATGGCGAAGATCGAGAGCGGGAATTTGGGCCTGTCGGAGGAGGACTTCGATCTGCCCGAGACGGTGGAAAGCCTCATGTCCATCATGACGCCCCAGATCAACGACAAGAAGCTGAACCTGAAGGTGGAAATCGCCGACATCCAGCACGAGCACGTGGTGGGCGACCCCATGCGCCTGCAGCAGGTGTTCGTGAACATCATGGGCAACTCCGTGAAGTTCACGCCGGAAGGCGGCACGGTGAGCCTGCGCATCAAGGAGCTGCCGAGCCGCGTGAAGGGCTCGGGCTGCTACGAGTTCACCTTCTCCGACACTGGCTGCGGCATGTCCGAGGAGTTCGTTCAGAAGGTGTTCGAGCCGTTCACGCGCGCCAACGATTCGCGCGTGACCAAGGTGGAGGGCACCGGTTTGGGCATGTCCATCGTGCGTTCGGTGGTGAACCTCATGAACGGCACCATCGATGTGAAGAGCAAGCTCGGCGAGGGCACTACCTTCACCGTGACGGTGTATATGAAGCTGCGCGACGGCGACGATCAGGATCTGACGCCTTTGGAGGGCTTGCGGGTGCTGGTGGCCGACGACGAGCAGACCGCCGCCGAAAGCGCGTGCGAGGTGCTGAAATCCATCGGGATGGAGCCCGACTACGTGTTGTCCGGCGATGATGCCGTCGATGCGGTGCGCCGTTCGGTCGAGAACGATCGCAGCTACGTGGCGGTCATCCTGGATTGGAAGATGCCGGGCAAAAGCGGCATCGAGGCGGCGCGTGAGATTCGCGAGATTGTCTCCGACGACATGCCCATCATTATCCTGTCGGCCTACGACTGGACGGCCGTGGAGCAGGAGGCGCGCTCGGTAGGCGTGGATGCCTTCATCGCCAAGCCGCTATTCAAAAGCCGCCTCGTGCATGTGATGAAGGGTCTGCTCGCCTCTGACGAGGAAGAGGGCGAGCCGGCCAGCGAGTACGAGGTGCTGCAGCAGAGCGACTTCAGCGGGCACCGCGTGCTGCTGACCGAGGACAACTCCATCGCCGCCGCCATCGCCATGGACATCATGGGCATGACGGGGCTTGAGGTCGATCACGCCGAGAACGGGCGCATTGCCGTGGAGAAGCTGCTCGATGCCGAGCCGGGCCACTATGACCTGGTGTTCATGGACATCCAGATGCCGGTGATGAACGGCTACGAGGCCGCCAAGGCCATCCGCGCGACCGCGGAAGGCCAGGGCCCGGACGGCGAGGCCATCGATGCTCGTTCCGACTTGGGCGAGATTCCCATCGTGGCCCTGACCGCCGACGCCTTTGCCGACGATGTGGCCCGGGCCCGGGCGGCAGGCATGAACGCCCATATGTCCAAGCCCATGGAGATCGAGCTTCTGGTGAAGACTCTGAAGGAGTGGCTGTAGCCTCTTGGCACGTAGGCTGACATACCGCCGCGCGGCGATCGCCCTCGCCGCGGCCTTGGTGCTCGCATGCGCGGCCCTGCTGGCGGCCTGCGGCGGCTCGTCGGGCGGTTCAGGCGGCTCGGGAGGCTCCGGCGCTCCCGGGGGCTCGGGCGACGGCGGCGGCGAGAGCACCACGTCGGGGCCGGCCTACTCCGTGCCCGGCTCGGTGGCCCTGGTCACCTTCAACGAGGGCGCCGCCCAGACTGGCAACGACTGCGCCATCGATACCTCGCAATTGTCCCAGGGCGTCGTGGGCGCTTCCGCGAGAAGCGACGCGCGCCTGAAGTTCCAGGTGGTCAAGGGCGAGATGAGCTACAACTACGACTTGCCCGGCGACGGGACGCCCATCATCGTGCCCATCAACATGGGCGATGGCCCCTACACCTTCCGCGTTATGCAGAACACCTCGGGCAACAACTACGTGGAGCTGTTCAGCGTCATCGAGAACGTGAACCTTTCCAGCGAGACGGCGCCCTTCCTCGTGCCGAATATGTTCGTGAACTACAACGAATCCTCCGCCGTGGTGGCGAAGGCGCGCGAGCTGGCCCAGGGCGCTGCCAATCAGGGCGATGTCGTGCGCAACATCTACCAGTGGGTGGTGGACAACATCACCTACGACCACGACAAGGCCGCCCAGTTGGCCTCGGCCACAGGATACGTGCCCGACCCGGACGCAACGCTGGCCTCGGGGACGGGTATCTGCTTCGACTACGCGTCGCTGGGGGCGGCCATGCTGCGCAGCCTTGGCATTCCCTGCCAAGTGATTACCGGCTACGTTTCTCCTGATGATGTGTACCATGCTTGGAACATGGTATATATTGACGGAGAATGGATAAGCGTCGAGATCAGCATTAAGCCGAACAGCTGGACGCGCGTAGATTTGACTTTTGCCGCCAGTGGCGCCGCGAGCACCATCGGCGACGGCACGAGCTATACCGATCGTTACACCTACTAGAAGAAAGGCAGGGGACGCCATGGCCAAACCAAAACTCGATAGCGCAGGCATCAGCCTCTTCTGCGAGAGCGTTGCCATGATGCTGGCGGCGGGCATCCAGACTGACGAGGCCGTGGGAATGCTCTCCGAGGACATTGGGGATGTGGCTCTGCAGGCGACCTGCGAGAGCGTTTACGGGCGCCTGTGCGCCGGGGATACGCTGGCGGTCGCCATGAAGGCGTCCGGCGCCTTCCCCCGCTACGCCGTGGACATGGTGGGCGTGGGCGAGGCCTCGGGCCGCCTGGAGGAAGTGCTGCGCTCCCTCGGCGTCTACTACGACGAGGAGGACCGCCTCTTCGCGAAGATTCGCTCGTCGGTGGGCTATCCGGCGGCGCTTCTGTGCATCATGAGCATCATCTTGGCCTTCACGGTCATCATCATCCTGCCGGTGTTCGAGGACGTGTACGTTTCCATGGCCGGCTCGCTCACCGACGGCTCCTCGGGGGCCGTGGGCGTGTCGGTGGCCATCGGTTGGGTGGCGCTGGGCATCACGCTCATCTGCGCCATCGTGGCCGTGGGCGCCGCCATCGCCTGCCGCTCGGAAGCGGGGCGCATCGCGGTGATGCACCTTATGGAGAAGTTCCCGGCCACCCGTCCCGCCATGGAGCAGCTGGCCGTGTCCCGGTTCGCCTCGGCGCTGGCCGCCTACACCGCCTCGGGTATCAACACCGACGAGGCCATGCGGCGCGCCATCGAGGTGGTGGAGCACGAGGGGCTTAAGGTGAAGGCCACGGCCGCCTACGGGCTGATGATTGACGCGGAAAGCCCGCGCTCGCTCGCTCAGGCCATCAGCGAAGCCGAGGTGTTCGAGCAAATTCACGCGCGCCTGCTCACCATCGGCACGCGCTCCGGCTCGCTGGACGCGGCGCTCGATCGCCTGTCGGCCAACTTCTTCGACGACGCCATTCTGCAAATTGACGCGGCCATCGACAACATCGAGCCGGCCCTGGCCGCCTTCCTCACCATTGCCGTGGGGGCCACGCTCATTTCGGTCATGCTGCCGCTCATCGGCATCATGGGATCGATCGGCTAGCCATCATGATTCACGGGAAGACAGCCCAGATGCAGCAGCGGCGCACCCGGCGGGTGGTTGCCGTCATCGCGGCCGTGGTGCTGGCCGTGCTGCTGTGGTTTGCCTGGGATATGACGAGCGCCCAGACCGAGGCCCAATCGGCGGCTTCGGTGCGCACGGCGGTGCTGGATGCGGCCATGCAGTGCGCGGCGGTGGAAGGGGCCTATCCGGCGCGCCTCAGCTATTTGGAAGAGCATTACGGGCTCATTGTGAACCACCAGGATTACGCGGTCACCTATGAGGCCTTCGCCTCCAACGTGCCGCCCAGCGTGGTGGTGGTGCCGCGATGACCGAGAAGCTGAAAGGGGCGACCCGGCTCGCCTCGTCGAGCAAGACCTACGGGGCCGGCGGTGTGCGGCGTCAGCGCGAGCGCGATTTCGGGCGCGTGTTCACAGGGCTTCTGTTCGCGCTGTTCGTGGCGACGCTGCTGATGGCCATCCTGGCCGGCACCGACGTGTATCGCGGGCTGAACCGCGAGGGAGACGCGGCCGACAACCAGCGGCTCTCGCTTACGCTGCTTGCCAACGATGTGCGGGCCAACGACCAGATTGATGCGGTGGCCTGCGCTTGGGTGACCGAAGAGGGAGTCGACATGGTCGTCGCCCAAGGCCGCGAGGAGCTGGGGCTGCCCGAAGCAGCCGGCGCCAGCGACACGCGCTGCCTTTTGGACGGCCCGGCCCTGGTGCTGCGTGAGACGCTGCCCTCCGGGGCGTACGAGACGCGCCTGTACCGCTACGACGGCGTCATCATGGAGGAGTACGCCCTGGCCGATGCCCCCTACGACCCGTCGAAGGCCACGGCCATCGTGCGGTCGTCCGTCTTCGACTTCTCCTACGGGGGAGGATTGCTGACCATCGTCACCGATGCCGGACAGACGTCGGTGGCTCTGCGCGCGGCGGGAGGTGATGCGTGATGGCCGGAGGATCCGAGAGTCGTCGCTCCATGGCGTCCGCTTCTGTGGCCGCCCATAGGGCCGAGGCGAATGTCGCCGACGCGCGCCTGGCCCGTTACAACGACCGCATCGGACGCGTACGCAAGGAGCGGGCCGTGTGGCCCGGCGCCGCCTTCATCGTGGAGGCGCTGCTTCTGCTCGTGTTTCTGACGGGCTCGTTGGCGGTGCTCATGAACCTGAACGCCGAGGCCGACCGCATAGGTCGCGAGAGCGCCGATCTGATGGACGGGCTCGTGCTGGCCTCGAACGTGGCCGAGGAGTTCGCTGCCGATCCGATTGCCTTCAAGGAAGCCTACGAGGCCGACCCCATGGCCGATCGCTGGTTGTCGCAGCCGGCGCACGAGGTAGAGAACGGCTCCGACCTCTTGTCCACCGAGTGCACGTTTCGCACCGAGGACACCGAAGCCGGGACGATGCACTACCTGACGCTTGAGGTGTGGAAGGTGCGGGTTCTTAATGACTCGGCCAAGGCAGCCGAGGAAGGCATTGGATTTGCCCCTGGCGGTCTTTGCTTCGAGAAGTGCGAAGAGAGCCCCGTGTACGCGCTGGAGACGTCGCGCTATGTGCCCGCCGACGGTGCCCGTACCGCCCGTTCGGCTACCGGTGCGGCCGACGATGCGACGCGGTCGGTCGTGCTGGATGATCCTGCGGCGCCGCCCGTGGTGGGCGCGACCGGCGGTCCGGCCGCCGATGGCGCGGACGCGGCTCCAACCGAAGGGGAGGTGTCCCATGGCTAAGCCCCACGGTTCGGTGCGCATCGGTCCTATCAGCCTGTTCACCCTCATCATTGTGCTGTGCCTTGCGGTGCTCACGGTGCTTTCCGTCACCACGTCGCTGGCGGAGCTTTCCACCACCGAGCGCCAAGCCGCAACCACCACCGAAACGTACCAGCTGGAATCCGTCGGCCAGCAGTTCGTCGCCGACATTGACGCTGCTTTAGCCGAAGGTACGTTGGAGGATGTTCTGCAGCGTTACAGCGACTCGGCCGTTCGCGACGGCGAGCTCATCTCGGCCACGTTCTCGATGGAAAGCGGACGCACGCTGGCCATCGTGCTGCGGATTCAAAACGATACCTACACCATTGAACAATGGAAAGTCACAACGGAATGGACCGACGACGGCACAGGCGAGAACCTGTGGCTCGGCTAGAAAGATAAGGAGAGCTTCTATGGAACTGAAGGCACTGCTGCAGGAAATGATCGACAAGAAGGCCTCGGATGTCTTCATCGTCGCGGGCCTGCCGCTGACCTACACCGCCGACGGCCGTCAGGTGCGCATGGACATGGCACCGCTCATGCCCGCCGACACCAAGGAGCTGGTGGACGCCATCTACGAGCTGTCCGGCCGCAACGAGCAGATCTTCATGGACGGCCACAACCATGACGACGACTTCTCCTTCGCCGTGCCGGGCATGGGGCGCTTCCGCGTGAATGTGTTCCGCCAGCGCGGGTCTTTGGGTGCCGTCATTCGCGTCATCCCCTTCACGCTGCCGAATCCCGCCGACTACCACATCCCCGACGACGTCATGGCCTGCGCCGACTTCCAGAAGGGCCTCGTGCTGGTCACCGGTCCTGCGGGCGCCGGCAAGTCCACGACGCTGGCCTGCATCATCGACAAGCTGAACAAGGCGCGCACGGGGCACATCATCACCATGGAAGACCCCATCGAGTACGTGCATCGCCACGAGGGCTGCATCGTCACCCAGCGCGAGATTCCCTCCGATGTCGCCACCTACGCCGAGGCGCTGCGTAGCGCGATGCGCGAGGCGCCGGACGTCATCTTGCTCGGCGAGATGCGCGACCAGGAGACCATCGGTACGGCCATGACCGCCGCCGAGATGGCCCAGCTTCTGTTCTCCACGCTGCACACCACCGGGGCCTCTTCCACGGTGGATCGCATCATCGACGCCTTCCCGGCCAACCAGCAGCGTCAGATTCGCATGCAGCTGTCGCTCGTGCTGCAGGCCGTAGTGAGCCAGCAGCTCGTGCCCACGGTGGACGGGGGTATCGTACCCGTCTTCGAGATCATGACCGCCACGCCGGCTATCCGCAACCTCATCCGCGAGGAGAAGACCCACCAGATCGACTCGGTCATCGCCTCGTCGTCCGGCGCCGGCATGCGCACCATGGACCAAAGCCTGCATCGCCTGGTGAAGGAGGGCACGATCTCCAAGGAAGTGGCCTTGCAGCACGCCATCCACCAGGAAGCCCTGAAGAAGCGCTTCGAAACAGAAGGGATGTAGCGTTCCGTTCGCCCTTCGGGACGAACGGACCGGCCGACGCTGCGGTTCCGACTGGCACCTGCCCTTGCCATTCAGCGCTTTCCCTCACGGCCCGAAGGCCGCTCGGCCGCGCTTCAAGGCAATTGCAGGCACCAGTCGAAACCTCGCTGACATTACGAACGACCAGTGTGATAAGGAGTAGGCATTAATGGGTAAATATGATTGGAGAGTGGGTAAAGAGTACCGCGAGATTCGCTATGAGTTGTGCGATGGGGTGGCGAAGATCTCCATTAATCGGCCCGAGCGGCGCAACGCGTTCACCCCGCTGACGGTGATGGAGATGTACGACGCTTTCTCCGAGGCGCGCGACGATGCGTCCGTAGGTGTCATTCTGCTGACCGGTGTGAACCACGGCGGCCGCCACGAGGACGAGGCGTTCTGCTCCGGCGGCGACCAGAAGAAGCGCGGCAACGGGGGGTACGTGGGCGAGGACAACATCCCGCGCCTGAACGTGCTCGATTTGCAGCGGCTCATCCGCGTCGTGCCCAAGCCCGTCATCGCCATGGTGAACGGCTACGCCATCGGCGGAGGGCATGTGCTCTCTATTCTGTGCGACCCCACCATTGCGGCCGATACGGCGAAGTTTGGCCAGACCGGGCCTAAGGTGGGCTCTTTCGATGCCGGCTACGGCGCGGGGTATCTGGCCGCCATCGTGGGTCAGAAAAAGGCTCGCGAGATCTGGTACCTCTGCCGCCAGTACACGGCCGACGAGGCGTTGGAAATGGGCCTCGTGAACAAGGTCGTGCCCTTCGACGATTTGGAAGACGAGTGCATGGCCTGGGCCGCCGAGATGATGCAGTTTTCCCCCACGGCCCTGCGCTTCATGAAGGCATCGTTCAACGCCGCCACCGACGGCCTTGCGGGTCTGCAGCAGCTGGCCGGCGACGCCACACTTCTGTACTACACCACCGACGAGGCCAAGGAGGGCCGCGACGCCTTCAAGGAGAAGCGCGCCCCCGACTTCACCCAGTTCCCGAAGTTTCCGTAGGATGCTTCGCCCCCCTGCCGCAGCCGGCGGGGGGGGGGGGCTTCCTGTGCCCTGTTCAGCTTATCGCGCCCAAGGAGTTCCACGAGCCGTTCATGATCGATATCTTCGAAAGCACCGCGCAGTTGCGCCCTGAGGCCGTGTTCTTCACGGCGGTCGATCGGCGCGGCAACGAGACGGCCTACACCTATCGCCAGGCGAGGCTCATCGCCTCTCAGCTCGCGCGGCGGCTGCGGGATAAGGGCGTCTTCCCAGGCGATGCGGTGGCGGTGGATCTGCCGAACGGCCCCATGTACGTGTTCCTTGCCTTGGCGGCGGCCTACGGGGGATTCGCCCTGGTGGCGTTGAACCATCGGCTGACCGATGCCGAGAAGCTCACGCGCGTGCTGGAACTGGAGCGGGCGGGATTGCGCGTAGCCTACACGGTAGATGCGGCCGGCGAGCCCAAGCTCTTCGAGGCGGTGTGCAACTCGCTTCTGCGCAACGAGCGGGCGGGACGGGTGGACGACTCCCTCGGCGGCTCAGTCGAGGATGCCATCCACTTCGCCGAACGAGCCGCCCGTGTCTTCGATTCCGGCCATCGGGCCCTCATCATGTTCACCTCCGGCACGACGGGCAAGCCCAAGGCGGCCGAGCTCACCTGGGGCAACCTCGTGGAGGCGTCGAAGGCGTCGAACCGGGTGCTTTCCGGGCGCGTTCGGGGGCGCGGCCTGTGGCAAGCGGTGCTGCCGTTTTTCCACGTGGGCGGTTTTCAGGTGCTCGTGCGCAGCGTCTGCAGCCGCTGGCCTCTGCGTATTTACGAGCGCTTCGACGCGGCGGCGGTGCTGCGTGACGCCGAGGTGATGCACGCCACCCACATCTCGGTGGTGGACAAGATGCTGCAGGACATGCTGAATGCGCGGCCGAGCGCGCTGGCCCAGTACGAGTGCGTGCTGCTCGGCGGCGGCCCGCTGAACGCGAAGACCGTGGCCCGGGCTCTGGAGGCCGGCGGGCGCGTGTATGCCAGCTACGGCATGACCGAGACGTCGAGCCAAGTGGCGAACACGCTGATCACGCCCCAGTTCACGGGAGGTATGCGGCTTCTGCCAGGTTATTCGGCCCGTATTGTGGAACCGGACGCAGCCGGCTTCGGCCGTTTGGCCCTGCGCGGGCCGGGGGTGTTCGGCGGCTACGCCAACGCTCGGGCGCCCTTCACCGTGGACGGTTTCTTCCTCACGGGCGATACGGCGGCGCTGCACGACGGCTGCCTTTACGTGCGCGAGCGCACCGGCGACATGTTCATTTCCGGCGGTGAGAACGTGTACCCGGCCGAGATCGTCGATGCCCTGGTGCGCATTCCCGGCGTGGCCGACGCCTACGTGTTCGGCCTGCCCGACGCGCGCTGGGGCCGGCGCCCGGCAGCGGTGGTAGAGCTGACGCCGGACGCCCCGCTCATCAGCACCCGGGTGTTGCGGGAGACGCTTTCCAAGCGGCTGTCGAAGCTGTACGTGCCCGAGCAGATCTCCATCGTGGACGAGTTGCCCCGTTCGGGTATTGGCAAGATCGACCGCGCCGCTTGCGAGGCGCTGTTCAGCGAGAACATCGACATCCGACGCGTGGTGCTCCACCATGGGCGTCTACCGTTTTCGAGGCCCTTCAAAACGCCGAAGGAGACGCTGACTTACCGCGATACGGTCATTGTTGAGGTGATCGATCGCAAGGGCCGCGTGGGGCTGGGGGAGTGCACGGCCTTCGATACCGACTGGTATCTGCCCGAGACCCTCGGCGACGACGTGCGCGTGTTGCGCGAGACGCTGGCGCCCCGGGTCATCGCCGGCACGTACCTGCACCCGCGCGAGGTGGCGGCCGACCTGTTCTCGCTGGAAGGCGCGGAGGCGTTCCCCATGGCGGTGAGCGCTTTGGAGATGGCCTGCTGGGACTTGTACGGCAAGGTTACGGAAAAACCCCTGTGGAAGCTGCTCGGCGAGGAGTTCGACCGTATGAACCGGGTCGCTGCGGCCCTCGAGGGAGACGACGCCGCTGTGGCTTTGGCGCACTCCGGGGATCGACGCGGGGCGACGCGCAAGGTGTACAGCGGCGCGGTGGTGGGTCTGGGCACGCCGGCCCAAACCGTGGCCGAAGTGCGCGAGTGCGTGGACGCGGGCTATCAGCGCATTAAGTTGAAGGTGGCTCCCGGTCGCGGGCTTCCGGCGGTGCGCGCGGTGCGTCGGGCGTTCCCGCATCTGCTTATCACCCTGGACGCGAACCAGAGCTTCGGGCTGCACAACCTGGCCGAGCTGCGCTCCTACGACGAGCTGGACATCGGCTGGATCGAAGAGCCATTGAACCTGGCCGCCGCCGGGGGCGAGCGGGCGCTGCGCGATCCGTTCACGCGGCTTGCGTCGTTTCAGCATACGCTGGCCATGCCCATCTGCGTGGACGAGTCCTTCGTGAACGCCGAAGAGGCCGCCGGTCTGTTCGATCATCCGGAACTGCGCTGCGCCATGGTGAAGATCGGGAAGTTCGGCGGCATCGAGCGCTCGCTCGCCTTCGTGCACCGGGCGCTGGCTGAAGGACGCGAGGTGTGCATGAGCGGCATGTACGACACCGGCGTCTCGCGCTTTGCCCACGCGGCTTTCCAAACGCTGCCCGGAGTGGTCATCCCCGGCGATCTGGGTGCCACGGCGCGTTACTTCGACGCCGACCTCACGGTGCCTGCCTACACGGCTCCCGACGGCATCATTACGCTGAACGCCCCGGGCCATGAGGCGGGCATCGGCTGCTCGCTGAACATCGCGGCGGTGGCCGCCGTTCGGCAGCATCGCTATGTCATCGAGTAGGCGCGGACGCACCTGGCTCATCTGGCAGGCCTTGTCCCTAAAATCGTGAATTTTGAGCCAATTAACCGCAAGGCAACAATCGTTCAGGTGCACCATTTATACTTTGACCTATCGTTGAAACACTAAGACGGAGGATTTCATGGGCGGCTTTTTCGGAGCGGTTTCCAAGCGCGATGTGGTGATGGACGTTTTCTTCGGCGTCGATTACCACTCGCATCTCGGCACGCGTCGGGCGGGCATGATTGTGCTTGACCACGAGGATGGCTACCAGCGTCAGATTCACTCTATCGAGAACACGCCGTTCCGCACGAAATTCGAGGACGACATCGTGCGCTTTCATGGCACGAGCGCCATCGGATGCATCTCGGATGCCGACCCGCAGCCGCTGCTCGTGCGCTCGCATCTGGGCACGTTCGCTATCACGACCATCGGAGCCATCAATAACGCCGAGGCCTTGGTGGAAGAGTACTTCGAAGACCACGATGCGCAGTTTATGGCGCTCAGCTCTGGCGCGGTGAACTCAACCGAGCTGGTGGCAGCGCTCATCAACCAGAAGGACGACCTGGTCGCCGGCATCCAGTATGCCCAATCGAAGATCGACGGATCGCTCACGTTGCTCATTATGACCGAGGATGGCGACATCATTGCGGCCCGCGATTTCATGGGCCGCTTGCCCGTGCTCGTGGGCGCCGACGATGACGGCCACTGCGTCGCCTTCGAGAGCTTTGCCTACCACAAGCTGGGCTATCACGATGAGTACGAGTTGGGCCCGGCGGAGATCGTGCGGCTTGCGCCCGATGCCATCGAGGTTTTGGCGCCGGCTCGCGACGAGATGAAGATGTGTGCGTTCATGTGGGTGTACTACGGGTACCCGAACTCCAATTACGAGGGCGTGAACGTGGAAGTGATGCGCTACCGCAATGGCGCCATCATGGCCCGCGACGAGGCGGCGCGCGGCGCGTGCCCCGAGGTGGACTTCGTGGCCGGCGTGCCCGATTCTGGCATTCCCCATGCCATCGGCTATTCGACTGAGAGCAAGATGCCCTTCGGGCGCCCGTTCATCAAGTACACGCCCACCTGGCCGCGCTCGTTCATGCCGGCGAACCAGGATCTACGCAACAAGATCGCCAACATGAAGCAGGTACCGGTGCCCGAGCTCATTCGCGACAAGAAGCTGCTGTTCGTGGATGACTCCATCGTGCGCGGCACTCAGCTGCGCGAGACGGTGAACTTTCTGTACGACTCCGGTGCCGCTGAGGTACACATGCGCAGCGCGTGCCCGCCCATCATGTACAGCTGCAAGTATCTGAGCTTCTCGTCTAGCAAGTCGGACATGGATCTCATCGCACGCCGGGTGGTCGACCAGCTGGAAGGCGAGGAGGGCGTGGCGCACCTGTCCGAGTACGCCGACGCCCGCACCGAGCGCGGCCAGTGCCTGCTGAAGACCATCTGCGAGGACATGGGCTTCGATTCGCTGAGCTACCAGAGCCTCCAGGGCATGATAGAGGCCATCGGCATCGATCCGGAGAAAATCTGCACCTACTGCTGGGACGGCCGCGAGTAACTAGCGCATGAACGCGTCGGCCTCTTCGAGGTCGGTTGCTTGGGTTTCGGCCCGCTTGCAATCGAGGACGGCCGTTTCGGCGGCCGTTTTGCCTTCTGGGCCGCGATCTTTTCGGCTCGCAGGGGCAAATACTCGCTGACGACGATGCCGACGAAGATGAGGGCAAATCCCAGGTAGGCGGAAATCGCCGGCGCCTCGCCCAAGAGCAGGATGGAGAACGTCACGCCGAACACCGATTCGGTGGCAAGGAACAGCGCCGCCTGGGCCGGATCAACGCGGGCCACAGCGGCGTTTTGCAATCCTAGGGCCACACAAGAGGCAAACACGGTGATGTAGATGAGGCTCATCCAAGTGTCGGCGCCCAACTGGCTGAAGTCAGGCATGGGCTCGGTGATAAGCCCGGTGATGAGTCCCAGCAGGCCCGCCACGATGAACTGAATGACCGTGAGCAGCATCATAGAGCGTCCCGGCGCGTACTTCGCCGTGTACAGCACGTGGAAGCTCAGCCAGAGAGCCGAGGCCAGCGTGATGAAGTCGCCGAAGCGCAGCGAGAACTCGCCGATGCCGGCATAGGCCACGCAACCCACGCCGGTGACGCACAGGATAGCCGCCGCAATGTTGTAGCGGGTCGGTCGCTTCTGGATGATGATCCATCCGAGGAAGGGGATGATCACGCAGTAGAGCGTGGTGAGAAACGAGCTGTTGGAGGCGGTGGTGTCGGTGAGTCCCGTGGAGTTGAACCAGTAGGAGAGGAACAGAAAGACGCCCAGCACCGCGCCGTCGCGCAGATGTCCGCGCTTGTTGCGGGCGAAGGCGCGGGAGATGCGCGGCGCCGTGGCAATGCCGAGGATGATGCCGGCAAAGGTGAAGCGCACGCCCACGATCCAAGCGGGCGGGAACTCGTCGACGGTGGACTTGATGACCACCGTGCCCATGCCCCAAATGGCGGCCGCCAAAAGCAGCGCCGCCTTGTAGGCCCATGAGGGCAATCCGTTTTGTCTGATCTGGGAAAGCATAGGCGGCATCATAGCACGGAGCAGAGTGATCATCCGTGTGCGATGCGACAAATCGTGCTGGAGGCTATTGGGACGGCAAACATGTGCAGGAATTGTGCCGAATGAGGCGAAGTGTGATCGAAGACTTGCAATTCGCGCTCAGGCGAGTAATATATATCCTCGCCCTTTGAGGTAACCCATTGCGGGGTGGAGCAGTCTGGTCAGCTCGTCGGGCTCATAACCCGAAGGTCGGTGGTTCAAATCCGCCCCCCGCGACCAAGAATTGTCAGCCGCTGAGTTCGCTCGGCGGCTTTTTTGTTTAGCATGAGAAGTGCGATGGGCTTGGGGAAGACGTTCTTGGGGATGCCTTTTTGGACGCGATAAGTCGACGATCTCTCGGCACATCCAAAATGTTTTCGATGAGGGAGAACTCGAAGAATGCTCAACTGTTGCAAATTTTGCAACAGTTCAAGTCGAGGGAGGGCGCGAGGTTGAGCGTCTGGTCGAGCACTACAACCTCGATGTCATCATCTCTGTAGGTTATCGCGTGAAGTCCCAGCAGGGCGTTCGTTTTCGGCAATGGGCTACGTGCGTTCTCAAGGAGTACGCTGTCAAAGGTTTCGCGCTCGATGATCGCCGGCTCAAGGACGGTCGCAGCCGCTATTTCCGCGAGCTGCTGCAGCGGGTTCGCGATATTCGTTCTAGCGAACGCAACCTCTATCAGCAGGTAACGGACATTTATGCGACGGCCATCGACTATGATCCGAAATCCTCTATGATGCGCACGTTCTTCGCTACCATGCAGAACAAACTTCATTACGCTGTTCACGAGCACACGGCGGCTGAGGTCATCTACGACCGCGTCGACCGCGACAAGCCGCTTGTGGGTATGACGACGTTCGATGGCGACTACCTCACTAAAGCTGACGTATGCATTGCGAAAAACTATCTCACCGAAAAAGAGTTGCAAACGCTCAATCTGCTGGTCGCTCGTTTTCTCGATTATGCCGAATTGCAGGCTCTAGAAGAGCGAGCGATGACCATGGCTGAATGGGTTGAAGAGCTTGATCGGGAAATCGTCAACTCACGTCGAGCGCTGCTCGAAGGGCATAGAGCCATCTCCCACAAGCAGGCTATCGAGAAAGCCGAGAAGGAGTTCGAAGCTTACCAACGCTGTCGGTTCAGATGATGTATGACATGCTCCGCGATAAAGGTGCCCGCAAGTCTGGCGCTATAAGTGCTGTTGATGTCGATCGTTTTATAACGCGCATGCGCCCTGAGGAAAGGGTTGCGCGCGCTGAGAGCTTTGCACAACGATGGGAGATCGAGAGATAGTAGGCTCTTTGTCGCCGTAGCCATGGTTCCTCCCGTGCAGCTTGGGTGGCGGATGGACCCTGAACGAACTGCGCAAGGAGACGTTCTTCTCAGGGCTTGCTTGGCGTGTAGTAGACACGATTAGTGGTTGAGCCTTCAGCGACGAGCAACCTGCCATCAGCAAATTGAGGGATCAAGTGTCGTGGTGTCCGTTCACTGATTTCAAGCTCTGCGGCGACCTCAAGGATTGCCCGTTCTCGTGCGTTACGGCCGGTAGCCGCCTGTTGGAATTTGAGCAAGAGGTTGGGCAGTGCCAGCGAAGAGAGTTCCACTGAATCTTGATAGATGGCGTGACGCTCATAGTGGTGCCTACTGGATGGATGGAAGGCGGGTGCGTTCTTCCGATTTTTCCGTTGTCCGTATTAACTGAATATGAGAAAATATTCAGCGTAAACGGACAATGAGGAGGAGGAGGTGGTGGTGGGGGTGCAGGCTATCATTGACTTGGCGGAATCGAGCAGCGGCCTGGTGACGACGGCGCAGGTTGTGGACGCCGGGATTCCCCGTGCGCGAATTTCGGACATGGTGAAGGCGGGCAAGCTTGAGCGTGTGCAGCGTGGCGTCTACCGCATGGCGGACGCATGGGAGGACGAATTTCTTGCCGCACAGCTCCGCTTCCCCAAGGGCATTCTCTCGGATGGAGCTGCTCTCTACCTCCATGGCTACGCTGACCGCGTGCCGTTTCAGCTTACGATGACCTTCCCGCGCTCGTACGGAGCTACCAAGGTGCGTGAGGCGGGCATCGAGGTGCGCACGTGCGCGGATGAGGTGCTCGGCCTGGGGCTTACGACGGTCAGAACCCCGTACGGCAACGAAGTGAGCGCCTATGACCTGGAGCGCACGCTCTGCGACATCGTCCGGGGGCATCGCGCCGTTGACGTGCAGGTGGTCAACCCGGCGATGAAGCAGTACGTCCGCAGCCGCGAGAAGGACGTCCAGAAGCTGCTGGGCTACGCGCGGGCGCTTGGTGTGGAGAAAAAGATACGCAACTATCTGGAGGTGCTGCTGTGAGAACTAAAAATGCGATGCAGCTCAAGGCCATCATCAGCAATCGCGCCAAGGAAGGAGGGGTGCCCCCGCAGCTCGTGATGCAGAGTTACCTGCTCGAACGGTTGCTCGAGCGGATATCCCTCTCGCCCTGGCGTGACAGCGTTGTCGTCAAGGGAGGCGTGCTCATCAGCTCGCTGATGGGCGTTGACAGGCGGAGCACCAAGGACCTCGACGCGACGGTTCGCGGCTTCCCGCTTACCCACGAGAATGCAGAGAGGGCGTTCCGCGAGATCGCGGCCGTGGAGGCCGATGACGACTTCTCGTTCGAGTTCGTCCGCACGGAGGACATACGCGAGACAGATGACTACCCGGGCATACGCGTGCACCTGTTGGCCAGTTATGAGAAGATGCGCTCGCCTGTCACCGTCGATGTGACCACGGGCGACAAGATCACGCCCGACGCTGTCGAGTACAGCTATCCTCTCATGTTCGACAACCGCTCACTCTCGCTAATGGCTTACCCGCTCCCCACCACGCTGGCGGAAAAGTTGGAGACGGTCGTGAGCCGCGGCATCGCGAACACACGCCCGCGCGACTACTACGACCTGCGCATGCTCTGGCTCACAAGGAGGGCGGAGGTGGAGCCAGACGTGCTCCGGGACGCCCTTGCGGCTACATCCGGGAAGCGCGGCACGCTTGCCGCGATGGGCAGCTACCGCGCGGTGATGGCCGAGGTGGCCTCCGACGCCGTCATGCGGGATCGATGGGCGGCGTACGCCCGCAAGTATCCGTACGTGGGCGACATGACCCTCGCCGGGACATGCGAGACGGTTGTAGCGATCATGGAGGCCATTGACTGGCAGGCGTGCTTTGCTGAGTAGCTACTGCGCAATACTGAGTAATCAATCATTACGCAATATGTAACACTGTTGTGGGTCGCGAGAGCTTTGACCCCCTCCATCCAACAACCCGTCACGGCAGAGTTTTTGAAGGGTGGCGAAAGCGGTTTTGCAGGTAACGCCCGCGGTGTCAACGAGAGCCTTCGTCGTCCTACTTTCCTTGCGACCATAAAAGAGCCGCCGAGCTCATTCGATCGGCGGCTCTTTCGCTCTGTTTTAGTGCCGGCAGCAGCCGTGGCTGTGATGGTGGCCGGGTTTGCGGTCGCGACAGCTCTTGACGGCGATGGTGCGGTAATCGACGCTCATGGCCTTGCAGTTCTCAATCACCTTGCCGGTCAGTTTCAGCAGGCACTCGCGTTCCTTGTCGGACAGGCCCTCCAGCACCTCGTCGGCCGCGCGGTCCTCGGCGGCCAGGCGCTTCTCGACGACCATGGTGCCCTTGTCGGTCAGCGCTACGGACAGCTTGCCCTTCTTGCTGGTGGCAAAGCGCACGTAGCCGTTCTCCTGGGCCTTCTCGGCCACGCGAACGACCTCGTGGCCGTCCCAGCCGAGACGCTCCTCCAGCTTCTTCAGCGACAGTTTCCCGTCGCCGAACTTGTAGAGCACCTTACACATGGCGCCCTGCCCGCTTTTGAAGCTGCGCGGGCCGCACTTGTGCATGGCCAGCTTGCTGTAGTTGGTCGCCACTTTCAGTTGATGCAGAACCTGAGTCGATTCAATCATGATGAGCCTTCTTTCGTCGATGGACGCCCGCAGGGGCAGGCGCGACCTCCATCTTAGAAGCCCCCGACGTCGCCGCGCCAGAAGCAGCCGCCAACCATTACCGACCCGTTGCTGCTTCACCACGGCGCTATTGCGCGGGAAAGGCGCCGCTACTTCACCACGGCCAGGTTCACGCTGGCCAGCAGGCTGGGAATGCTGCGCACGGCCGAGCGGTTCCACTCCTTGGCGCGGTCGGGCAGCTCCTCCCACGGCACCATGTAGGGGCTGCGCCGGCGCTCCACGTCCTTGGCGGTGCCGTAGCGCCAGCCGGCGCGCTGCCGCTCGCGCAGCCAGCGACGGTGCTCCAGAATGGCCAGACATTCCACCTCGCTCGCGGTAAAGGCGGCCACGCAGCGCTCAGGGTAGCAGCTGCCGGCGGGCAGCACTTCGTAGCCGAGCGTTTCCAGCTTGCTGTGGATGCTGCTGATGTAGGCGATGGAGGAGTCGCGCAAATCGGGCGGCAGGCTCGCGAAGGAGGCGTACTCCTGGTCGGTCTGCGACGCGATGCGGTCGGTCGTGTAGCGCAGAAACGACGTTTGGGCCAGCTCGGTGATGACGTCGGTCTTGCCGGCGTAGCCCTGGCTGGCCAGCAAGTCGGGCGAATCGACCAGCAGCGGCCGCGCGCTCGCCGGGCTGTACAGGGCGCAGACCCAGATGTTCCAGATGAGCTGCTCTTTGCTGATGAGCCACGCGGGCAGGTTGCTGCCGTACCCGTCGGTTTCGAAGCTGGGCTGGCGCTCGCGCTCTTCGCGGATGACGGCGATCAGCTCCGGAACGGAGAGCTCGCTCCAGGCACAGGGCTCGCTGGAAAGGTCGCGGTGGTAGGCGTCCAGCGCCTCGTAGCAGGAATCGAGGAAGTACTGGCAGACCGCCTCTCCGAAGCCGAGCTCGACGAAGCGGGCGTGCAGCGCGTCGATGATGGCGCTCATGACGGCGCAGTCGTCCCACCACGGGCCGCTGACCAGCTCGATGCGGTTCTGCAGGCACCAGGCGGGCAGGATGTCGAACAGGGCGGTGAGGGAGCTTTCAGTTCCTAGGCCCTCGTAGCCGACGGCCTCGGCCTCCATGGTGTCTAGCAGAGCGCGCAGTGCCTCAAGGGAGGCTTCGGACTCGCTTCCGCTTGCGGCGATCTGGCTGATGGCGCGCTTGAAATCGGGAAGAGGGCCTTTTCCCGCGCGATCCCGATCGTGGGATCCCCGCCGTCGGTTCAGGGCGAAAGGCGGGCAGAAGCGCTCGAAGGTGGCCACGGCCTCGTTGGGCGACAGCGTGTTCAGCTTGAGGGTGTGCGCCGTCCAAACCGAGAGGGCCTGCAGGCACTGCCGGGCGTTCTCTGGCCGCTCGCAGGCTTCGAAAACGCGCGATTCGTAGGCGGCACGCCAGTAATTAGCGTTGAAGAGCAGCCGGTCGACGGCCGCCTGGGTTCCGCGGCGAAGGGCGGCGCTGTCCGTTGACTCGAGAGGCGTCTTGGCCGTCGCCTTTGCGTTCGCTTCGTCCTCGTTGAACGTGAAGGCAAGATAGGCGGACAGGGCCACTTTCAGAAGCTCGATGGGCTTGATGTCCTCACGCTTTTGGTGCTCCCGCTCAAGCGCGAGCTTGACGGCGTCAACGGGAAGGGACGCGCGCTGTCTGACTTTCGTCATTGGTTGGCCAATCCCTCCCTTCTTTCCGCGTGCGCTATGGCGCATTCCGCATGATAACGTGCCTATCATACCTGCCGTAAGCACCGACATTGGGCAATGAAGGGGCATGCGCTACGATTGGCCGACGGCCTGGCGCGCATAGGCCAGAAGCTCGTCGAGGGTGAACTCCTCGGCAACGGTGCTGTCGCAGAAAGGCCGGAACAGATAACAGTAGATGCGGTTCAGCCGGTCGGCGGTGTGCAGGTAGGCTACAAGATTGCCGTAATTGTCCGCACCCAGCCATGCGCCATTGAGGGTAAACGGAACTGCGGTCGTGCTGGAATCGGTGCTGGTTGTGACGTCGAACAACGGACTGATCACGTTGAGCGTGGCATCGCTAAGGGCCAGCGAGATGGCGTAGCGGTCTTCTTCGACGAAGCAGGGTTGGGCTGCGACGATGGAGGCGGCGAATTCCTGCTCGTAGACGACCTCGCCTGTTGTAAGGCTGAAGGCGTAGAGCTTCTTCCCGGCCGCGGCAAGGACCAGATCTTCTCCGCAGTGGAGAATGTCGACTATTTTCGGGACGCTAGCGAAGGGCTGCGGGGTATCGTTCCTAGTGCTGACGGTGACAGCGAAGGTGTCCTCGTAGGTCCAAAGGGTCTCGAAGCCGTCGCCCGTGTTTCTGGCGACGGTGATGGAGAAGGGGTAGTTGTTGATGCCGTCGCTGCTGTTCTCGATATTTGCCGCTGCAAAGGCGACGAGGTCGTCTTTGCAGTGCACCGATTGGATCGTGGCATCGGAAACGGTGTCTTGGCGTGCGGTTTCATCGGCGAGATTGAAGGTGACGAGCGCCGTATCGAGCGCATAATAGGCCCTTGCAGGCGCTTTCTGAATGCAGAAGGTGTCGAGGTTCGCCATACGCGGGAACTGGTCGACGGGCATCTCGGCGCCTGCGAGGAGATTCTTCGCTTGCGCGTCAACGAGAAAAGCCGCTATGGAACGAGTGCCATACGTGAGCAGCCCGAAGTCGGAGGAGCCCGTCTCGTTCTCGAGCGGTATTGCCGTAAGCGGGTAGATGTCATCCAGATCCAAGAGGACTTCATTAGTGAGGGGATCAATGACCACAACGCCGCCTGGCCCCGTTACATTGCCCATAACGAGGCACGAAGGGGATATGGCCTTGATAAACCAGTCTCTCGCAGGAACTGTGTCATCCCTCAGCTCAAAGACGTGGGGTGTTGCCGTGCCCGTAAGCGTTCCGTTGTCGGCGTTGTAGAGGGACACGGTTCCTGTGGCGTCGAGGACGGCGGCCCAGGTACCTTCCTGGCTGTAGGTGACATCTACGATTTCCCCGTCCGTTTCGAACAGATAGAACGGCGTCCAGGGCTGCTCCGGATCGGGATTGAGCGCTAGAATCTTTTCGAGGGCGGCTTGGGCTTCGGGAACGAGCGGCCGGCTAGTGTCGCTCTCGGAAGAGGGGAGGGCTTGAAGCGCAGTCTCGATGGCCTGCGCGGTCTCCCCCTGGGCGTACTGGTCGAGCGCCTGGGCGGCGAGGCTCTTCGATTCCGCGATGAGCGCCGCCTCGCTGGTTTGGTGAAATTGGAAGGCGAAGACGCCGACGGCGGCGATGGTGAGGGCCGCTGCCACGGACGCGAGGGCAATGCGCTTGCGCTTGCGGGCTCGCTCGCGTTGGCGGAGATCGTCGTAGCTGCAGCCGGCGACGGCGGCGATGATGCGCAGCAGTTCGGCCTTGCGCTTGGCCTTAGCCTCCGGACGCAGATCGGCGGCGAGGGGCTCGGCCGGCATTTCCCGCAAAACGCCGCTGGCGTCGGGTATCAGGCGCGTCTTCAGAATGGGCGGAATGCTTTCCTCGGGACTGCCTGCGGCCAGCACGCAAATGATGCGCTCGCGCCCGTGGAGCTGCTCGAACATCTCGATTTCTCGTCGCACCCAGGGGCTTTCCTGCGTTTCCGGCGAGCAAATGACAATTAGTGCGCGCGAAGCCGCCAATGCCTCCCGAATGCTGTCGGGCAGCGAGTGCGAAGCCGCAAGCTCGTCCTCGTCGCGAAAGCATTTGCCGAGTTTAGGGGGACGAAAGGCTTGGTGCGCCTGCGCAACATGCCGTGGTAGCCGGTATTCCTCAATCGCCCGCTGCACCTCACAAGCCACCTCCGCGTCCCGAGGCAAATGCCGATAGCTAATAAAGGCTGCATAACCGGGGGATGAAGTATGTGTTGCCGCGTTTCGCATGAGGGGAATTATAAGAGATGATCCTTGCATGACAAGAAATAGCTCCATTGGGCAATGAGGCGTCAGTGCGTCAGCTATTCTCCACTTATTGATTCTTGGCTAGAAGGAGCTATTTTGTATACCGCAAGTGAAGAGGCGAACCAAGAGTTATTGTTTAGGATTGCCGAAGCATGGAATGTGTGCTCTATAATTTCCTCCATAATGGAAAGAGGCGGCCTACGAAATTTCGCACAAAACTTTGAGGATGTTGGTTGTCTATACTCAAATTCCGGGGAGCAGCTTTTTGCGTTAATGCCATTGCTTGGACAGACGATTTTGCTGCCACCAGAAGCAAGCAAGAGCATGGAGATATCTTCATTCGTCTCCTATAGAAAAGCCTTCCGCGAAAGAGTGGATATACCTTTCGGCGCGGATGGGCAAGCAATCTTGGCGTATGCGCAACAGTATGCAGGGGTGATTAAGCAATTGGCTTATAGGTCTGCGAAAGAAGCGATTGTGTCGCATGAAGATTTGGCTTTAGATTTGTTTAAGCGCGAGAAGGGTGTTCTATGGGGCATTCTATTCGCCGAAAGTTTGTTAGAAAGTGCAATATTTACAGCATTTAATAAACAGGGATTGATCTTTGTTCCTAATAAAATAGAACTGGCGTCAACGACTCCTTTGTCTCGTACGGATTTCGATGGCGCGACGACTCAATACATGCCTTATTCTGATTTGCTTAAGACGTGGTTTTCGAACGAAGACGGAAGCCTTCATTCGGGCGATCCCCTGACCCATCCAGTATTTGGAGAGGGCGTCTTGGTAAATGCGGGGAGCCATGAGGCGCAGGCCTTTTTTGCCGACCTTGCAACAAAGGAGTGCGCCTCTTTGAATTAAGAAGGATTTGCGATCAAAAGATTTGACGCTTTGATATTAGGAGATAGCATGGGAAGATGGGACTTTAAGACGACGCCCGGCTGGCATTGGGAAAGCATAAAGCCTGGTGGTCAAGCGCGTTTTCGGGTTAAGGATAGCTGGATTGAGGAGACGCCGGCCGCAAAGTACCCCGGGCTAGCTCTTTTGGCTGGCGGAGAAATGTCGACCGGAAGATCTTTCAGCGACCCCTCCTCTGATCACTATTTGTATATTGCAGAAAGTCGCATGTCCCGCGATCGGGCTCATTCAAAGATAATCGATAAGCTGAGTACTGCTATCGGCTACGACAACGCAGTTCATCTCTTCAGCATTGCGCCTTCTGGTTACAGCGCAATCGGGCGTGAGATTCGATCGGGCGGAATTGACTCAACCATTTTCAACTTTATCCTTTCCAAAGATTGGCATTTCTCTCGCATGATGCCCGACGGGGGACAATCGCTAGCTCAAAAGCTCGATAAAGCTTTGTATTTCGACTCGGAGTCCTGGAATTTCCATACGCTTGCCATCAACGATGAAGTGGTGACTTATTCCTTCTATTTGGGCCCTGGCACTACGCAAGAGATGAACGTCTTCTCGCAATTCTGGGGAACAGACTCCAATACAGGCTGCAACTATTTCTTTAATAGCATTGAAGTTTGAGGCGGTGGCTCTAAAGCTTTTCTGCATAATTAAGAGTGACATCGCATTCTGATCACCTTGCTGTGTTGAGGAAGCGCTCTATGCCAACGCAAAATGAAAGCACCGGAAGAGGTGATTCCTCGCCGTTCGGGGGCTTTATAGCTAAAGATAATGCCATTGCTTATGGTGTCAATGGATCTATTCTGCATTGGCATGGAGGAGGCGTTCGCGTAAGGCCCCATCCTCTGTCACTTGAAATCACGGACTGTGATTTCCAGATCCGCTTTCTTTCTTGACGAGCAGGTTCGACAGCTCCCCGTTATGCGCATTCCAGCCGATGCGTTGCCTGCGTAGAGAATCGGCACGTTCTCGGGTGGGTTGAAGCTTTGGGGCGTGCTATTCTGCCATCATGGGATGCGGTCCTTTTTAACCCGTCTCGGCCAGTGTAAGAGGTGTTATCCGAAAGGCGAGAACTTCATGCGGCTATACCATGCTTCAACTCAAACGGCCAGTGAGCCGAGGATTGTGAATCGTTCTCCCTACTTGGATTTCGGAACAGGGTTTTACACCACGACAAACCTTGCTCAAGCGGAGGATTTCGCTCGCAAGGCCTTTGTGCGCCGCGGCATGGAGGGGGCTCCGACGCTGAATAGCTACGAATGCGATATGGAGCGAGCCGGGCGCGAGCTACGCGTTCTCGAATTTTCCGAACCTAATGAAGAGTGGCTGGAGTTCGTCGTGCACAACCGAAAGCAAGGTCGCGATAAAGCACTCGAAGTGGACATTATCATTGGGCCCGTGGCGAACGATGACGTATTCACAACGGTAACGCTTTACGAGCAAGGGCAGATCACGGCTCGTGCTGCTCTGGAAATGCTAAAGATCAAAGAGCTTTTCACGCAAATACTTTTCTGCAACGATAAGGCGTTAGAGAGGCTGACCTTTGAGTCGGCGCGGACGGTGGAGAGGTGAGGACGAATGGCTAAGTCTCCGGAGCAGTTATCTGTGCTGCTCGGCACGGCGACGCTTCCCGGCTTGTTTGAGCGACTGGGCTTCACCGAGCCTTGCCAAATCGAGGAGTTCTATGCATCGAACTTTTATGAGCTGCTGCGCAATCCCGATAGCGGGCTGTGGCATCTCAGCTCGGCGGCTCTGGCGGATTTGTACCGGCAGGAAGTGGAGCGCGGCTTTTTCGACGACCCGGAGGAGCAGTCATGAGCAAGGAAATGCGGTTTCTCGTGTTCGCCATCGAGTACTATCGGCAGGCGAAGGGGCTGACGGGTCCGGAGGTGGCGGCTCTCTTTCGCGAAAAAGGACTCTCGCAATATGTGCTGGACAATTACTTTCTCTACCACATAGAGTCGCCCGACCTAATGGTTGCCGACATTGATCGCTATGTTGAAACGGGGGAGCGGCCGGCTCTTTAGGGGGTCGTTGAGGCGCAGTTAAAGCGGCCCGCTGCACTTTTTAGCATCTTCAAATTGCTAATTTATGCACTTTTGCGATTCTTCATACTGCATTTTGTAGGGATTCAGAAATCCTGAGCGTCAGCGCCGTTACAGCGCGCCTGCGCGGTAGGCCGTGATGGCGGCAAGGGTGATGTCGGCGAAGTGTTGGATGGCACCGACTTGAACCCAGCGGCCGTCCTCGCGGTAGCGCAGGGAGAGGTTGGCGTCGCGGCCGCGGCGCAAGTGTCCGATGGAGAGCGTCACGTTGCCGGGGATCTCCCGCGTGTCGATGTGGGTCTCGATGCTCGGACCGCCCAACGCCCAGGCAGCGAGGCCGGCGTCGGCAAGGCTTCCGGTCTCCTGGTAGACGGCAAGCGCCGCCCACAAGCCGAAGCCATCGTCTTCCTCGGTCTGGTAGACGTGCTTCTCAGTGCGTCCCGGCAGGCCGGCGCACACGATATGGGACTGCTTCGTGAAGTGGTAGCGCTGGCCGTTGGCGATAATGCCCCAGGTGAAAACCTCCCACCGGCCTGTGCCGTCCTTCGCTTCGAAACTTGCGAGTGCGTGGTCTGTCATGATGACCTCTCTAATCATTTTTGCGCGGACATGCCAGCCGCTGTGGCTGAGTTTTCAGGCGTTCCGAACGTTTCTATCGGGGGCATCGGCGGTACACGCGACTCCGACCATTGCCTTGCGGAGCGAGCTTACCCTGCTCAACGAGCTCGCTTATGATACGCAGGGCCGTTCTCCGGGAAATTCCTGTATTAGCCAGGTCGGCAGTTCGCACGCCCTCAGCGCTTTCCGCCAATTTCAGGGCAAGGGCGACAGCCTCGTCGGGCTCGTCCGCTCGAGTGGTGTGCTGCCCGAGCGGGCTGTGCACCGTTTCGGCAGCAGGAACCGTCGGTACGAATGCTCTGAAAATCAGACCCTCTTCCAACTCGGGGTCGCGGCCCGTGTAGAGACGAGAATTCTTGAATAGCTCGCGCGTGCCGCTGCCCAGCTCTTCGGCCAGACCGATGTGCACGAAGAACGAAGCGATGAGAGGGTTCTTCGGGAGGGGGCTGAAGGTGTCAGGCTCCAAGGGTCCTTCGAAAGAAGCTCGGCTGGCGTTCTCGGTTCGAATGCCCTCATTGTCAATGATGACTTTCGCCGGGAAGGGACTGGTGAACTCGCGATGAATGAGACAGTTGACGACCAGCTCGCGCACGATGGTATCGCGGGGGCTGAGGGCGAAGTCTCCTTCCATAAGAAAGCGGTCTGGAAGATGTTTCCTGCAGAACCCGGCGATCTGGGCATAGGCGTCTATGAGGTTGGTGGTAGCCACGAGCCGATCGTCGTGGCGGTCCGTGTCGTGCTGGCGCACAAGTGCATCGGTTTTGTAAGCAGGGCACAGCGATCGAATAACCTCGTCCTTGCCGAGAAGAACGACGGCCGCCAAGTTATAGCCCTGCTTTCCCGTTGAGTAGTCTTTGCCGAAGAGCCCGGCCGATTCGACGAGCTGCGCGTTCGTCATGGCTCCCCACGGATGGTCTTTTCTCTTCGCGAGAGCGAGTCGCCGGGCCTCGTCAATGAGGTCTTCTCGCAGGTCGCTCAGGGATACATGCTCGAAAATGCGCTGTTCGGTATAGATTCCCTGCTTGCGGATGCAGAGCTCGGCGAGAGGAGCGCTTCCGCGCACAACGACATCGGCATCCCCGCGTCGCTCGTATACTTTGCCCTTGTAGCTGTGCATCTGCGGGCTGTTGGGAACGTCGATCTTGATGATTTGGCGGTCACCGATCTCGATATGCTCGAATTCCATGGAGACGGGCACGTCGAAGGCGTTGGAGTTGTTGACGACATTGAGGACGTTTCTTGTGACGGGAAGCACCTGGGCTGGATCGATGCCCGTGAGAGAGCCGTCGTCCTCTACGCCGAGCAGGATAGTGCCGCCGAACGTGTTGGCGAACGCGCAGATGGTTTCGAAGAGATCCTTTTCAGGTTGGTTGCCGCAACGCTTGAATTCGATGCGGTCGTTCTCGCCCTCTTCGATAATGTCTCGCAGTTGATGCGCGTTCACGGTGACCACCCCTTCGGAATCGTGCCATGGCGCGATTATGGCGCGATTATGGCGCGATTGGCGCGATTATGGCGCGATTGGCGCGATTATGGCGCGATTGGCGCGATTATGGCGCGATTTCTGGAACATGCTGGAGCGGATGCGACCGCAGCTGACCTACCCGCGGTCGAAGAACGGGCTTTTGGAGCTGATGCTTACCGGGATAGCGTACACCTGCCCCACGCCTTCGCCGAGCAGGTCCAGCTGTTGAGCGGCTAGGCCGGCGGAGAACATGATGCGGGTGTCGACGCCGAAGGCCTGGGCGCGCGACACGGCGGCGCCGAGGGCGATGCCCACGTCTACGGAGTTCACCTCGCAGGGAACGCCTGGCGTGCGCTCGCCGCAGGTGGCGAAACCGCAGTGGCCGCAGTTGAGCCCCTGGGCTTTTTCGCGCGTGCCCACGAGCGCCACGCAGAGGCTTTTGCGCACACAGTTGGCGTCGCGCAGGAAGAATGCGAACCCGCGCTCCTCGCCGACGGCCTCCATGGTGCAGGCGAGCGCTTCCAAATCGTCGCCGTCCACCACGGCGCATTCCACGACATCGACGCCCTTGCCCTTGGGAGCCGTCCGCGCTGCCACCAGCATCTTCTGGGCGATGTCCAGCGCCTGCGCCTTCCGAATGTCCCTCTCGTCGTAAACCATGCCGCCTCGCTTTCGTCGCTTTCGCGCTTGTCGTGCGTTTCTGGTTCCATCTTACTACGGCAATCGCCTCGTATGGTCGAGCGCGTGCAGGCGCTCGCATAGCGGCTGGGTCACAAACGGTGGGCACTTGTTGCGGAGATCGCGGGGTCGGGTATCATGCTTGCATGGCGTTATTCGAGGCAGGACATATCGGGGTGCAGTTTCGTCGCGACGGGCAGCCGTTCGCGCCCTTTGCGGATGTGGGTTTCTCGCTGGAGGCGGGCTGCTTGTACAACCTCACGGGCCCTTCCGGATCGGGAAAGTCCACTCTGTTGAACGCGTGCGCGCTCATGCTGCCGCGCTCGGGCGGCACGCTGGCGCTCGAGGGTATTCCCGTTGATCGGTTCAAGCCGATGGAATGGCGCCGGCGCGTGTGCCTGGTGCCTCAGGCTGCGTCGTTGGTGCCCGGCACGGTGCGGGACAACCTGCTGTTTCCCTGGACGCTGAAGGTGAATGCCGGCTCGCCGAAGCCCGATGACGACGTGCTGAACGAGATACTTTCCCTGGCGATGCTTGATGGCGTGACGCTCGATCACGCGGCGGCTCAGCTCTCGGGCGGCCAGCTTGCTCGGGTGGCGTTGCTGCGGGCCTTCGCCACACGACCGACCGTGCTGCTGCTCGATGAGGTGGAAGCGGCGCTTGATGAGGAGTCGGCCGTGGCCGTCAGTCGGCTTACGCGGGCGATGCTCGCGGGCGGGGCCGCCTGCTTGCGCATCCGCCATCGGGCCGAGGATGGCTACGCGTACGGGGTGTTCACGCTGGCCGATGGGAAGATGACCTACCATCAAAACGAGATCACGGCCGACAACGCACCCGCTACAAGCGCTGGAAAAGGATGCGACTCGCGAGCCGATGAAGTGCTTGCGAAGCTGAAAGCGGTGCCCAGCGCGCCTTCCGGTGTTTCCCCTCTTGTTGGTTCCGCATTCGACCCAGTCGCATCGCCAAGGAGCGGCTCGCCATCCTTGCAGTCTTCGTCGGCCGACCGAAAGCCGGTCGAGCCCTCTGCGAAGGGGGGCTCCCGATGACCGGCGGCGTGGTGAACATCGGGTATGTGGAACTGGTGGGCGCAAGCTTGCTCATGTTGGTGGCGGGTATTGTGTCGTGGCGCATGGGGCTCGGGCAGAGCCGCCGCATCGCCGTCTCTACCGTGCGGGCGTTTCTGCAGCTGCTCGCCATGGGTCTGCTTCTGGGCTATCTTTTCAAGTATCAGACGTGGTGGCTCGTGTGTTTGGTGCTGCTGGGCATGTGCATCGCGGCGACGCAGATCGCCACGGGCCGCACGAACAAGGTCGTGCGGGGGCTTTGGGCCGACGTTTTTCTTTCCATCACCGTGTCATCCATGGTCATCGCATTCATCGTGGTGGAAGGCATCATCCACGCAGATCCGTGGTACAACGCCATGCAGCTCGTGCCCATCTCGGGCATGATTCTCGGCAACACACTGGCCGCGGCAGCGGTGGCCACCGACCGCCTGTTTGCTAGCATGGATTCCCGTGCGAACGAGATATACATGATGGTTGCTTTGGGCGCCATTCCGCGTGAGGCGGCGTTTCCTTCCATCAAGGCGGCGGTGGGCGCCGGCATGACGCCGCTTTTGGCCCAGCTGTCGGCGGCGGGCATCGTGCAGATTCCCGGCATGATGTCCGGCCAGATTCTGGCGGGTGCCGATCCTGTTATCGCGGCGAAGTACCAGATCGTCGTGCTGCTCATGATTTCGGCGGCCACGACGCTCTCCGTTGTGATCATCTGCTTTCTCGCTTACAAGAAGCGCTTCTCCGTCGAAGGCTACTACTTGTCGCCGGCCCTGCGCGACGATGCCGGCGGGGCGGCCTAGCCTGGTGACGTGGGCTCGCTGGTGGCGTGGCCCCGCTGGCGAGACCGCCTAGCTGGCAAGCCTACGGTATGCCAACGGGTTGGCGTGAGGTGGTCGGGCGGCGGGGGCGTTCCCGTACCATGGAGGCGACGTTTGCCCCGACCGGTTAGGAGGTTCCCATGCTCGAAGGCGATAAGATCAAGGTGGCGCAGGGGGAGAATCCCTGCTATCTGCTGCTGGACCAGGCGAACCGCCATGGGCTCATTGCAGGAGCCTCGGGCACGGGCAAGACGGTCACCATGAAGGTGCTGGCCGAAGGGTTCGCCCAGGCCGGCGTGCCTGTGTTCATGGCTGACGTGAAGGGCGACGTCACTGGCATGGCCCAGCCTGGCGACGATACCGAGAAAGTACGCGAGCGCGCGGCTGCCCTGGGCGCTGACGGCTGGGAGCCTCGGGGTTGCGACGTGCGCCTGTGGGATATGCTTGGCGGCGACGGCGTGCCCGTTCGCATCACCATTTCCGACATGGGGCCCGACTTGTTGGCGCGGCTGCTGGGGCTGACCGACGTGCAGCGCGGCGTGCTGGCCATCGCCTTCCGCATGGCCGACGATAACGGCATGCTGCTCATCGATCTGAAGGATCTGCGCGCCATGCTCGGCTATCTCTCCGAGCACGCCAGCGAGGTGGAAACGCTTTACGGCCGCGTGTCGTCACAGTCGGTTGGCGCCATTCAACGTGCGCTGCTCACCCTGGAAGATGCGGGCGGCGACATCTTCTTCGGCGAACCGGCGCTGGATATCACGGATTGGCTCGTGACCGACGATGCGGGTCAGGGCACCGTGAACATCCTGAACGCCGCGAAACTCATGGCATCGCCCCAGGTGTACGCCATGTTTCTGCTGTGGATGCTCAGCGAAATCTACGAGCTTCTGCCCGAGGCCGGCGACCTTCCCAAACCTAAGCTCGTGTTCTTCTTCGACGAGGCGCATCTGTTGTTCGACGACATGCCCAAGGAGCTGACCGACAAAATCGTGCAGACCGTGAAGCTCATCCGCTCCAAGGGCGTCGGCGTCTACTTCGTCAGCCAGTCGCCCGCCGACATTCCCGACGAAGTGCTCGCGCAGCTTTCCAACCGCATCCAGCACGGGCTGCGCGCCTACACGCCCGCCGAGCAGAAGGCGGTGCGCGCGGCAGCGGCGGCCTTCCGCGAGAATCCGGCCTTCGATTCCGCCGAGGCATTGCTGGAACTGGGCACCGGCGAGGCGCTCGTGTCGCTGCTGAATGAGGATGGCCAGCCGAGCATTGTGGAACGGGCGCGCGTGCTGCCGCCGGAGTGCCGCATGGCCGCTGCCGATGCGGCGACGCTGGAGGCGATCGGCGTGGCCCAGGCGCATCTGGTGGAGAAGTACGGCGAGGCCATCGACCGCGAGAGCGCCTACGAGAAGCTTGCCGCCGAGAAGAGCGCCGCTGCCGAGGCCGACGCGCTGGCTGCCGAGCGCGCCCAGCTGGAAAAGGAGCGCGCCGAATTCGAGAAGCAGAAGGCCGCCGAGGCCGATCGGGCCGCGAAAGCCGCGGCCAAGGAAGAAGAGCGTGCTGCCAAGGCTGCCGAAAGAGAGGCTGAGCGTGCCCAGAAAGCGGCCGAGAAAGAAGCCGAGCGCGCCGCTCGAGCTGCCGAGAAACAACGCGAGCAGGCCATGAAAACGGTCAGCTCCGTCATCGGCCAGATCGGGCGCGAGACGAGCCGGCAACTTTTGCGGGGGTTGTTTGGGAACTTGCGGAAGTAGGTTCTCGCTGCCGTACAATACTGCCCATGATATTGAATGGCCGCAACATAGATGGGCTGCGGGCGCCCCGGATCGCGACGCTGACGCGGCGACGCTTCGTGGCCGGTGCGGCGTGCGCAGTGGCGTGTGCGGCGGCGGGGCTGCTCGTCGGTTGCGGGTCGGCCTCTAGGTCGGCGGAGGTGGCCGCCATCGAGCCCTACGTGAGTCCCTACGATTGGTCCGGCCTCGTGCGCGACGGCGAGAAGCTGTCGTACTACGAAAACGATGCGCTCTGTTCGCGCTGGGGCATCGATGTGTCGGAGCACCAGGGCAACGACATCGATTGGGCCGCCGTTGCCGACGCCGGCGTGCAGTTCGCTTTCGCCCGCATCGGCAACCGAGGCGCCACGGAAGGTGCGCTTTCCGCCGACGAGTTCTTCTTCCAGAATGCCGTTCGCGCCGGGGAGGTGGGCATCCAGGTGAGCGCCTATTTCTTCTCCCAGGCGCTGACCGAAGACGAGGCTCGCGAGGAGGCCCAGTTCGCTCTGGATAACCTGCGCGAAACCGAGGCCTCCGGCGCCACCTTTGCCTACGTCGCCTACGACCACGAGCCCGTGGAGATCGAGGGCGCCCGGGCCAACAACCTCTCCAGCGAGCAGCTGACCGCCAACGCCCGCGCGTTCTGCGAGGTCATCGCCGCGGCCGGCTACGCGCCCATGCTCTACGGAAACCAGCGCGACCTGCTGCGTCTCGCGCCCGAGCTGCGCGCTGCCTATCCAGTGTGGTTGGCCGAGTACGATGTGGAAGCTCCCACCGCGCCGCTCGACTTCGCCATTTGGCAGTACACCAACGCCGGCACGGTTCCCGGCATCCCCACCGACGTCGATTTGAATGTGTGGCTTGAGCCGCAGAAGTAAAGGAGTCCTGTGAACATCAACAACGCCATTCTGCATGTGTTCGATTTCGTGTCCTGCGTGAACGTGTTCGCGCAGGTGCCCATGGATCTCGGAAACAAGGCCGCCAAGCGCTACGTCGCGTCTCAGGCCAAGCGCACCTTAAGCAACCTGGACAGCAAGCGCGGAACGTTCGCGGAGAACAGCCTGTTCGCCGAGGAGCTCCGCTCCTATTTTCGGGGCGAGCGCGATTTCGTGGGGCTGTCCCAGCAGATCGGCGAGTTTGTCGTCGGCGAGCTGTCGCGCATGGAAAAGACGCCCTCCACTGACCTGCTCGTCATCGATTTCGAAGGCGACGCCGATCAGACGGTGCGCGAGATGACCGACGAGGAGGCCGAGGCCGCCTACAAGGCTCGCGGCCCGCGCTACTTCGCCATCATTTTGCTGGAGAGCCGCCAGGCCTACATGCACGAGGTGGGCAGCAACGATTTCGGCGACACCGCCACCACCATCGCGCGCCATCACGCCATTCTGCCGAACCCGTCTCAGAAGGTGGCATCCTTCGCGCTCATCTCCGCCGACGACATGGCCGTGTGGTTCGTGGATAAGGAACGAGAGATTGCTGGCGAGAAACGCTGGATCATCCCCGATGGTCTGCTGCAGTGCTCCATGGAAGCTTCCAGCCGCGAAGTGCTGCAGGCGGTAACCACCGTGGTGGAAGAGGTGGCCGAGGAGTTCGGCGCCAACACGGCCGTGGCGCTTTCGCGGGCAAAGGCCTACGTGGCCGAGAATGCCGAGGAATCCGACGAGGTGGACGCCCGCGAGCTGGGCCGCGAGGTGTTCGCCGACCAGCCCCGCGTCGCCGAGCGCTTCGAGGCCGCTGTGGAAAAGGGCGCCCTGCCCGAGCGCGTCGTGGTGGAAAAAGCCGTGGCCAAGCGGGTCACCAAGAGTCACAAGATCCGCACCGACACGGGCATTGAGCTCACCTTCCCGGCCGAATACGGTGAGAACTCCGATTTCATCGAGTTCTTCAGCACCCCGGACGGCCGCATCGAGATCGCGCTCAAAAACATCGGCGCGATTGAGAACCGCTAGGATACCTATCGGAAAAACCGAGGGCCGTGCGCCTGCAAGAGGGCTAGAATGGGGAACGATTCAACGAACGCCCCTTGCCGGCCCGCGCGGTCGGCCGATTTCGAAGGGAACCTTATGACGAACCTCTACGAACGCGAAGACGCCTACATCCCCCGCGTGGCCGCTATCCACGATTTGTGCGGCTACGGCAAGTGCTCGCTGGGCGTGGCCATTCCGGTGCTGTCCGCCGCCGGCTGCGACGTGTGCCCCGTGCCCACGGGCCTGTTCTCCAGCCACACCGCCTTCCCCGGCTGGTACATGCACGATACCACCGACATTCTGGGCGATTATCTGGCTGCCTGGGCGGGTATTGGCGTGGAATTGGACGCGGTGTATTCCGGGTTCCTCGGCGCCCCCGAGCAGGTAGACATCATCAAGCAGGTGTGGGAGACCTACCCGAAGGCCCTGCGCGTGGTGGATCCGGTCATGGCCGATCACGGCAAGGTGTACCCCACCTACACGCCGGAGCTGGTGGAAGCCATGGGGACGCTGGCCAACGGTGCCGACATCCTGACGCCCAACCTCACCGAGGCGGCCATCATCTTGGGTCGCGGGTGGCAGGGTGCCGACGTGGACGAGCCCACGGTGCGCGAGATGATTCTGGAGCTGCGCGAGCGCGGCGCGAAGAACGTGGTGCTGAAGGGCATCGAGCACGGCGACGGCCTCATCCACAACTACGTGTGGGGCGACGCCATCGACTTCACGGAAACCACCAACGCCAAGCTGCCCTACATGCTGCACGGCACGGGCGACGTGTTCGCGAGCACCCTGCTCGCTGCGGTGATGGCCGGCTCGAACCTGGCCGAGGCCACGGCCTTCGCCGCCGACTTCACGGCCGACGCCATGCTCATCTCCGCCAAGCAGCCCAATTTCGAAGACCGCGGCGTCTCCTTCGAGCCTTTGCTCGGGAAGGTGACAGCCCTGCTGGGGTAAAGGTTCGTGCTTTCGCGCGGCTCGCACCGGGAAGAGTGTGGGCCGCGTTGCAGAGCAGCACATCTACCGCAAGGGTTCGCTATTTTGCGAAATGATGCCGTAGGGCTGATTGAGGCTTCTCTGTATTTCCCCTATTTTTTCCCTTATTTCCCTATTTCTTCCCTTATTCACTTATTCCTTCTCTTATTTTGGGTTCTGAAGGGAAGAGAGGCACGGAAGGGGCTATCTCGTCGCCCATTCGGCCCGTCGCAGCGAAGCCCAGTTCTTCATAACGTGTGGCAAGAAGCTGGTGGAGCGCTGCCCAGTTAAGGCTCTGACCGTCGCCGAGCGGCCCTTCTCTTTCGAATGCTAGTCTTGTGTGAGGACTTCGGCGGCGGCAATGAGAGCCGCTCCATCTACGTGCGTCCGATATGAGTTGTTAATCTCAGCTTCCCAAGTTGCATCCGTCGGAACAACGCGGGCTACTTCATCGCCCTCTTCGTTTAAAGCAACGTAGGCATCGTCCTTGCGACGCACTATGAGCACCTCGCCGGTGTCGCAGCGCACCGAGCTCCGATGCTCGTGCAGCCGCGCGTACTGAGAGCCCCATTCCACCATTGAAAGCAGCACGGGTCTCAGGCTTTGGCCCAAGGCGGTAAGCGTGTACTCTACGCGAGGGGGCACTTCGGCGAAGGTCTCGCGGGTAAGCAGGCCGTTCTCCTCCATGGTACGCAAGTTCTGCGTGAGTACCTTGGTCGACACGCCGCCGAGGGCCTTGCGAATCTGCCCGAAACGTCGCGTTCCGTAGATAAGCTCTCGCAAAATAAGCACCACCCAGCGGCTACTGATGAGCGAAAGGGTAACTTCAACGGGGCAACGAGGAAGAGAATGAGCAGAAGGCGTGGTCATTTTACAGCTCCTACCTTAATAGATTCAAAATGAAACTATATAACAAAATAGTTCCTACTTTCCATAATACTGTACAGCATTATATACTCTCTCCGGCAAATCGCAACCGAGAGAAAGAGAGCGAACCATGCAGGAAGTCGTTGAGTTCCTTACCGCAAATCCCGTCCAGTATCTGGCTACGGTCGGTGCCGATGGGAAGGCGAAGTGCCGCCCCTTCATGTTCCTGATGGAGCACGAAGGAAAGCTGTGGTTCGGCACCAACAATCAGAAGACCGTGTTTGCCGAGATGCAGGAAAATCCGTACGTGGAGGTTTGCGCGTCCACCCCTGATTTCCGGTGGATCCGCTTGGGAGGGAAGGCGGTGTTCGAGGACAATCGCGCCGTGAAAGAAGCCTGCATGAACATCCCCATGCTGAAAGACCAGTACCAGACGGCGGATAACCCCATTTTCGAGGTGTTCTACCTGACTGATGGAGAGGCGACCATTGCCGATATGACTGGCAATGCGCCCACGGTGGTGAAGCTGTAGGCTGCTTTATCGAGAAAAGGAAGCGGATCGGGCTTTCACCTAGCCTCCCCTGTGAGAGCCCATTCGACGCATGAACGATGTGAGAGAAGCCGGTGCTGTTGGGGCGCCGGCTCGTATGAGAAAGTGTCGCTATGGATATCACTCCTTTCGCCGTGAATCAGTTTATTCCGCATCCTATGATGGTGTTTGCTGCGAGCACCTACAACAAGGACGAGTCGCCCCATCTTGCCCTTGTCAGCTGGGTGAACTTCTATTGGGACGACGGACTTGGGGTTACGCTGTGCATGGATGGCGATAAGGCGGTGAAACGGAACTTCGAGCGTGAGGGGGCGCTAGTTCTCAACGCGCTGTCGCGCGATATGTTCGATGCGGTAGAGGCCCTTGGTCGCGCCTCGGGGGCGGAAAAGGACAAGGCCATCGCACGCTTCGCCCTAGAGGCTGCCGAGCACGTGCATGCGCCTCGGCTGTGCGAGAGCCCTCTGCGCTATGAACTCAGCTTGCGGGAGAATTTTTCCTATAAGGGCAGCAACCTCTACCTGTGCGCTATAGACAGCGTCTCGGCAGCCGATGACGCTGTGAGCGACGATGGCTCCTCTTACGATATCGTCGCGGCAAATCCGCTTTTGGTGTCCCAAAAGAACTACTGCTGCTTGGGCGCGCAAGATGTGCTCGGCGCATGGTGCTAGGTGCTGCCCCTTCGCAACGTATTTCGACGTTCATGTTCGACTATTGCGATTTTGCAACAGCTGTCAGATCGCAGCGCGAAGGCCGAATCGCTACAATGGAACAGTCGTCAGTCCATGAGAAGGGGTTTGGTTGGAGCGGCGTCGCCTTGCAAAAAAGTTCTTTCTGCTTGCCGGTGTGGTAAGCGTGCTTGTGCTGTGCGTGTATCTCGCCTGGTTTTACCACGCCCAAAGCATTGAGAACGATCGGCGCGCCCTCGCTGAAGCCCGTGTGCTGTCCGCAGAGATTGGGGCTGCCTGGGATTACATCGATGCCGTCCAGCCGCAGATCAACCGCGCGACGGGCGAAACCTCGGGAATTTATTGCGCGGTGGCGGCCAAAGACATCGCCAAGCGCTTCTCCGCCGGATCTGCCTATTCGATTCGCTACATTCGTGGAAATCCCCGTAACACCGAGGATGCCCCCGATGACTTCGAGCGCAAGGCGCTTTCCTCCTTCGAGGAGGGCGTCGTTGAAGAGTACTACGGGCTCGAGCATCAAGGAGACAGTTCGGTCTTCCGCTATGTGGGCCTGCTTGAAATAGAGGATGGATGCCTGCCGTGCCACGGTGATCCGGCGGGTGAGAAGGATATCACCGGCTATGCAAAAGAGGGAATGGCCGAAGGAGACGTGGCGGGCGCGGTGTCCATTGTTATGCCCATGGATTCCATCATTGCCGACGCGAAGGCCGATTTGGTCAGCACGGTAGTATTTTTCTGCGTACTGATGGGGTCGGTTACCTTGGTTCTTGCCTTGGGCCTGCGTACCTGGATTACCGCTCCCATTGTTGACGAGAACAAGAAGCTGCGCCATGAAGCCGAGGATCAGTCGAACTTCCTTACCATTATTACCCATGAGCTGAAAACGCCGCTGTCGTCTATTCTCGCTTTTACGGAGCTATGGAAAGAACGCATGCCCGATGACTCGCCAGAAAGCCGTGCGCTCGTAAATGAAGTGGAGACGAACGCACGCGTACTGCTGGCGATGATCAACAACGTGCTCGATGCGGCCAAGTTGGAGGCGGGCACGCTCAGTCTCGCCCAGGACGAGTTCGACGTATACGATTTAGCTGGCCAAGTGAAGGCTACTATGGGCCCGCTGGCCAAGAAGAAGGATGTGTCCTTTAAGGTGAAGGTGAGCCCCGATACCCCCTTGCTTTTGGGTGATGAGGAAGTGCTGCGTCGCATCGTCGTGAATTTGGTGAACAATGCGCTGCGGTTCACCGATTCGGGAGGTTGGGTTGAATTGCAGCTTGCCTATCGAGAAGGACGGTTCGTCATTTGCGTGTGCGACAACGGCTGCGGTATTCCTGCCGAACAGCTCGATCATGTCTTCGATCGTTTCGTGAGCGCTCCCCATTCGGAAACAACGAGCGAGGGGGGCACGGGCCTCGGTCTGTCCATTGTGCGTAACTTCTCCACCATGATGGGCGGCAATGCTTCAGTGAAAAGCCTGGAAGGAGAAGGCAGCTGCTTTACGGTGGAACTGCCTCTGCCGGCCATTCCCGACGAGGTCGAGGAAGGCGATGATGCCGCCGATACGGGGCTTCCCTTGGCCGATGAGCCTTCAGCCGATTCGTTGTGTTCACGAGAAGGAGGAAACCATGAGCCGTCGTGACGCGTTGGTCCTCGTTGCCGACGACGACAATAGCTCGAGCAGCGCTATTGAGAAGATGCTCGCCAAAGATGGCCATCGCTGTCTGCGTGCAAGGAATGGGCAAGAGGCGCTGCGTCTGTTTTGGGATGAGCGGCCCGATTTGATCATTCTCGACGTAATGATGCCGCTTCTCGACGGCTTTCAGGTATGCGAACGCATTCGCGAGCATGATCGGGCTACACCGGTGCTGTTTCTTACGGCTAAAGGCGATATCGTGGACAAGCGCATTGGCTACGGCATTGGCGGCGACGATTATTTGGTAAAGCCCTTCAGCGGAGAAGAGCTGCGGTTGCGGGTGGGGGCTCTCTTGCGTCGCGCGCAAATTGCGGCAGAAGCCGCAGCGTCCGCGCCCCAAAGCGAGCTATACCACGTAGGCGACCTGGAAGTGAACGTGCGCACGGGGAATGTGCGCCTGGCGGGAAAACGAGTCGAGCTTACTCCCAAGGAGTCGAGGATCATGGCGGTGCTGGCATCGCATCCGGGGGAGGTATACAGCAAGCGCGATCTTATCGAGGAGATTTGGGGAGAGGAGTATCTGGACTCGTCTATCGCCATTTCCGTGTACATACGACGCATTCGAGCCAAGTTGGAGCCGGATCCGAGCGAGCCGCGCTACGTGCAGACGGTATGGCACTGCGGTTACCGGCTGGCAGATGAGGAAGACGAGAAGCGGGACAGTTCTGGGGAATAATCTCGCCTATAGCTTGCGCAAAAATTGCAATAGGGCGAGGACGCCCATTGCGAAAGCGCAATAGTATCGGTTTACGGCTGAGCTTCTTCTAAGATGGTTCGTAGAAGGTTGGAAGGTTGCATCGTTCGAACGACCGATGAGAGGAGGAAGCGATGAAAACCATAAAACCGAGAAAAATCGCCCTTGCCGGTACGGTGGTGGCAGCTGTAGCGCTGGTCGGCTGCCTTGGCTGTGCAGCCCAGACTCAAACGGCGGACACAGGCGCCGCGCAGGAGCCGGTTCAGCAAGAGCAGACGGAGCAACAGGCTGCTGCTCCGGAGAAGGTGGCCAAAAAGACGCTCGCTGAGTGGGTAACTACTTATCCCAATCAGGGAAACAGCTATATGGAAGCGAAGATGGCCCACACCTATGACGCCTTTGCGGGGGCGAGTCAGCAGGCGTTTGGCGGGGAGGATGCAGCAGTGGCTTGCGCCGCCTGTCATGCCCGTGAGGACTTCCAAACGGTTTATAATGAGCAAGGCGAGACGATTCTTGACAAAAACGCCTCTGACTACGAGATGGAATGGTCCAATTGCACCAATTGCCACGTAGGCGATCCTGGCGAAGGTAAAGTAGAGGGTGGCAACGCCTATGGTGATGCTACTTCCGTGAGTGCCAAGGCATTGTTCCCCGAGGAGGACTATGTATGCGGTCAGTGCCACGCCATGTTCCCCGGCGCGGCCTATCTTGAGGATGCGAACAAGGGTATCGATCAATACAAGTATGGCTTCGAGCCTGAAGAGATGCTTCGTGCCATGAAAGAGTATTACGAGGCGAATCCAGTTACTGAAACAACGATTTGCGCCGGCATGGTAGGGGTTCCCATGCTTGATCCCGAAATTGATACGATGCTGTACCTCACGGACGCTTGCACCGAATTGGAGCTCTTCCAGGACGGCAACCATCAGAAGATGGGCCTCACCTGCACGGACTGCCATATGCCCCAGACCGAGGCCGCCGATGGCGCCACCTACACGCACCACAACATGACGCAATCGCCGCTTGAGAACCCGGCCGCGCTGGAAAAGTGCCTCACGTGCCACAAGAGCCAGGGCGTTGAAGATGCTGACGCCATGGTTACGTTCGTCAAGGGCAAGATGGACGAACTCGCGCAGATTCAGCAGGCTACCAAGACCAAGCTGGACGAGTTCCATGCTAAGCTGGCCGAGGTTGTGGCCGCTGGCAACGCCGATGAGACAAAGCTGCAGGCCGCCAAGGATGCTTACAATCTCGCTAACGTGTACTTCCTGTACCAGGGCACCGCGATGCGTCCCACCGACGGTTCCATGGCCGCCATGAACTTTAGCAAGAGCGTTGAGCAACTACAGAAGGCCGACGATGCCATTGCCGAGGGCATGGCTCAGATCGCCTAGCTTTTGCTAGGGGCGCGTGAAGCACGTAGCTGAAAGACAAACTGCTCCTTTCCCGAAGGGCCGCCGCAATGGCGGCCCTTCGGCGTCTTTCGCATTCGGATTGGGTGTGAGGCTGGTTCTTAAGCCTTGCCGGTGGCGTCCTTCAAAAGGTCGGCGAGCTCGGTGTCGGACAGGTCGTAGTTGTACATCGTGGAGTAGTACGTGCGGGTCACGTCTTCGATGGAGTCGTCGAAGGCATCGGGGTACAGAAGGCGCGGCAGCCACTGCAGGCCCATGAGCTGGTTGACGGTGGGCGGGTTGTTCAGCCAGCAGTAGGGCACGTTGGGTACCTGGTAGTAGTTGCCGGAGTCGATGGCGGCAATGCCCTTCCACGCCGGGTCGTTGCCCACGGTGTCGTAAATGCTGCCCGTCTGGAACACGATGAGGTCGGGGTTCCACAGCGCGATCTGCTCGAGGCTGATCTCGTTGCCGTTGCCCTTGCCGGACACGTCGTCAACCACGACCACGTTGTCGGCCACCATGTCCACCACAGCCGCCTGGAACGAAGTCTTGGCGATGGCGTTCAGGCCGTTGTCGCCCAGCAGGTAGGCCATGCGCACGCGCTCGTTTTCGGGAATGTTCTCCATAGTGGTGACCGTCATGTTGTACACGTCGGTGCAGTAGGTGGACAGCTCGCTGCCGCGCTCTTCCATGCCCAGAAGCTCGCCGAGGCGCTCATAGGCCGCGCCGTAATCGGACAGCTTCGCCTCGATGAAGATGACCGGAATGCCCAGCTGCTCCTGAAGCGCGTCCAAGTCCTCCTTGGCGCCCTTCTTCGCCTCGCCGGTGTCGATGATGACCTGGGGCGCGGCGGCGGCCACGGCCTCGCGGTTCAGGTCGTCCTTGGCGCCGAGCACCGCGCCGAACACCGGGTAGTCGGCGAATTTCTCACCGAAGATCTTCAGCTGGTCGTCGTTGAGCTCCTGGGCCAGGCCCACCATCTTGTCCGGGGCCATGGTGAGCAGCACCTGCTGGGCCGTGAAGCCCGACGGGCAGATCTTGTCGATCTGGGCCGGCAGCTCCACGGTGCGCCCGAGGTCGTCGGTGAAGGTGATGGCGCCGCTTTCGGCCTCGGTAGCGGCCTGGGCGTCGGCGTTCGCCTCCTGCTCGGTGGCCGGTGCAGTGGGCTCGGCCGCTCCATTACCCTCACTGTTGGCGCATCCGGCGAGCCCCAGGGCCAAGCAAGTGGACAGGGCGAGCGCTCCAGCCAGAGCCGCGATGCGCCGTTTGTTCCTCGTCGGTTTCAGCATTCGTTTTCCTTTCCTTCCAAGGGGTGCCAGGTTCTACTGGCGTTCTATCTCGCGTACGGGCACGCAGACGCGCACCTTGTCGCCATAAAGAGAGTTGACCTCCACCTCGAGGTCGTACAGCTCGCTGATGAGCTCGGAGGTGATAACCTCGCGGGGATCGCCGAATGCCTTAAGGCCGCCTTCGGAAAGCACCATGGTGGCATCGGAATAGAGAAAGGCGTGGTCGGGGTTGTGGGTCGATTGCACGATGGAGAGCCCCTCGCGGGCCAGCTGCCGCACGCAGGACAGCACGCGCATGGTGTTGCCGTAATCAAGCGCGCTCGTGGGCTCGTCCATGATGATGGTCTGGGCGTTTTGCGCGAGCGCCCGAGCGATGAGCACGAGCTGCTGCTCGCCGCCGGATATCTGCGTGTAGGTGCGATGGGCCAAGTGCTCGATGCCGATGCGGGCCAGCGCCTCGTGGGCTCGCTGCAGCTGGGCCTCGCCGGGCGTGGCGAGCATCTTCAGGTCGTTGCCCGTGGCCATGAGTACCACGTCGACCACTTCGTAGTCGTACACCGGCGCGTGCGACTGGGGAATGTAGGAGATCTCGCGAGCGCGCTCCCGCACCGAAAGCGCGCGCAGATCCTTCCCGTTCACCAGAATCGTGCCGCTATAGTGCGGGGAAAGCCCCAGGATACAGCGGAACAAGGTGGACTTGCCAACGCCGTTGGGCCCGAGCACGTTCACGAGGCACCCGTCGGGAATGGAAAACGAAAGGTCGTGCAAGATCTCGCGGCTTCCGTAGGAGAAGCTCAAGCTGGTCACATCGATGCTCATAGCTTCTTCTTCCGCGTTATGAGGTACAAGAAGAACGGCGCGCCCACGAAAGCGGTGAGGATGCCGATGGGGATTTCGGCGGTGGTGGCAAGGCGGGCGACGTCGTCCACGATGAGCAGGAAGCTGGCGCCCATGAGCATGGATGCGGGAATGAGGCGGCGATAGTCGGCGCCGACGAGCATGCGGCACAGGTGCGGAATGACGAGGCCCACCCAGCCGATCATGCCGGTGACGCAGACGCTCGCGGCGGTGACGAGCGTGGCGGCGATGATGACGACGATGCGGGTGCGTCGGGCGTTCACGCCCATGGTGGCGGCCTCGTCGTCGCCCATGGTGAGGATGTTGATGCGCCAGCGCAGGGCGAACAGCGTAGCGCAGCCGATAAGCATGATGGGGAGCACCATGCCGATGTCGCGCATGTTCGCGCCGGTGAGTGAGCCCATGAGCCAGTAGGTGATGTCGGCCAGCTCGTCAGTGGGGTCGGCCACGAGTTTGGCGTAGGAAACGCCGGCTTGGAACAGTGACGACACCATGACGCCGGCGAGCACGACCACCATCATGTGGTTGCCGCGGGCCCGCGTGCTGATAAGCAGCACCAATAACACGGTGAGCAGGGAGAATCCGAATGCGAAGAGGGATGTTGCGAAAGAGCTCACGCTGAGAAGAATAGCCACGGCCGCGCCGAACGCGGCGCCCTGGCTTGCGCCCAAAATGTCGGGGGAGACGAGCGGGTTTTGGAAGGTGCCCTGGTAGGCGGCGCCGGCGCAGGCCAGGCAGCATCCCACCATGAGGGCCAGCAAAATGCGCGGCAGCCGCACGTTGAAGAAGAGCGTCGCCTGCTGTTCGGTCCAGATGGGGTCAAGCGGGACGATCTGGTTGACGAGCATGGCCACAGCTTGAGCCGGATCGATGGGGTAGCGGCCCAGCAAAAGGGAGATCGCGGTCGCGCCAATGAGGATGAGGGCAAGGGCCAGCACGACAAATCGAGCCCTCCGAGAGGCGGCCGAATGAAGCATGGGTTTTACAGTGCTCGTTTGCATGGCATCTATTATATTCTCAGTCATGAATGATTTACAAGAGAGAATTATTCATGAAGTAAAATGATTTACAAGAGAGAACAATTCGGTAGGATGAGTACTGAGCAAAAGCGCCCGGAATGTCGGGTCGCTATCATCTGAGAAAGGACGAAAGCCATGGGTTGCGCCGAGAAAGACTGCTGCACGAAGGGGGTTGCGACGGGGGCCATTGCGTTTCCCGGCACAAACGAGCCGAATACGCCCTGGAAGCTGTACAACCACCTGATCGCCGGCATTCCCGAGGACGTCGTGGTGCGCGACTATTGTCTGGGTACCCACTGGTCCTACGTGGAAGCCGACAGTGGCATGGGGGTGAGCTTCACCACCACCGGCGGCGCGCGTCGTGGCTACACGGGCGACCTGAGAGGGATGTCCCTGCGCGAGGTGGCGGAGCTTTCTAAGTCCTGGTGCTTCGAGGAGGCGAGCCTGGGCGTGGCGGCGCTGAACGCCTGGTACTCCCAGCGGTCGCTGCTGGATCCGTTGGGGTGCACCTACGATGCGGCGGTGGAGGTACCCGACGGCACCATCCGGAAGATGGACGCTTTCGAAATGTACCGTCCGCAGATCAGCACCGCCGGTGGGGATGCGCGCGTGGTCGTGGTGGGGCACTTCCCCCATGTGGAGCGCATCGAGGAGTACGCGCGTCTGACGGTGCTGGAGCGCAAGTGCTCTCAGGCGGGCGATGTACCCGACCCGGCTTGCGAGTACGTGATCCCCGGCGCCGACTATCTGTTCATGACCGGCGTGACCCTCATCAACAAGACGGCCCCGCGCCTGCTGGATTTAGCGGCGAACGCCACGACGGTGTTCGTGGGGCCCAGTGTGGTCATGGCGCCGTTTCTTTTCCGCTGGGGCGTGGACATGCTGGCCGGCAGCGTGGTGGCCGACCCCGACAAGGCTCGCTTCGCCGTCAAGAACGGCGCCGGCCAGTTCTTCGGCGAGGCGCTGACCATGGCCGCCCTGCGCAATCCGGAGGCATAGGTGCTGTTTCTTCTCACGGGCGAGGTGCAAATAGGAAAGACGCGCTGGCTGGAATCGCTGGTGGCGGAGCTGGGCGCTTTCGGGGTGCCCTGCGCCGGCGTGCTTGCTCCCGGGCAGTGGGTGCCCTCGACGGGGCCGCACGCCGATGCGAACGGCTTCGAGAAGCTGGGCATCGACAACGTGCTTCTGCCCAGCGGCGAGCGCATCCCTTTCGCCCGTCGGGGTGACTTGGCCCGAGCCGACGGCACCTTCGACGAAGAGAGCCGGGCGGCGAAGGCGGAGTTGGCCTGGCACATCGACGACGCTGCTATCGACCGCGTGAACGCCCACTTCGACGAGATCACCGCGCACGCCAGCGCGGCTGCGCCCGTCGGTGCCAAACCGCATTCCGAGCGGAGTGCCGAAGGTGCAGAGTCGAAGGATCCCTCCCGCGCTCCCGGCCTCCTCATCGTGGACGAGCTGGGCCGCTTGGAAATCTGGCGTGGTGGCGGCCTTACCTCGGCCATGGCCCTGCTTGCCCAGGGCCCAACGCCGGTCTTCCCCCATGCGTTGGCCGTCGTGCGCGATTATCTGCTCGACGACACCGAGGCCCTCCTTGCCGAAGCGTGGCCTGACCGCTGCCGCATTTCTCCCGATGATACAGGTCGAGCCGTTATCCTGTCCGCCTGTGAGTTTGGGGCGTAAGGGACAGCGGCTCGACAAGACGGGTTTTGGTCGAGATGGCTACTGGGCAGCCAGATTCTGAGCAATCATTCGTGCGAAAGTTACTGTCCTGCCGCAAGCGTTGCCGGTCGACAGGTTCGGATAAGTCATGGAATAGTATCCTCCAGAATCGTTGCCTGTGACATACAGGCCTTCAATGGCGCTTCCATCTTCGCGCAGTGCTTGACCTTGGGTGTTTATCACGATACCGTCCATGGTGCATAGCAAAGCGCCTGTGGTACGTACGCCGAAGAAGGGAGGTTTGCGTACAGGGGAAAGCCGGAATGGTTCCTTGCCGAAGTCGTCATCGCGCTGGTTGTCGTAATTCTGGTTGTTTCGTTCCACCGTTTTCGCGAGGGCTTCTGCAGGAAGACCAAGCTTTTCGGCGAGCTCCTCGATGGTGTCGGCTTGCTGAATGTGTCCGGCTTTAAGTGCCTCCTCGTTCATGGCCGTCACCACTTCGATGGGCAGGTTCGGAGCCGCTCCATTATCAAAGGGGAACATGCGCGAGCAGCCATGCATGTCGAACTGTTGAGCGTAGGTCTGCCAGTCTGCATCCCAGAGGCACACGTGGATATTTCCTGGTTGCGATGCATCGGCGTGCAGGATGAAGTCATAGGTGCCGGACTCGTTGCAGAAGCGCTCGCCATTGAGATTGACTTTCAACCAGGGTTGGCTTCCCATCCAGAATACCATGGCAGTACCACAGTCGGCGCCTCCCAGGGAGTCGGCGGGAACGCTTGCTCGGTCGAAAAGCATGCTAGAGTGTGTTTCGTCCATTTTTGCCCCAACGCGAAGGCACGCCTTTATGCCGTCTCCCTCACAGCCCGGCTGCGCTGAGTTGTAAGCGTAAATGCTGGTCGTGTGAGGCTGGAGCTGCTTAAGAAGGTCGAGATTCGCGGCGTAACCGCCTGTGCATACAAGAACGCCCTTGCTTGCGTTGACGCGAATGTAGCCGTCAGCGCCCTGCCCTATGGCACCGGTCACGCGATCGTTTTCGACGGTGAGGCTCACCATGGGCGTTTGGTAGCGGAACGTTACATGGCCCGTCTTCTCTGCGTAGTCAGTCAGCACAGTGAACCCGTCGAGCGATCCATCGACTGGCCAGGCGGGAGAATGCCCTGTAGCCCAATGTCGGTAGTTGACTTCATGCTTTTCCTCGGCAGCCTCATGCCAAAGCGCGATACCGTAAGAGGAGAGAACGCTTTCGTACCAGTCGATGGTCTCGCCCGATCGCTCAAGCCAGACCTTGTGTAACGCGAGATTGCATTGGCCCGCAGCGTAATGATCCATATCTCGCAAATAACCAATTGCGTCGATTTCATAGCCACTCTCCTGCTGCAAGCGAGAGTTGACGCCTGCAAGATCGTCACGCACGACGCCACCGTTGAACTTCTCCATGACGAAGGTTTCCATGCCGGCATCTCCAGCAGCGCAGGCCGCAAAAAGACCGCCCGTGCCAGCGCCGATCACCAAAAACTCCGTGTCAATGGTTTCGACAATCTCATCATCGGAGATGTTCGGGGCATCTCCGATCCAGTCCGAGGAATCTTGCGATCCCGCCTCAGGCGAAGTGTTTGCTAGGGGATCCGCAGTCTGCGGGGCGCATCCTGCAAGGCCGAACAAGGCGCCGGCTCCCGCGAAGGCGCTACCTGCCAAAAACCCTCTGCGGCTTACAAGTCCATTATTGTCCATTTCAGTTCCTTCCTTTTCTCCATGAAAGTGTGGGATTGCGCGGCAAAAGCCTTTGGAGCTCAAGTCCGCACTGAGCTTGTTGCTGTTTAAAAAACGGTCGGGCGGTTTTACCCGCCCGACCAGGGAGGGGAGGGCTTGATCTATCGTAACGCGTGTTCTTAGACGTTGTAGATTGATTGCGCCACCGCATAGCCTGCGCCGAGCGATCCGACACCGCGGCCGCCGCAAGCTGCTTCGCCCACAACGTAGAGTCCCGGTACAACATTTCCGGCCGCATCGAGCGCGCGGTGAGATGAGTCGGTCGAGATGCCGTCCATCGTGATATGCATCGCCCAGGTGCGGGGTGATGCATAGAATGGAGGATTATCCAGGGGGGCATTGGGCCCGAAGCTGGATCGGCCGAATTCTGGGTCGTTGAAAGTACGAGTCATCTCGTTGTAATCGTCGACAGTTTTCAGGAATGTCGCCTCGTCGACGCCCATGAGGCCCGCCAGTTCTTCAAGTGTGTCGGCGCGGTAGAGGATGCCCCGCTCAATGGCGTACTCGACGTCCATGCCTGTGTGGGTCTTGCCGTCCGTGATCATGGAGCTGTCGTGGTCGACCACCTGGAAACCCACACCCCCATCCTGCTCCATCAGGGCGATCGTCATGTCAGTTCGACTGCCGCCCTCGTCGCAGAAGCGTTTGCCGGCCTTGTTCACGTAGATGCTCTCATTGGTGGTTCCGACGGTTGTTTCGGTGGCGTAGAGCACGGTGTCCACGAAGGGGAAGACCATCTGGTTAAAGGGCAATTCGGCGAAGGCGGCGCCTGCTTCTGTGGCCATGCGGATGCCGTCTCCAGTGTGTCCGTAGTTGTTGTCGCAGTGGAAGGTGTCGAGATCTTTCCAGTTCCACATCTTGTCGTGCTCTTTCAGCATATCCTGGTTGTCGGCATAGCCTCCAGAGGCGATAACGACACCGTCTTTAGCGCGCACGGTGTACGTGCTGCCGTTTGCGCTGCTGCCAATGACGCCAGTCACGCGACCGCTTTCAGTGATGAGCTCGGTTGCCGGCGTGGCGAACAGGATGCGAAGATCGAGTCCTTCCATCTCTCGTTCGAACACGTTGAAATAGCCTTCTCCATTCACGTCTTCTGAGGAACCCGAGAAATGCGCCCAAGAATAACCGGGAATTGCGACGAGTGGCATCCAGGGAAACTGCATGGTGTCGAGCCATGCCGTGCCCCCCTCCACATCCGTTGCATAAGTGTGTTGGAAGTCGTAGGTGTTGCCCTCAAGCATGCAGAGTTGCAGCGCAAGGAATTCGGGCGAGCTAAAGAGTTTGGTGTTCCCGTTTGCGTAGTAGTCGTCCCATTGTTGCTGCACCTCATCTACCAGAGAGGCGTCAAGCCCGGCGTCTCGATTGAACTGAAGAACTTCTTGGAAGATCTTCAGGTAGCCGTCGTTCACTTCGACGCGTAATTCTTCGGGTGCGTTGGCATACTCGATGAAACCGCCACTCACGAGGGCGTTGCCGCCCATGCTCGAGGACTTCTCGAACACGACGACCTTCGCTCCCTGCTGAGCAGCTGCTAGTGCAGATGCCATTCCAGAAATGCCGGCGCCTATGACGGCGAGGTCGCATTCGATCTCCTCGTCGGTTGGCTGCTCTTTGGGAACCTCCGCACGCTTCAAAGCGCTCACGTCGCCATCGGCTTGACGCGCGCAGTCTTCTACGGCCGAGAGCAGCGCGAGGGATGAAAGCGTCGCTCCTGTCACCGCGTCGACGGCGAGTGATTGTGATGATACGATGATCTCAGGGATCTTCTCAAACGCCGGTGCGGCGATGCGTTCGGTTTCTCCGTGATCGACGACGCGGACGCTGTCGATGGCAGTGTCGGAGAAGACGACCTCGACGGTGATATCGCTCTTCTTGCCGAGTGCCGTGGCCTGGTAGGTTCCTGCGACAAATTGAGTTGTCGTGCCGCCCGTCTCTGCGACGGGGTGTGACGAAGCGCATCCCGTCGCGCCTAAGGCCAGAGCTGCCGCTGCGACCGAGCTTGCTTGCACAAACCGTCTGCGATCGATGACGTGGTTCTTTCCGTGTCCCATGTTCCCTCCTATGTTCGAATCTTGTCGGCGAGACGCCCTCGCCCCTGCTGTCGTTCATTATGGGATCGGTTCGCCCGAGGGTCTTTTGCAAGTTGTTGCGTGATTTGTGCACAAACCGTACAATTCGCTACAACGACAAAGGGGATCAGGGGGTTGTGGTGCTCAACATGGAATATATGCCCGAGTTGCTCGTGCTGGCGGAAACACTCAGCTACACGGAGACGGCGCGAAGGCTGCACATGTCTCATTCGGCTGTGAGCCGTCACGTTGACGCTGTGGAGCGGGCGCTGGGGGCTCGGCTATTTAATCGTACGACTCGCAAAGTGGAGCTGACCGATGCGGGACGAGCGGTTATTGCCGACTTCTCTGCCATGCAGGCCCATTACACTCATGTGCTTGATGAGCTTGGTCGACTCGCGGAGGATGTGCCAGTCATACGACTGAGCTGTCCGGATTTTTGGATACCGTGTTATCTTGAGTCGTTGTTGGCGTTTCTCTCCCTCGAGCAATCTGCTCTTCGTGTCAAGTTGGAATCGAATCCTCCTGTTGTGGGTTTGAGCGCGGTGGAGGAGGGCCGGTGCGATCTTGCCTTTGGTATCGGGCTTCCCACGGAACTGAAGCCCCCGATGAACATGAGGTTGTTTCTTCGTGAGAGAATTGTGGCAACGATTCATGAAGACAATGCGTTGGCGGGATGCGAGACGCTAGCGTTGGAGCAGCTTGCTGGTGAGCCTTTGGTGGTTCTCGACGATCGGGCCGAAGGATTCAGCCGCATGAACGAAGAGATATTGAGATTTTTTACGCAGCGCGGTTGTGCTCCCTGCGACATACGACGTACTGAGCAGATTGAGACGCTCGGGCTTAAGCTGAGCGAATGCAAAGGATATGCCCTTACGCCTGCGTCGCTGCAGTTTCCTCATAGGGATTACCTGCGGGCGATCCCCCTTGAGGAAGAGGACATCTCTTTCCCACTGTGCTTCTTTTTTCGCACAGATCGCTTGAGCCCTGCGCTGACCAAATTTTTCGAATATGCCGAGCAATTTGTCTTGTTGTCGGGGGAGCGCGCCGGAGACCTTGCTACTGCTCCGTCATCAGCAAATCGAGCAATTCTTGACGGGTATTGATGCCGAGCTTCTCGTAGATGTGGCGGGTGTGGGCCTTCGCGGTGCCCTCGGCGATGATGAGTTCGTGGGCCACGCCGGAAAGCGACTTGCCCTGAGCAAGCAGCTCCATCACCTCCCGTTCGCGTGGCGTGAGGCGGCGCGCTTCGGCCACGGTGGCGCAGCGACGCGCCAGACGCGTGCGCTCGTTCTCCTCGGGTGGTCGTTTGCCCATGAAGGCGATGCCCCAGCGCTCGCCGATCTCGCGTTCGTTAAGCACGAGAGTTGCCACCGCCACAATGGCCGCAATGGCGACTACGGCACCGATGGCCGGTCCCGTGCCTCCGAACAGGCCGGATCCATCGAAGAGGAGCGCCCCCTCGCGGCCGACCCAACTCACGAGAATCAGCGACTCCTCGATGCCGAACAGCAGAAGCGCACTCACGCCGAAGCGCTTGGAGATGTCGCAGAGGAACAGAAACACGATGGCGTTGAAGAGCATCACGCCCAGGGCTGTGCAGAAACTGCCGGCCAAATTGCCGCCAAGGCCGAATAGCGGCACGATGAGGAGCCCGCAGCAAAGGAGGATGACCGGCGCCCGGTACAAGGCGGACAAGGGCAGTCGGTTAGAGAACCACCACACCCACGCGAACAGCACAAGACCGCCGACCAAGGTGGTCGCGGTGGAATGGGAGCCGACCAGCAGGGGGTAGGCGCTGCGAATATGGGCGGAGCTGTAGCTGGCCACCAGCTCGAAGAGGGCGAGGATAAGGAAGAACTTCCAGGGAATGAGCCGACGGTTGGCGGCGATGGGCCGATCTTCTGCCGGGACGTAGAGTCGGTAGGAGCGATGGGCCAAGGCCGCCGAAAGCGCTGGCAGCACGAGCAGCGCCCCGTAAAGGTACTCATCGCTGAAGCCCTGAAGCGCAAAGGTGAGCACGACTCCACCGATGATGGCGAGCGCGTAGTACAGCGCCACGCGGGTAGGACTGAGGCAGCTGTAGATTTCGCACCACAGCAGAATGAGAAGCGCCGAGCCGATGCCGCCGGCCAGGGTTGCTGGCGCAACAAGGGCGTCGGTGGTTGCGGGCAGTGCCAGAGCCGCCACGTTCGCGGCCACGGAGAACCCAAGCAGAAGAGCGATGGTCCCATAGACCCAGCGTCGCCCGGCCAAAGGCGCGATGCGGCTGGAGAGCAGGGCGATGACGATAGCGCTGCCGGCGAGCACCACATCGTAGGCGAACTGGCCGGCGGTGCCGCTGACGGGCATGGGCGCGGCCGGGTTTGCATAGGCGAGCGACACCCAGGCGCGCCACAGGGCGAAGCCGAGAAAGGCGAGCGGCATATCGAGAAGATCGGTGAGTGAGTGTTTGTCCGTGCCATCATGGGCCATGGCGTTATCCCCTTCTCGCTTCCGCCCTGCCAGATGAACCGCACCGGCGACGGCCACAAGATGGGTGTGTGGGCCGGCGGCGAGATTGAGCCGACGACGCACACCAAGATGATCCATGACGCCCGCGTGGGCCGTGTGGATACGCCGCATCTGCTGGTGAACGCCAAGGGCGAGCGCTTTATGTGCGAGGGCCCCATGCAGGGCTACCTGAACAACTATGTGCGCGAGTACATCCACGAGGCCGGCGGCGACGCCAAGGCGGGCAACCTGTACACCATCGTGGACGCGAAGTGGCAGGACCAGATTGCGGAGTGGAAGGCCATCGACCCGGAGATCGACGCCTCGAACTGCAAGTGGTTCTACGAGGGCAACACCATCGAGGAGGCCTGCGCCGCCATGGCCGCCGATACGGAATCGGGCGCCTACGAGTTGGACGCCGCAGCCGTGCAGAAAACGGTGGATCGCTACAACGAGCTTTGTGCCAAGGGCTCCGATGACGACTTCGGCAAGAACTCCACGTTCATGCGCGCCATCGACACCCCGCCGTTCATCGTGGTGCCCCACGAGTTCGGTATGGGACTTTCGGCCATCATCGGCGGCCTGCTCATTAACGCCGACAACCAAGTGATGAAAGCTGACGAGCACACGCCCATCGACGGCCTGTTCGCCGTGGGCAACGTGTCCGGCTGCTTCTACGGCGGCGTCGACTACCCGATGGACGTGCTGGGGCTTTCCATCGGCCGCGCCATCACCGGCGGCTATCTCGCCGGCAAGCACGTAGCGAGCCTGTAGCGACGTTTCCATACCCACACCCTCCCCTCGAGAGCCCGCCGACACGCGGGCTCTCGTTTCTCTTACAACAATGAAAGTCGATTCGTAAGGCGTGGGGGGCGGAGAAGGGGCTATACTGGCAGCATGACATTTCGAAACAGGAGGTATCTCCCATGACTGACCAGCAGAATCCCTTCAGCACCATGCCCGAGCCGCCCCAGGCTTTCGACAACGCGCAGGGCCAGGGGCAGGCCGCGCAGTCCTACGACACCGACCAAACCGCTCAGCAGGCTTACGACCCCTACCAGGCGCAGCAACCCTACGGCGCCGGCCAGGGCTATGACCCCTATCAGGCCCAGCAAACCTACCAGCAGCCCTATCAGGCCACCTACGAGCAGCCGCAGCCGGCCTACCAGCAGGTGTACGCCCAGCCCGTGGCCCCGGCGGCCCCTGCAGCTCTTTACCCGATGACCGACACCGACCGCAATCTGCGCCTTGTGGCGTTCATCTTCTGCATCCTGTCGCTGGTGGGCTCGTGTTGGCTCATCATCCCGCTGGCGTGGATGATTCCCATGTCGGTCATCTCCTGGGGCATCTACAAGGGCACCAAGGCCAACACCGTCGCCTTCGGCGTGTGCACTCTCATCTTCTGCTCGCTGGTGGCCGGCATCTTGCTGCTGTGCTCGAATAAGGATCGATAGAAGGCAAGGCTCGCGAGCTAGCGAGCTCTGCGAATCCGCGTGCTCGTGAGCCTGCCGCTTTCATGGTCCTGCGAACGGCATGGGCTTGTGATCTCCCAAGCGCGTGCCGCCAGACGCGCAACTCAAAGTCGCGACACCACGAGTTGGTTGAGCGAGACATGCTGCTCGGCAGCTTCGATGGCGAGCTCGCGATGCTTCTCGGGCGGGATGCGCAACGCGAACTTACCCGAATAGGTGCGACTGGCCAGAGGGGTGGGCGCTTCTTCGCCGCTCTCGGCCATGTCCTCTAGAACGGTGCTCACGACCGCAACTATGACGCAGGAAATTCTCGGTTCATTCCTCGCGCAGACCGCAGTTGCGTCGCGTTTGAGGTAATGGGGCCATGCGAAAATGAAAAGCCGCAAGCGCTGGGATGGAACATTCGCGGATTGGGAACCCATCGCGCGTCGTATCGCCGCTGGCCAAAACCGCGCGCGAGCTGTACGGACGGGTCATCGCTGGCCAAAAAAGGCGCGCGAGCTGTATGCGGGGAGGCACGTTTGGCGCTTTCTGGCCAAAAACCCCGCGCCAGCTGTGCCGTGGGGTCGCAATCTCGGGATCGGCGTCATCCTCGAGCTGAGTTTCCCCAGTTCAGAATGCCGCTGCAAAGGGGTGTACGAGCCCGGGACAGCGGACCCCGAGGAGAATCCCTCGAAAATAGCAGTCCGCGCGCGATTTTTGGCCAATTGGCGAGGGCGACGCGAGGCGTGCACGAGCGGCGACTCAATTTGGAAGCCGTGCGGAGTTCTCGGGGATGCAACGAAGGAGACGACGGGGTCGTGCGCGGGTGGGAGGCCCAATCGCGAGAGGCGAGGGCCGCTCTGGTTCCCCTCCCGGGCCTCTAGGCGGCCCTATTGTTCTTCGGAGGCTTGATGAACAGCGAAACGATAAGGGCCGCAATGGCCACGCCGAAGAAGACCCAGAAGGCGCCGAGGTAGCTGCCCGATCCCATTTGCGAGAGGGCGAGAATCTGCGGACCTACGATGGCGGCCGGGATCATCTGGCAGGTGGCGATGGCGTAGTTGATGCCGTAGTACTTCGGCCCAAAGAAGGTGCCCACCATGGCCGACATCGAGCACATATTCCCACCGTACATGAGGCCGAGCAACATGAATCCGGCGACGAGCAGCGGGAAGTTGCTGCCCATCATGGCGAAGGCGCAGCAGAGCATGCCCGCGGCGAAGGCCACGGCGATCCAAGTGAGGCACACGCGGTAGCCGAACTTGTCCCAGATGAATCCGTTGATGAGGCGCCCGAGTCCGTTCATGGCTGACACGCTGCCCATGGCCGCGGTAGCCAGCATAAGCGCCTCGGCCTCGGGCAGCGCGGCGCTGACGCCCGCGCCAGCCGCCGCTGCCCCGCTCGCTCCCGCCCCCGCGCTCGCTGCCCCGCTCGCTGCTGCTCCAGCGCCCATGAGCAACTCCATGGCCGCCGGCACTGCTTGGCTGATGAGCGCCAGACCGCCGCAGGTGACGAGCATCAGATACACCATGAACACCCAGAACGTGGGCGTACGCACCATTTGGCCACCCGTCATGTCGACGGCCGCCACGGTGGCGTTCTGCCGCGCCTTTTCCAGAAGAGGGCGAACATATTCCGGCGTCGGCAGCTTCATGATGAAGGCGCCGGCCCCCACCAGCACGACGAAAATGACTCCCAGCGCTCCGAAGGTCAGACGCCACCCGAGCGCGCCCAGCATCGTGGTGACAACGGGGGACAGCAGCATGGTGCCGCCGCCGAAGCCCATGAGCATAGCACCGGAGGCCAGGCCCTGCTTGTCGGGGAACCACTTCAGCGTGACGGACATGACCACATCGGTGCCAAGACCTACGCCGGCCCCGACCAGCACGCCGTAGGTGGCGTAAATGAAGGGCAGCGATTCGGTGAAGGCCGAGGCGATAAGCCCGAGTCCCAGGCAGGTGGCGGTTATGAGCATGACCGTGCGCGGCGAGGTGCGCTCTTCCAGCGCGCCCGCTACGAGCATGCCGGCGCAGAAGGTGATGATAGAGAGCGTGAATACCACCGAGGTGGCCGAGCGATCCCAGCCGAATTCCGCCTCCAGTGGGTCGACGAACAGCGACCAGGCATAGATGAGCCCGAAGAACATGAGCAGCACGAAGGCGACGAAGAAGTACAGCAGACGGTGCGGCGTTGCGTGGGACATGGCTCTCCCCTCGAGATCGCGTTCCTTATGAGCTGCCAGCCACCTTCAGTTTAGCGGGCGCAGAAAAAAGGGCAAGAAGAAAGGGAAAGGGCGACCCAAAGGGACGCCCTTGCAGTTCGAGTGGGCTATAGGTTTTGCCGTAGGCTAACCCTCGTACAGTGAGAAGTCGTCCTTGCCGACGCCGCAGACGGGGCATACCCAGTCGTCGGGAATATCCTCGAAGGCCGTGCCCGGCGCGATGCCGCCGTCCGGGTCGCCCACCTCGGGGTCGTAGATGTAGCCGCATACGTCGCAAATGTACTTGTCCATGGGAACCTCCCAGTCGTCGAATGGTTGCAACATGCGTATCCTCCCACAGGCAGCGTTTCCGCGCAGGCGGGCATCCGATCTGAAACCATTCGGTGAATCGACGATCCTGTGTTGCGCTCGCGAAAGGACGCGATGAGGCTCGGGAAAACACCCAGCTAGAACTTAGAAAATCAGCGGAAAACTAATCTATAACGGCGCAGCAACGAAAACCGCCCCCGTCGCCAAAACGCCGGGGAAGAGCGCAGGATATGAAACGAATCCGCGAGTTCGTGCGTTGAAGCTCGCCCGCAGGACGGCTCAAGGGAGCTGTCCGCAAGCCCGCCCGCCCCGGCGCACCCTGGAAAGGAAGACGACAATGGTCACTCAAGAGCAGCAATCGATCATCGATCATGCCCAGCTGCAGAAGATCAACGGCTGGCAGCATATCAAGGTGAAGGGCACCCCCTACGAGTGCGGCTTCCAGGAGGGCTACCTTCTGGCCGACGAGTACAAAGACGCCCTGCGCGTGTACAAGTTCATGACCCTGGAAACCTTCGGTATGACCTACGAGTGGTTCGCCGAGCAGGCGCTGAAGTTGCACCGCGACAAGATTCCCACCCGCTGGTTCGAAGAGCTGCGCGGCATGGCCGAGGGCCTGACGGCTGCCGGCATCCCCACCACCACCGACGACATGATCGCGTGGAACGATTGGATGGAGATCACCGGCTACTGGTGGCCCCAGAACGCCGGCAAGATCATGAGCCGTCCGCTCATGAAGACCCACCGCAAGGAGCATTGCTCCGCCATCGTGGCCACCGGCTCGGCCACGGTGGACGGCAAGCCCTACCTGGGCCATGAGAGCTTCGACGAGTTCTGGAGCGGCCAGTACTTCAATATCTGCAAGCGCGTGGAGCCCGACGACGGCTATGCCTTCATCATGCAGGCCTCGGCGCCGTGCATGCTCTCGTCCATGACCGACTTCTACGTGACCGCCGCGGGCCTGAACATCACCGAGACCACCCTGGCCGGCTTCGACCGCTACGACGACGCGGGCATGCCCGAGTGGGTGCGCATCCGCGACGCCGTGCAGTACGCGGCCACCATCGACGAGTTCGTCGAGCGCCTGAACAAAGGCAACAACGGCGGCTACGCCAACGCCTGGCTCATTGCCGACCACAACACCGGCGAGATCGCCCGCTTCGAGCAGGGCCTGGAATTCACGAGCCTCGAGCGCACCTTCGACGGCGCGTACTTCGGCTGCAACGCCGTGTTCGACCCGCGCATCCGCAACCTGGAATGCAAGGACAACGGCTTCAACGATCCGCGCCAGCAGACCGGCGCCCGTCGCCAGCGCTGGATGGAGCTCATCGATCAGTACTACGGCAAGATCGACCTGGAAGTCGTGAAGAAGATGCTCGCCGACACCTACGACGTGTACCTCGGCTACAACTGCCCGTCGAGCCGCGACATCTGCTCGCACTACGACGTGGATCCGCAGTACTACGCCGACGACCCCGATGCCGTGTGGAACATCCCGTTCTACCCGGCCGGCTCCTGCGACGCCAAGGCCGCTGGCCCCGACGACGTGAAGCACCTGAAGATGTGGGGCCGCTACGGCCGCGCCGACGGCGTGGAGTTCAACGCCCGCGACTTCATGGACCAGCACCCGCTGTGGAAGTGGATGGACGGCTACCTGGAAGATCGCCCGACTCAGCCTTGGACGCTCTTCAACTAAAGGGAATTCGAACCGGCGCTTTTCCACGGCGCCGCGTTCCTTCCATATAGATCATCGCTAACCAATCGAGGATAAGGAGCATAGATTATGGAAATCTCAAAGGAACAAATCGCGAAGATGGCCGAATCCTACAAGAAGGCCGAAACCCAGCACGTGGCCCAGCGTGCGGTGACCAAGAACGGCATTCTGGAGTCGGCGGAAAGCGTGGAGGTGCTCAAGCGCATGAGCCCCAAGAACTTCGCGTTTTCCATCGACGTGGACGACCAGGCCGTGGCCAACCAGAAGATGTCGGGCCGCTGCTGGATGTTCGCCTGCTTAAACGTGCTGCGCTTCCACATTGAGAAGGAGCTGGATCTGCCGAAGGGCACCTTCGAGTTGTCCCAGGCCTACCTGGCGTTCTTCAACAAGCTTGAGCGCGCTGCTTGGTTCCTCGAGCACGCGGTGGCCACGGCTGACAAGCCGCTGGATGACCGCGAGGTCGACTGGCTGTTCACGACGCCCATGGCCGACGGCGGCGATTGGGATATGGTATGCGCCCTGGTGAAGAAGTACGGCGTTGTGCCGCACGAGGCCCAGGCCGAGACCCACTGCACCAACAACACCGCCGAGCTGAACACGGTGCTCTCGCACCTGCTGCGCCAGGACGCCCTGAAGCTGCGCACCATGGCCCAGGAGGACAAGGACACGAAGGCCGTCCAGGAGGAAATGCTCAACGAGGTGTACCGCGTGCTGGCCGTGTGCTTCGGTGAGCCGGTGCAGAAGTTCGACTTCACCTACAACGATGCCAAGGGCCACTACCATGCTGACCTCGGCATCACCCCGTTGGAGTTCCTGAAGAAGTACGTGCCCATCAACTTGGACGACTACATCGGCGTCATCAACGTGCCCGGCGACGACAAGCCCTACGGCCGCATGTACGCCATCCAGGATTCCGATCAGATCCCCGAGCGTCGCAATCTGTACCTGAACGTGCCGATGGAGGAGCTGAAGGGTTACGTCATCGACTCGCTGAAGGACGGCGAGCCTGTCTGGTTCGGCTCCGATGTGCTGCAGCACTGCGATCGCAATGCCGGCGTCATGGACTTCGATCTGTACGACCTTGAGGCCATGTTCGGCGTGAAGTTCACCATGAACAAGGCCGAGCGCTTCGCCACCCACGAGAGCCTGCCGACCCACGCCATGACCATCGCCGGCGTCGATATCAAGGACGGCAAGCCCACGAAGTGGAAGATCGAGAACTCCTGGGGCACCGAGAACCACGGCATGAAGACTGGCAACAACGGCTACTTCGTCTGCAGCGACGAGTGGTTCGACAACTTCGTCTACGAGGTGGCCATCCGCAAGGATCGCCTGAGCCCCGAGATGCAGAAGGCGCTGGACTCCGATCCCATCGTGTGGCCGTTCTGGAACACCTTCAACCCGGTTTCCGCCTAAGCGGCAATCGGGCGCCGGCCGCAGGGGTTCCGCACGGGATGCCCCAAGGTCGGCCCTTGCGGGCGGCTTGTGCAAGTCGCGCGCGGCAACTATCCGCTGTCCGGCGGGGTGCCTTTTCCGGGAATGACGTCCCGGGAAGGAAAGCCCGCCCCGCCGGGCCCTTTCGTGAGGGGTAACTATGAGCTCCCAAACTACAACTCATGCGGCCAAAGCGCCGGCGAAGGGCGCAGCGAAGGCCAGCAGTGGAACCTATATCAGCCTGATGGCTCTGGTCATGATGAACGTGACCATCATCGGCAGCGTCGCCAACGACGTCCAGCAGGCTTATTACGGGCTGTCCTCCGTCACGCTCTTCATCATCGGCGCTCTGGTGTTTTTCCTGCCCACCGGTTTGGTGGCGGCCGAGCTGGCTTCCGGCTGGGGCCAGCGCGGCGGCATCTTCCGCTGGGTCGGCGAGGCTATGGGCCCCGGACTGGCATTTACGTGCCTGCTCATCCTGTGGTTCCAGACCTCCATCAACTTCGGTATGGGCGTTGCGTCGGCATCGGCCACCATCGGCTTCTACACGCCTGATTGGGACTGGGCCGTGCAGTTCATGAACCATCCGGAGAACCAGTTCTTCATCATTCTGGCGTGGCTGGCCTACTACTGGGGCCTGACCTTCCTGTCCACCAAGGGCGTGAAGGCCTTCGCCCGCCTGACCAAGTATGGTGTCATCATCGGCACGTTCATCCCGCTGGCGTTCATCGTCATTTTCACGGTGGTGTGGCTCGCCCAGGGCAACGTGTCCAACGTGACTCCCACGCCGGAGGCGTTCAATCCCTTCGCTGACGGCTTCAGCCTCACCAACCTGGCCCTGGCCGCCGGTGTGTTCTTCAGCTTCGCGGGCATCGATATGAACGCTGCCCACATCAAGCAGCTGAAGAAGCCGCAGAAGGAATTCCCGCTGTCCATCTTCATCGCCATGATCCTGACGCTGATCATCTTCATCGCTGGTACCGTGTGCATCGCCATCGTCACGCCGAAATCCGACATGAACTTGGTCTACGGCCTGTACCAGACCTATAAGATCCTCGGCGCCACGTTCAACTGCCCGTGGATTTACGTGGCCTTCGTGTGGGTCGGCCTCGGCGCTTCCATGGCGTCGCTCGTCACCAACATGGCCGGCCCCTCGTTCATGCTCGGCCAGGCCGGTCGCTCCGGCTTTTTGCCGAAGGTGCTGCAGAACTCCAACAAGCACGGCATGCCGAGCCGCCTTATGTACCTGCAGATGACGTTCATGACCCTCATTGCCTTCCTTTGCTTCCTCATTCCGAACATCGAGGGCTTCGTCGTGCTCATCACCCAGGCCATCACCATCCTCTACATGATGTACTACGTGTTGATGTTCGTCTCGTTCTTGAAGCTGCGTCACGACCAGCCGAACCGTCCGCGTCTGTTCAAGGTGCCCGGCGGTAACGTGGGCGCGTGGCTTGTGGCCGGCCTTGGTCTTCTGGCCTGCCTGTTCGGCATCGTGCTGGCCATTATCCCGCCGGCCCAGGTAGCCGAGGAAGTGGGCAGTCCGGTGACCTACGTGGTGGTTATCGTGGCCATCATCGTTGTTACCTTCGCCATTTGCTTCGGCGTGTACCAGGCCTCCAAGCGCCATCATTGGGCCGACCCGAACAATGTGTTCGCGCCGTTCACCTGGCAGATCGAGGGTTTGAAGAAGCCCCAGAAGGTTCTGTCCAACGTGCCGTCCGAGCTGATGAGCGAGGGCCAGAACCCCATGGGCATGCCCATCAAGAAGCTGTGGAACCCCAACGAGCAGATCGTGCTTCCCGACGAGTACGTGCCGGGCAAGCATCATCCGTCCTCTCCGGCTATTGAGGCCGGCGACGATCCTGCGGCCATGAACCACCCGGTGAAGACCAGCGGTACGTCCATCGGCGCGCTGGGTGCCATCCCCCTAAGCCAGCCGGCGATGATTTCGGAGAAGGCCGGTATCGGCACGTCGGCCACGGTGGGTCTGAAGAAGGCGACTCAGACGGTTCCCGTGGAAGGCACCGAACCCGTGCGGCTTGATGCGAAAGTGCCGGCGGCGCCTGCTGATGAGGTGGCTGCCGAACCGGTGCCGCGCGACCCGGTGGCCGACGCCAAGCGAGCGGCTGCTGCCGAAGCGGCAGCCCTGGCGGCCGAGAAGTCCTCGCAGGACAAGGCCCATGCCGAGGCGGTGGCTGCCGAGGCGCTCGAGCAGCAGGTGGAAGCCGACAGCGATTTGGCGTCCGCTCGCCGCGAGGTGAAGGAGGCCAAGGCCGCGGCCGACCAGGCGCGCAAGGCTGCGCGCGAGGCTGGCGCTGAGGCGGCGGCTGCGCCTGAGAAGGCCGCTGGTTCCGCCGCGGATGCGGGCGCGACCAAGGGCGGCGATGCTGCCGACGGCGCTGCCGGTACTGCCGGTGCCGACGACGCCGGTGCTGCCAAGGGGTCTTCTAAGTAAGTGTTTCGGAAGGGGGTCGCGCCGCAGGATGTGCGGGCGGCGCGGCCCCCTCGAGGGTAAAAAGAGGTGTCCTCAATGAGTGCAAACGGAAAGACAAACGCGGGCGCGCCGCCGAAGGCTCCCGTAGCCGTAGCCACGGCCGCGTCCGGTGCGGCGAAGGGCGTCTCCGATGACGCTACGACCGCTCGCCTCTCCATGCCGGAAAACAACGGGAAGAAAGTGACGAAGCCGACCGTGGCCACCCAGCAGAACGCCGGCGACGACTTCAAAGCGACCCTAACTGTAAAGGACATGGTGGTATGGGGCCTCATCACCATGGTGCCCATCTCTCCCATGGCCGTTTACGGCGGCGTGTTCGCCGACTCCGGCGGCATGCCCACGCTCGCGTTCCTCATCGGGTTCGTGGCCGTGCTGTTCTCGGTGTTCTCCTTTGGCATCATGATTCAGCATTTCCCGTCTTCGGGATCAATCTTCACCTATGTGAGCCACGTGTTCGGCAAGCTGCCCGGCTTCATCGCCGGCTGGCTGATGCTGTTGCAGTACTTGGTGAGCCCGGCCATGGTGTACCTCATCGCGGCTATCGCCATTCACAGCATGCTGCCGGATGTGCCGATTCTGGCTCTGTGCTTCGGGTTCCTCATTATTGTGGCCATCGTGTCGCTTATCGGCATGAAGACCGCCATGGTGGTGAACAAAGTGGCACTGGTGGCTCAGCTGGCGATTCTCGCGCTGTTCGTCGTGTGCGGCGTGATGTTCGTCGTGCAGCATCCCGAGAGCGCGAATTTCTCGCCGATCAACCTGTTCAACCCCGCCAAGTTCGAGTTCGGCGGCACCATGTCCGCTGTGTCGCTGGCTGTGATGTCCTACGTGGGCTTCGGCGCCATCGCCACGCTGACCCAAGAGGCGAAGGATCCCAAGCACGGGCCGTCGCGCGCCATGATGGTCATGGCCATCGTGCTGTGCGTGCTGTACGCGCTGCAGTGCTTCATCGCCACGTGCATCGATCCGTCGGGCGCGGCCTTTGCCGGCAACACTGACAACGCGTTCTACGCCGTGGCCAAGATGGCCGCCGGTCCCTGGCTCATGATCGTGTGCGCTGTGGGCGTGGCGCTGGCCCAGGGCGTGTTCACCGCTATTGCGCAGCAGAATTCCATCGCCTTCGTCATGTTCACCATGGCCAATGGCGGCTGCCTGCCGAAGTTCATGGCCAAGATGAACAAGCGCACGAACTCGCCGTTGAACGCCGTCATCTTCATCATCGCCCTGTCCGTGGTGCTGACGCTGCTCTTCCATTTCAGCGGCATCGACATGAACACCGTGGTGAAGATCTCGAACTTCGGCGCGCTGTCCACCTATGTGATGCTGAACGTGTCGGTCATCGTGTTCTGCTGGTTCCAGCTGAAGCAGCGTTCGGGCGCAAAGGCCGTGTTCATGCACCTGGTGTTCCCGGCGCTCGGCGCGCTGGTGTGCTTCGCGATTCTGATGTCCGTGGGCACCGTGGCCCTGGTGACGGGCGTGGTGTTCATCCTCATCGGCATCGCCTACTACCTGGTGCTGACCCGCGTCCTGCATCGCCAGATCAACCTCGGGTAGGGGATTGCCAATCGCGCAATCAGAGGCAAGCTGCTTGTCCGGAAACCTCAAAGGCGGGGCGTTCGCGCGAGATTGCGCGGCCGCCCCGCCTTTTGCTGCCTGGGCGCTTTGTATCCTGCCGACGTCCGCTCGGCTGGTCGCATCCGCTTAGCGAGTCGCACCCGCCTAGCGAGCCGCATCCGTTTAGCGAGCTGCACCCCTTGGCGAGCCTCACCCGCTCGGCCGCATCCGCCTAGCGAGCCTCACCTCCTTGGCGAGCCTCACCCGCTCGGCTGGCCGCATCCGTTTGGCGAGCTGCGCCCGAAGCTCTGGAGGGGCCGCGTGCAATTTTGGTCTTCTCTTTATGGCAAGTTTTCCGAGGGTTTCGACGTTACAAGGCGATGGCAGATCAAGCTATCCTAGTAAACTGTCGATAAACGATAGCATTAGGCTCTTCCCGGAGCGAGCTTCGGTTTTTCAAGGGAATACGGCCAGCTATAAGGTCGAAATCCTCAAAAAACTTGCCATTTTTCGGGCTGCAGCAAGTATCGATGAGCAGGTATGGCAGCGTGGGCTAATGCGCTGGTGACTATCTCGGGCGGTAGGCGGCGATGCCTTCCGATGGGCCTCTTCGGAAGCTGGTCGGCTGGATTGACGCCGGCGTCTCCCGTTGCGCTGGTGCCGGCGGTGATGGTCGGCGGCGACCCTTCCCGACTGCGTTGGTGTTGGCTGGCGGTGCCCCGTTGGGCTGCCTGGCGGCGCTGTTCCGGAAGCTGGGTCGCCGGCATTCTGTAGAGAGCTGCGTTATTTTGAGGGCACGTTTTAGGCAAGTTTTTCGGGGGTTTCGACATTGCGAACCCATAGAGTAGGCGCAAGAAGGGCGAAACACCAGGATTTGCCTTTGGAAAAGAGTTTCTGAAGCCTGCTTTGCCACGAACGTGTCGCAAACTTTGGAAAACTTGCCAGAAAGCAAGGCGCTTGAATGCAAGGAGCGCCGATCAGCTGAGGTGCTTGGATGATCGGCGCTCCGGTGGCTGAGCCGTCTGAACGGTCGCGAGGCTTTGCGCTTGACAGGGGTGGAAGTGCGGCGCTATTCCGTGTACAGCGAGAAGTCGTCCTTGCCAACGCCGCATACGGGGCAAACCCAGTCTTCGGGGATGTCCTCGAAGGCAGTTCCCGCAGTGATGCCGCCGTCGGGATCGCCCACAGCTGGGTCGTAGATGTAGCCGCATATGTCGCAGATGTACTTGTCCATGAGTTCCTCTATTCTCGCACTGGCCGCACGATGCGTCTTGGCGGCCCGACGAACAATGCGCGACTATGATGCCACGGATCGGGACGGCGCACCCTCGCCCAGCGCAACTCGAAACTGATTCGTGAAGAATGCTTCGAATGCGCCGGCCGCCTGATCTTAAGCGGGCTGCGGGCTTGCCATGGGTGCACGAAGTGGAGACGGCGAGAGCATCGAGGCGGCAAGCAGAGGCGTCGTGAGCTACTGCATCACCTCGTGCAGGGCCGCTTCCAGGGCCGCGAGGTCGTCGGGGGTGGTGGACCAGCTGGTGACGAGGCGGATGACGGTGCGGCCGTCCCCGAGCTTTTCCCACGTGCTGAAGCGGATGCGCTCGGCCAGCGCCTCGACCTGGGCATTTTCCAGAACCACGAACTGTTGATTGGTGGGGCTTTCGCGGAAGAAGGTGCACCCGGCCTCGCGCAGGATGCGGCGCAGCTCGTCGGCGGCCGCAGCGGCCGTACGTCCCACTTCGCCATAGAGGTCGTCGGTGAACAGCGTGTCGAACTGCACGCCGAGCAGCCGTCCCTTTGCCAGAAGGGCCCCGTGCTGCTTGGCGTGGGTGAGGAAGTGACGGGGCATGCCGCCGCGCGGGAACACGACCGCCTCGCCGCAGAGTGCCCCGCATTTGGTGCCGCCGATGTAGAAGGCGTCGGTGAGGCGCGCGATGTCGGTCAGGGAGACGTCGGTGTCGGGAGCGGCCAGGCCATAGGCGAGGCGCGCACCGTCCAAGTACAGCGGGATCTGATGGCGGCGGCAGAGCGCCGAGAGTTCTTCCAGCTCGGCCAAAGAGTACAGCGTGCCCAGCTCGGAGGGATGCGCAATGAACACCATGCCCGGGAACACCATGTGGGTGTAACTGGCGTCGGCGTAGAAAGTCTCCAGATAAGCTTCCACGTCGGCGGCGCGCAGTTTGCCGTCGCATTCGGGCACGGTGAGCACCTTGTGCCCAGTGGCTTCAATGGCACCGGCTTCATGAACGGCGATGTGCCCCGTATCGGCAGCGATCACGCCCTCGTGCCCGGCCAGCAGAGCCGAAATGACCACGGCGTTAGTCTGGGTGCCGCCCGTGAGGAAGAACACGTCGGCGGTCTCGTCATCGCAAGCCGCGCGGATGCGGGCCGCCACACTTTCGCAAAAGCGGTCGCTGCCATAGCCCGGCGCCGGCTCCAGGTTCGTCGCCGCCAGCGCTTCCAGAATGCGCGGATGGGCGCCGGTGGAATAGTCGTTCTCGAACGAGATCATGAGTCCTCCTCAGGGCTTCCCGGAGATGTGTGTCGTGCTATTATTCCACAACGTCGAAGATGGTGGCGAAAGGCGGTACGCGAGATGGCGATCGATAAGGTGAAGGCGTATTTTGCGGAATTCGGGCGCGAGGGGGATGTTATGGAATTCCCCACATCCAGCGCAACCGTGGAGCTGGCGGCTCAGGCCGTGGGCTGCGAGCCGGCGCGCATTGCCAAGACGCTGTCGTTTGCCGTGGGCGACCGAGTGGCGCTCGTGGTGTGCGCGGGAGATGCCCGCATTGCGAACCCGAAGTTCAAGGCCCAGTTTGGAACCAAGCCTCGCATGCTTCCTGCTGAAGAGGCCGAGGAGCGCGTCGGCCACGCGGTGGGCGGCGTGTGCCCCTTCGCGGTGAACGAGGACTGCGACGTGTACCTCGATGAATCACTGCGCCGCTTTGACGTGGTGTACCCGGCCTGCGGCAGCTCCAACAGCGCCATCGCCCTCGCTCCCGACGAGCTGGCCGCCTGCACACCGGGCAGCACCTGGGTCGACGTCTGCAAGTTGCCGGAGGAAGCTGTGGCGTAGAATTCCGATGCCGTTCGACATCCAAGCACCTCGCGACACCGCGGCATGGGTTCGATAGCGGCCAGGGCATTCAGTGAACGTTACGCCCGGGTGAGCTGGTCGTCTAGGTCGACTAGCTCTTGGCGGGAGTGGATGGCGAGTTTCTTGTAGATGCTTTTGGCATGGCCGCGAGTGGTGTTTTCCGAGATGAACAGCTTGCCGGCGATGGCCGATACCGTATGGCCCTTCATGAGCAGCTCGGCCACCTCAATCTCGCGCGGAGAAAGGCCGTGCTCCTCAAGGTAGCTGCGAATGCGGCGCTGTTGCTCGGAGGGGCCGTCACTGGGAACTCGTGTGGCGTCTGCTGCTGTCGCATCCGGGGAGTGCAGTGCGTCTCCCCGTTGACGCGCGCTGCCGTTGGCTGGCTTAGCACCTTGGCGGCCATCCCGGCGACTATCGCGCCGTCCCCGCCGTAACGTTGTGCCGCGGTTCAGCAGCTCCGCGTCAGTCATGGAGGCCAGCGCCTGGCCCTTTCCGCGCGTGACCAGAATGAGCGCGACCGACAGCAGCACCACGCAAAGCAAGATGACGTTCGTCCAATGGGCGAGGTCATCGGAAAGCGCCGGCCCCAGAAGCTCGGCCAGCCCGCTGCCCACGGCCATGGAAAGCAGGACGGGCCCGATGCACAGGGCGTACAGCGGTGAGGAGGGCAGTCCGTTTCGAATGGTGTACACGGCGCAGGTGATGATGAGCAGCAGGTTCACCACCTCGAAGCCGAACATGAGAAACGCCACGAGCAGCGTTGTGTACTGCTGGCCGAACAACGACGGTAGCAGGAATACGACGGTGAGCGCGGGAAAAAGTACCTGACAGATATGCAGGATGTCGAAGCCCTTCGAAAGAAACAGCTCGAGGGCCACCACCAAAAGGGCCGCCGTCGCGAATCCGACGAGCACCGCGGCGCCGCCGGAGCTTTGGGCCGGCTCGATGCCGGCGATGAGCTTCCACGAAAAACCGAGGATGCTGACGCAGAGCACGGGGCGCCATAGGTCGCCCACGGCGCGTCTCAGGGCGGGGCACGTGAGGGGCGCCGTGGCGTCGGCCTCAATTTCGGCGAGGCTCTTCTGAAGGCAGAGAAGTGCTAAGAAGGGGAGCACGCAAACGGCAGCCAGGGCTACGGCAACGGGCGGTAAAAGGCGAATGAGCAAATACAAGGCCACCGACATGGCGGCCGAAAGGGGAATGCAGATGAGGGCGCGTTGCTGGCCTTCGGTTACGTAGAACATCTCCCAAAGCAGGAAGAACAGAGCGCAGGAGCCGCCCATGAGCACGCCCGCGACCGTCGCGATGGCGCCGTCGCTTTGGCCGAAATGAAACGCGAGAAAGTAGAGAAGCGCGGCTCCGCTGAGCATGAAGCTCGCCGCCGAGGCCGTCCAATGGGGAAGCTCGCAACGGCGGAAGGCGCACAGGGCGCCCAGGGCTCCTACGGCCAGGGGCATGAGCGTCTGTTCGGTGAGAATGTAGATCTGCCAATAATCGGCGACGGCGCCTGCGCCCTGGAACCCTGCGAGCACGATAAAGGTGACGGTCCAGAAAAAGCCGAAGCCGAGGTGGTGTATTCGCAGACCTTCCAAAAGCCTTTTGGCGCGTTGCATGTGGCATCCTTCCTCCCTGGTGCATTTTAGCAGCCGCAGCCGGTGGCCGGAGGCGGCGCACCCAACAAGTTTGCGATAATACTTGGCTATGACCTGGAATTTTTCAAAAACAACCCAAAATATGTCCCCCTCAAAAGCGCGATGCCGCGCCACGTTTCGGGTTCCCGCTGCTGCGAATTTACCCAATTTGGTGGCTTACGCGAAAGGGCGGAAGAGGGCATAGTGCTTCTCGCGTTCCGCCAATGAGAGGGCCGGGGCGTCGGTTCCGGCTTCGTGTGGACAGCTTGGGTGAAGGGCCCAGGTGGCTGCCGCGAAAGCTTCGGAACCGTTCAGTCACCGAGACTATGGAGGGAAACATGACTGGAATTTCTCGTCGCAACTTGCTCAAGGGCGCTGCCTTTAGCGCCGCCGGCGTGGCCGCGCTCGGCCTGGCCGGATGCGCACCGCAGACCGAGGCCACCAAGGCCGACGCGGCGCTGGCCGAAACCGGCGAGGCCGCCAAGCACACCTGGGAAGTGAAGCCCGAGCCTATCGCGGCCGACCAGATCTCCCAGACCGTCGACACCGAGGTGCTCGTCATCGGCGGCGGCTACTCCGGCACCTGCTGCGCGCTTTCCGCGGCCCAGAACGGCGCCAAGACCATCCTCGTGGAGAAGGACGCCGTGCTGAACGGCCACGGCGTGGGCGGCACCGGCGCCATCGCCTCGCGCGCTCTGGACGACCTGGGCTTGAAGTTCGACAAGTCCCTGGAGATGGAGCGCTGGGTGTCCACCTGCGGCAACCGCTGCCGCGAGTCGCTCGTGGGCAAGTGGTTCCGCGAGTCCGAGCGCTGCATGAACTGGTTCCTCGACATGGCCGAGGCCAACGGCGCGAAGTGCATGGTCACCGTGGGCTCCAACTCCACGGTGCACCCTGAGATCGCCTGCTACCACTTCATGAGCGGCGGCCCCATCTTCGAAGAGCACACCATGGCCGACTTCGTCGAGTACATGTTCGAGGCCGAGGCCCTGAAGGCCGGCGCCGAGTTCGTCTACGAGATGCCCGCCGTGCAGCTGGTGCAGGACGAGTCCGGCAAGGTGACCGGCGCCATCTGCCAGAACAAGAGCGGTGAGTACGTGCAGTACAACGCTTCCAAGGGCGTCGTTTTGGCCACGGGTGACATCAGCTACAACGACGAGTACATCGAAGCGTTCGCCCCGGTGGCCAACCGCGTGTTCACCCGTCTGTGCTCCGACCAGGGCAACGTGGGCGACGGCCACAACATGGCCGCCTGGGCCGGCGGCGCCTTCCAGGAGGGCCCCTGGCCGACCATGATGCACCCGCAGGCCGCCGCCACCTTCCACGGCCCCTTCCTGTTCGTGAACCCCGACGGCAAGCGCTTCATGAACGAGGCCACCTGGGTTCAGGGCAAGTGCCTGGGCGTCATGTACAACGGCGGCGCCGACCATGCTTGGTCCATCTTCGATGCCAACTGGCAGAACGACCTTCTGGGCTCGCTTGAGCACGGCGGCGGCATGTTCTGGGACACCTTCCGCCCCTACGGCTCCGACTACCAGGCGGCCGTGGACGGCCACACCAAGACCGTGGAGAACGGCCTGACCGAGGTGCCGGACTACTACAAGCGCGCCGACACCCTGGAGGAGCTGGCCGAGCTGATCGAGGTGGATCCCACCGAGCTGAAGGCCACCGTCGAGCGCTACAACAAGCTGTGCAAGGCCGGCGAGGATACCGACTTCTTCAAGGAGAACCACTTCCTGTTCCCCATCGAGCAGGGCCCCTTCACTGCCTGCATGGTGGCGCCCGGCCTGCTCTCCGTCGTGGGCGGCATCCACATCTCCGATAACTTCGAGGTGCTGAACGAGAACGACGAACCCATCCCCGGCCTGTACGCCATCGGCAACTGCGCCGGCGACATCTACGCGGTGGACTACCCGATCAACATCCAGGGCAACAGCCACGGGCGCTGCCTCGTGCAGGGCAAGTGCCTCGGCGAGCAGCTGGCCGGCGTGTACCAGGAGATCTAGTGTCTGCGAAGATGCTGAAGTCCGAGGTGGTCGCTGCTGCGGTGGCCACCTCCGGCTGTGGGCCGGAAGGCGTGGAGGTCGTGGAAGGCGCAGAGGTTGAGCAGGCGTTCGGGCGCTTGGAGCATCTGTACGCCCAGCTGCCGGCGATGGAAGAGAAAGGCGCGGCCTTGGCGCGCGCCCGCTCTGCCGCCACGGTGGACGGCCTGGCGAAGGCGGCGGCCTATCGGGCGGCCGAGCTTGTCCGGGCCGACGCGTTGGTGACCGAGGCGGAGGCCCGCGTGAGCGCGGCCGAAGCCGAGGGAGAGCAGGCAGCAGGGGAGGCGCGTCTGGCGCTCATGGCCGCAGGCACCCAGCGAGGTCTGCGCGTGGGGCCGGCCCAGAACGCCGAGCAGGCCCTGGCCCGAGCGTTGGAGGCGAGTCCCTTCGACACGGTTGAGGAAGCCCGCGCGGCTATGCTACCAGCGGAATCGCTCGCCGCTCTGGCCGCTGAAGTGGAGGCCTACCAGGCCGCCTACGCCGCAGCGTTGGCCGTATGTCAGCAGTTGGAAGACTGCGAAGAACCGGAAGGTCTCGAGCAGTCGACCGCTTCCTAGCCGTTAGAAGGCCGCGAGGTTCCAAAGACTCCTCGATCTACGAGGGCCTGCGGAGCCTTAGTTCGCCGACCTCCGACCAATTCCGCGCGGGCGCTTCCCTCCCTGCGCCCGCTCCCTTTACGAGCCGCCCGCCTCCCCGGGCGGCTTTTTTGGTCGGCATGACCTCCTCGCCCGCTTCGACATCACCGGCTTCAGCGGCGCCGATGCAGCCGCCTTCTCCGAAGCCCCGAGCCCCCAGCGTCACCCAGCCCGCCCACGCTTTCATGAGGTTAAGGGTTGCGCGAGAATCCTGGCCAAAAAAGGGTCATCAACTGGCATTGCGGGCTCCTTTTTTGGCCACCGCATTGCCTTTCGCGAAAGTTGGTTGCGCCTGTTCTGTATTTCCCCTGATCAGAGGATTGCGATTGGTTGCTCGTCGCGGAGATGCTAGGCGCTGACGCAGCTTGCAGTCGATTTTTGGCCAGAATGTCGTTCCGAGGCTCTGGCAAGAGCAGTTGGTGGCTCTTATTTGCCCATCGGCGTCGACGACTTCTGATGCTTCGGGCGCGACCTGGATCCGACGTTCCCCTGCGCCGAGGCGTGGGACTGCATTTGTTTTTTACCCGAGTCGTCGGGGGCTTTCCTCTTGCGGAGGGATGAGGCCCTTGGAGCGGAACAGCTCGGCGGCGGCCATGTCGCGGTTGCGGTAGGGGAAGGGGCGACCCGCGATGAGGCAGCCTATGAACTCGTTTAAGAACGTCGGATCGGGTTCGACGCCGAGCGGGATGTTGCGGTAGTTGGCCCGCACGAGCGCGTTGCGGAACTGCAGCGACGATCGGTCGAAGGCCTCGCTGCAGTCTTGGGGAAACCCATGGAAGTGCAGCAGCTGCTGGAGGAACACGGCGACGGTGCGCGTGTTCCCTTCGGCGAAGGGGTGAATCTGCCAGACGCGCGCGATGAAGTCGGCCACCGAGGCGATGTAGGCGGTGTAGTCGCCGTCCTGCGCGGGCGCGGGGCTGAACTCCGAGAAGGCGGTTTCCAAATCGTCCTCGAGGGAGGCGTAGTCCCCGTAGGCCACCGACTCCCGTGCGAGGACGAACTCGCGCTTCGAGATGTTGTAGTCGCGGTAGTGCTGCTCGTAGAAGGGCTCTTCCATAAGGCCGCGGAAGAGGCGACCGTGGATGGCGCGCAGGGTGGCGGGGGAGAAGGTGAACCCGTTGGAGTCCAGAGCGTCGCAGATGCGGGCGCTCACGAGGTCGGCCTCCTGGGAGTAGCGGTTGACGCCGCGCTCGACCTTCTGGTCGTAGTAGTCGTCTACGATGTCGCTCAGCTCGCGGGCGCTGATGTCGCCGGCCACGTAGCGCTCGGCCGCCTCGTCGAAGGCGGCGCTGGTGGTGAGCCCGTCGACGGCCTGCAGGCCCCGGGCTCCGCGCACGCGTCGGTCGCGCACCTCGTGGGAGTAGGGCTCTTCGTAGCGCTCGTATTCCGATCCCGTGCCCACGGGCCTCCTTCCTGCTGATGGCTTCGGGCTATTGTAGCATGGGCCGCTGTTCTCTCTCCGCTACCGCACGTCGCCTTGCGTGGATCTCAGCAGATCGGATAGCTCGTTGCGCGAGTGGATATCGAGCTTTCTGTAGATATTGTTCATGTGCGTGTTTACGGTTCGGACGGAGATGATCAGATCGCCAGCGATATCGCTCACGGTACGGTTATGGGCAAGCATGACGATGATCTCGTGCTCGCGTGGGGTGAGTCCATAGGTTGCGGTAATGGCGTCGCAGCATTGGCAAATACGTTCGTCGTGAACAAGCTGTGCTGGTTTTTTGTCGAGGCCCCAAAGAGTATCGACTTTTCGGTCATCGATCATCCAGAAGGCGATCCAGATAATGGAAGTGACAACGATGAGGGCGATTATCGAGAACAAGAGCGGCGATGGGTTGGCCATCATGCAGATGGCTTTCCCTGCGAACGCTCCCAGTGCAAGACCAATGCAATTGCTGGCTATACCCTGGGCGAGAAGCGGGCGAGCAGGTATTTGGACTCGCCGAATGATCTGACAGAGAAGCGTGAAGAACGTCAAGACAAAGTAATCGATGCCAATCCACGTGATCGTGCATGAGATGGCGGGCACCTGGAAACCAATGACGGGGAGGGCGAGGAAGCCCATGGCAAGTGAGGGCGTCACGATGAATTTGAGTCCCCAGCTCAGACTGCCTCTTTTGTGCAGGATGTTTTCTATAGTGATAAAGAGTGCGGCCGAGGCTAGAGGTCCTAAGAGGCGCAGGGACTGAAGAGCAGACGCGCTTTCCGGGATCGACGAGATACACTCAAGGAGCAAGGCGAAATCAAACGCGAATAGAAGCGATCCTGCGAGCAAGATCCAAGGAGTTGCGCCGTGGGGGGCATGCTCTTTCGCAATGGTTTGGGCATAGGGTTTGTTGCCAGAGGAAATTGGCTTCGTTTTTGCAAAGACGACAGCTGAGACAAGGGGTAAGACAAGTTGAAGTACAGCGTATTTCGCAGAAGGTAGGGTGGCGCCGAGCAAGTATGCCAAGCCGTTGACCGCAACATCGACAACGAGGGCGAGAGGAACAATAAGTGATGGTTCGTCCGAGTTGCCGGCGATTTTCGACAGCCACTCGAGGAAGAGCGGCGCGGATGCGAATCCGGCAACGAGTAGCAGAAGAACTCGCCATGATGATTCCTCTGTATAAAGGGGGATGACGCGCGCTATGAAAGGCAGCACGCTCATGCACAGCGCAGATGCCCAGACGATTCCCCTGGGCGCTCTCTCCTTTTGGCGTCTTTGTTTCAGCAGGAGGGCGATGAGAGCCAGGCCGCAGCCTAGAGAGATGAAGCATCTCTCGGAAGGAATCATGGAGGTGGCTGAAGGGCTTGCTCCCGGCGATGCCAAGTAAAACGAATCCGTCCAAGCCCACCAAAGGCCAAAGCCCATGGCGAGCAGCGCAGACGATGCGCTAATAGGCAGTGTTATTCTGGCTTCCTTGTCTTCCGGTTGTTCCGCCATGGCTCCCCCTCTGCTTCAGTTGAACGATTCCGAGTATACGGGTTGTTTTTTTCTTCGCCTACGTAATGGTTGCGTAGATGCGTGAAAAGACCCGTCTGTTTTGCTCAAGACGAATGCGTTAGCCGAGATTAGGGTTGATAGTGCAGCGAAATAGTAAGGAGGTGGTTCCGCAGGAGGCTGTGTCTATGAACAACTTCTATGAGAAGGAGGAGAACTAATGAAAAGAAAACGCATCGTCGGAATAATCGTTCTGATGCTGTCGTTGGCTGTCTTCTGCCTGGCAGCTTGCCAGCCGCAAACGCGCGAGGTGGAAGCTGTCGAGCCTGAGCCAACCACCTTGGCTCAATCGGGATCGACAGAGCGTGACCCGGGTTTTTTCCCCGAGGCCGACTATACGACAAACTTTATCAATGCTGGGAATCGCGGTTGCGGGTCTTGCCACGGCGACGATTTGTACTCGTTCGTTTCAGGGTATCGGCAGCATCTGCCCTACAAAGATCTGGCAACCTATGGGCAGGGGACGAAGGTCACCGACTGCATGACGTGCCATCGGCCGCAAGCTATCGGTGGCGGCCCCATGATTGGGGAAGCGATTCATCAGGCCCATTACAATAACCAGGCATTCACGGGCAACTGCTTCACGTGTCACGCGACCACCAATGATGGGGAGTTGGTTCTCTTCGACGAGTACATCTACACCGGTGAGCTGGGTGGTTTCCCTGAGAACGTCGGTAGTCCCGAATGGCAGGAATGGATTGCCCTGCGCGGAAATGTGTCGGGAGGAGACACCATCGCGGGCATCAACGTGGTCAATGATTGGCAGCTTGACAAAGTTGAGCTAGACCAGCGCACATCTTCTCTCGAGGACTTGTTTTGCAGCGTCAACGGGCAGGTCGAAAATATCGATGTTGCTTCCTACGAGTTGAAAGTAGGCGGTGGCGTGAACAGCCCTCGCACTTTCACGCTTGATGAATTGAAGGCGCTTGGAGAGGTGACCAAGGGAACTTGCGCCATCTGCGCCGGCAATGGATTCGATTGCACCCAGGTAGGTAATATCGAGTACACGGGTGTTCTGCTCGAAGATGTGATTGAGGCGTGCGGTGGCTTGAAGGACGGCATGGTCACGGTGCAGCGCTCGACGGCCGACGGCTTCATGAACGGGTTGTACAGCCAGATTGAAGAGGATCTTGCCGAGGGGGCCATGCTCGCCTGGGCCCAGAATGGAGAGCCTCTTTCCCCGGAAGAGGGCGCACCGTTGCGTTACGTGGTTCCCGGATGGCCCGCCTATTCATGGACGAAGTATCTCACGCAAATTGACTTCATTGGGGAGGAGCGTCCCGACAAGACGGGCTGGAACGATTGGTACACAGGTTTCCCGCCCGAGGGATCCGATATCTACAACCAGATTTGCGATCCGCTGGACAGTGCCTTCTGGACTCCGAGCAAGGACGGCCAGACCTACAAGTTAGGCGATACGGTAACGTTGGAAGGCTATGTGTGGGCGGCGCAGTGCGACGAGCACCACACCTCGGCAGTGCGCTTCAGCGCCGACTACGGCTACAGCTGGACTGATATCGAAGTTCCTGCCGATTTCGATGGAGACCAATGGGTGTATTTCACGGCAAAGTGGACGCCTACGGAGCCCGGCGTGTACATGTTGTCGGTGAAGCCTGGCGATGCGGGCGGCTTCGATACCCAGACTGCCGCGTCGGTGTATGTGGTTGTGGAAGAGTAGGAAGGGGAGATCATGAGCAAGACTGTGAAAAAGGCCACGGCAGTTGTTGGTTGCGCAATGCTTGCGAGTAGTGCCATAGTTGCGCCAGCCATGGCCATTGAGTCGAATGGGACTTGTGACGCGGTCGCGATCCAAGATGTCTCGCAGGAAGCTGTTGCGACGGAGAGCCATGATGCTGTTTCCAAAGTTGTCGGTACGTTCGTCTATACGCAGGATTCGCTAAGTTCGAACGAGTACATTAGCGGCATCTTCTCCAAGGCCGCTGCGACACTTTGTGCGTCTTTGCCCGACTACGCGGTTCGCAGCGTGGCAAGCGATCTGAGAGTGAGCGGCATCGACGGGCTTTCGTGGACGGTTCCCGAGCAGATGCTCGAGGAGGGGGACTCGGCCAAGATCATCGGGTGCTCCTGCGCTTCCAATGCTCCGGGTGGCGGGGCGGTAGCGCAAGCTGAAGTCTCGGGGGTGAGCCTTGAGGCTCTGGTAGCACTTGCCCAATCTCGGTAAATAGCAAGCCTCCCCTCTACTTGCTATTTCATGAATCGGCCCGGTCGGCCCGCGTTGGCGGGAAGGTCGGGCCGATTTAGCTGTCGGCTTTGCTTATCTGAGATGCCTGCGGTTTAGCCCGCAGTTTCGCCGCTGCACTAAGCCCCCAGCGCCTCTTCCCAAGCGGTTTCCTTGAAGCCGGGGATGACGGTGGCGGCGGTGATGAGCAAGGGGCGCTTTACGAGCATGCCGTTGGTGGCGAGCAGGGCGTATTGCTCGTCTTCGGGCATGTCGGGCAGCTTCTTCGACAGCTCCATCTCGCGGTAGAGCATGCCGCTCGTGTTGAAGAAGCGCTTGAGAGGAAGCCCGCTGCGCTCGTGCCACGTGCGCAGCTCATCGGCGGTGGGATTGTCTTCCACGATGTGCCGGTCGGCGTAGGTCACGCCGTGTGCGTCCAGCCACTTCTTAGCCTTCTGGCAGGTGGAGCACTTCGGGTATTCCAAGAACAGAACATCGGCGGCCATGACGCCCTCGCTTTCTCACGCGCAGCCCGATGGGTTGCGTTCGCTCTACTTCGCTTGAGAATTATATTTGCTATACTTCGTCCGAAAAATAGATTTGCTATATTTACTATACTTGGTATATTCCTACGACCTGTCTATATTCAATAGATTTCGCTACAGTGCGGGTTTTGCAGATCAAGCTCACGCATATTGCAAAACAGTATCTTCCGGATAGGTCTTATTCAGCTGCGAGTTTGGGGCGAGAAAGCGTGCGGGCGCGAATCCGAAGGGGGCCGTTGTGTGTCATCGGTTTGAGATGGTGAGCGGGGAAGAGACCGATGCGGTGCTCGATTGGCTGCGGGCCGTGCGGCGGCCGCTGGCGAGCGGCACGGGGGCGGCGATGGCGGTGCCCCCAGCGTTCGGGAAGCCGATGGACGTGCCCTTCGACGCGCTTGATTGCTATCCCGGCGCGGAAAGCTCGGTTATTGTGATGGATGGCGAGCGGATCGAAGGCGATTGGGTTTCCGACGGCGAGGGAGCCTCCTTCGTCGGTGATCGCGGTGGCGATCTGACGAGGGTCGACCTTTTGTGGGGCGTCGATGTTTCCTGGAAGCGCGGGCTCGTGTTCAACGCGCGCATCGAATCGGCGCTGTCGGGATCGGGCCTGTGGAGTGAGGCGGTCGAGAACGGCCGCTGCATTGTGCCCGTGCGCGCCTTTTACGAGACGCGGAATGTCGATGGCGGAACAGGCGGTCGCAAGCCCCAGTATCGGTTCGCGAGTGCGGGCGGTACGGCGCTTCTGCTGGCGGGACTGCGTTTGGGCGACCGCTTCGTGCTGGTCACCTGCGAGCCCGACGCCGTGGTGGGGCGCGTTCACAGCCGCATGCCCCTCTCGCTGACGGCGCCGGAAGCCTTGGCGTGGCTGGATCGTTCCACCACCGCCCGCGACCTGCTCGCTCGTCACGCGCCCGTGCCTCTGGAAGCCCAGGAAGAACCCGCTCCCACCCGTCGTCCCTCCGACTCCGACCAAATGTCGCTGTTCTAATCGCTCTCGGGCCGGGGGCTCATGAGGTGCTCGACGCTGTGCAACGTCATGGAGCCGAGAATCTGGGCCGCCTCTTCCATGGGAACGACCTTTCCCGCGCGCACCCATTGGCGGTAGCATTCCAGGGCCATGTTGCGAATAAGCGCGCATATCAGTTCTTCGCTCTCGGACGTGATCCCCTCGCGCCAGAACAGCTCGTCGGCAAAGGCCCGGTAACGGTTCATTTGGGTGGCATAGATGCGCTCTCCGAAATCGTAGAAGCTCGGCGAGCACACCAGCTGCTCAATCATGGGAGGCTGGGCGGCCAGATAGCGAAAGAAACGTCGGGCGTGACCGTCCATATCCCAAGGGTCGTCCGGCGTTTTCTCGTAGTACTCGAAGAACTCGTCCATGATGCCGTTCATAATTTCGTCGTAGAAGGCCTCGATGGTCTCGTAGTGCAAGTAGAAGGTTTTGCGGTTGATGCCGGCCCGGTCGGTGAGGGCTTTCACGGTGATCTTGTCGAGGGTCGTCTCGGCGATAAGCTCCTCGAAGGCCGCGCGCAGGGCATTGCGCGTGCGCACGACGCGCAGATCGCTCTTCTTGTCCGCCATCGTCCCTCCTCGTCGTTTCATTGGCTGGTTAGCATCTTAGCGGTTTTGCGCTTGCTCGGAGGCCTACGTTAATGCCCACTTTCCGGAAAGTGGGGCTTAAGCCACGGGGTCGGGGGAGTGGGCAGTGCTTTTCCTGTTGACGCTTCGTAGACTGCACCCAGAAACCGATTCCGACGAGGGGTCGGAACGGAATCGAGGGCATCGGCTGCAGGCAGGCGACTATGCGGCGCCGGCCGAGGACGCCGATTGCGCACGAGAGAGCAGGAGGATAGTATGGAGCAGAAACCGAGGGGCGCCATGCTCAGCCGTCGCGGCTTTCTGAAGGCCGCTGCGGCCACGGGAGCGGCTGGCTTTGCGGGGGCGAGCCTGACGGGCATCGCTGCCAGCGCGGCTCAGGCCGAGCCCGCGGCCAGTGAAACGCTGGGCTTTACGTACCACAACGAGCACTGCCTGTGCAACTGCATGCTGCAGTGCACGGTGCGCGACGGACGTTTGGCAATGATCCAGCCGCGCGAGAACGAGGACAAGCGCTTCCAGAACGTGTGCCTGAAGGGCATCTCCGAAGTGCAGAACATTTACGGCGACGCCCGCATCCAGCGTCCCATGAAGCGTGTGGGCGAGCGCGGGAGCGGCGAGTTCGAGGCCATCAGCTGGGACGAGGCCTTCCAAATGATTGCCGAGAACTTCAAGGCCATTCAGGACAAGTATGGCAAGGAGGCGCTGTGGATCCAGTTCTCCACGGAGGCCTCCCAGCGCTTCCCACCACTTTTGGCCAGCGTGCTCGGCGCTCAGGCCGGTGGCTTGAACGGTTACGACATGGGTCAGGGCAATGGCCAGATTATGGCGTTCTCGCCCTGGATCGGCATGTTCGCGCAGAATACTATGTGGGAGTGGCCCGAGGCCAACGTGGTCATTTTAGCCAACACCAATCTGGTGGAAACGAGTCTCACCTGGTCGCGCGGCATGCTTGACGCCCAGGAAGCGGGCACGAAGTTCATCTGCCTCGACCCGCGCTTCAGCCCCACGGCGGGCAAGGCCGATCAGTGGGTGAACCTGCGTGCCGGCACCGACCCGGCGTTCTTCCTTGGCATGACGAAGTACATCCTGGACGAGGAGTTGTTCGATCGCGAGCATGTGCTGGCCCACACCGCGCTGCCGTTTTTGATCGACGCCGAAACAGGCGCCTGTTTGGCCGACGTGGTGACGGGCACCGATCCGGAAACCGGCGAGCCGGTGGAGCTGAAGACCTTTTATATGTGGGACGAAGCGACGAACGCGGCAGTGCCCCATACCGCCGAGGGCGCGGTCCCGGCGCTGGAAGGCGAGTTCACCGTAAACGGCAAGCGCTACGTGACCCAGTTCACGCGCCTTCGCAAGGACATGGAGCCCTATACCCTGGAATGGACCGCTGAGACCTGCGATATCCCCGCCGAGATGGTGGCCGATGTGGCCGAGCAGTATGCGGCCGGCCCCTCCATCATAGACAACGGCGTGGGCGGCATCGACAAGTTCGGCAACAACGACGTGGCCGGTCACTGCTACGCGCTCATCGCTTCGCTGACGGGCAACTACGGCAAGCGCGGCACTGGTTGCGGCATCTACGGCTACCACGTGACTCCCTACGAGGCGGCGCTTGGCGCATGGCCGCTGCCCGAGGGCATGGCGCCGGCGCCGAGCCCCCAGGGCTTCTACGACGTGGTGAAGGGCGACGCTATCCACGGCGCGATGTTCTTCGGCGATATCCCCACCCAGAAGGCCGCGAACTGGAACAAGACGCTGGAGTGGCTCGACTCGCTGGATTTTGTGTGCCTGGCCGACATCTACCACAGCTCGGTGGCCGACTTCGTCGATTTGGTGCTGCCCGTGTGCAGCAAGTTCGAATGCGCCGATTCCGTGGGCGGCATCAAGTGTGCCAATGCCCACATCTTGGCCAATTTGAAGGTGCTCGATCCGCTGTTCGAAAGCAAGTCGGACTTCTACATCGAGAAGGGCATCGCCGAGGCCATGGGGCTGGGCGACCTGTTCCCGGCCGATGGCGAGGAGTACGCCCGGGCGCTTCTGACCACCGATGATCCGCAGATGGCTGGCTTCACCTTGGAGAAACTGCAGGAAGCCGGCGGCGCGCTGCGCCTCATCGGCTCGGAGGATCTCATCGCCCCGGAGGTGGGCTTCACCTACGGCACGGCTTCGGGTCGCCAGGAGCCCTATTACGAGGCGCTGCTGGAGTTCGGCCAGGCCTTCCCCGCTTGGGAGGCGCCTTGCGAGGCCTATCCGGAGAACCCGCTGCGCGAGAAGTACCCGCTGCAGTTCAACCAGGCGCGCTCTCGCTTCCGCGTGCACTCGGCCTACTCTGGTGCGAAGTGGATTCAGGAAGTGGCCGAGCCCTGCATCGAGCTGAATCCCGCGGATGCTGCCGCCCGCGGCTTGGAAGACGGCGATGCGGTAGAGGTCTTCAACGACCGCGGCTCTTTCCGCACGGTGTTGCGCGTGAACGAGGCCGTGCGGCCGGAGAGCGCCTTTATGGTGGAGAGCACCTACCGCCAGTACCTGGACGGCACCATCATGCAGAGCGTTTCCAACGACACGTTGAATCCGCGCGGCTATGCCCTGCCGTTCGGTCCCATGATCCCCTACAACGACACGCTCATCGAGATCAAGAAGGTTGGTGAATAGCCATGACGAAGCTCGCTATTGGCATTGATTTGCATCGCTGCATCGGCTGCAACACCTGCGCGCTGGCCTGCAAGATGCAGAACAACGTGCCCGATGGCATGCTGTGGAACCGCGTGCTCACCGAGGGGTGCGAGCGCTTCGATAGCGCCGAGGGCACGTATCCGAACCTTTCGCGCACCTATCTGCCGCTGGCGTGCCAGCATTGCGAGAACCCGGCGTGCGAGCGTGTGTGCCCCACGGGCGCCACTTATAAAGACGACAAGGGCCGCGTGGAAATCGACTACGACAAGTGCATCGGCTGCCGTATGTGCATGGCCGCCTGCCCCTATAACGCCCGCACGTTCAACTGGAACGATCCGGTGCGCGCCACCGGTGCCTCCTACGGAGATGCCCGCGTGCCCGAGCGCGCCCGCGGCGTGATGGAGAAGTGTACCTTGTGCAAGGAGCGTACCGACGAGGGCGACGAGCCTATGTGCGTGCGCTGCTGCCCGGCCGATGCCCGCATCTTCGGCGACCTGGACGACCCGGATTCCGCCGTGTCGCGCTTGCGCCGTGATCAGGGCGCTGAGGTGTTGTTGGAAGATAAGGGCACGCGCCCGCAGGTCTTTTACGTTCGCTAGGAGGGTGCTATGACTTCTGTGATGAAAAACCCGCTCGTGGTGGGTTCGGGCGCCATCGCCCTTGTGGGTATCGGCGTGTACGTGTACCAGCTTCTGTTCGGCCTCGGCATCACGGGCATGAACAACTCCACCAGCTGGGGGCTGTACCTTACCTGCTTCATGTTCTTCGTGGGCCTGTCGGCCGGCGGCCTCATCGTGGCCTCGTCGGCCTCTATCTTCGGCATTAAGAAGTACAAGGCCGTGGCGCTGCCCGCTGTCATCCTGTCGCTCGTGTGCATCTGCTGCGCCGGCATCTGCGTGCTGGTGGACCTCGGCGGCATCCAGCGCATCTGGCGCATGTTCACGGGGCTGAACTTCCTGTCGCCTCTGGCCTGGGACATGATCGTCATCACCTGCTACCTGGTCATCAATCTGGTGTACCTGTATTTCATGTGCTCGCGCAAGGCCGATCCGGCGAAGGTGGCCGTGGTGTCGCGCTTCGCTCTGCCGGTGGCCATCCTCGTGCACTCCGTGACGGCGTGGATCTTCGGCTTGGAAGTGGCCCGCGAGGCGTGGCACACCGCCATCTTGGCGCCGATCTTCGTGGCCTCCGCACTCGATTCCGGCCTGGCGCTTCTGGTGCTGGCCCTGCTCGGCCTGCGTGCTCGTGGCGTGTTCGAGACGACCGACGAGCTCCTCACGAGCTTGGCCGGGCTCTTGTGCACCTGCATCGCCGTGGATGCCTACTTCATCGGCTGCGAGATCCTGACGACGGCCTACAACGGCACCGAGGGCGGCATGGCCGTGATCAACACCCTGCTGTTCGGCGGCACGGCCCCGTTCTTCTGGTTCGAGGTGATCTGCGGCTTGATCATTCCCTTCTGCCTGCTGGTGTTCGCGAAGAACCGCCGCAACATGAAGGTGGTCGGTGTGGCTTCCGCGCTGGTGGTGGCCGGCGTGTTCTGCAAGCGCTGCTGGCTCATGTTCACCGGCTTCGCCGTGCCCAACATCGTGGGCGGCAACGGCATCACCTTGGGCACCACGGCCGCGCAAGCGGGCGGCGCTGCCGACATGTGGACGCTGATGGGCACCTACGCGCCGACGGTTCCCGAGATCGTGCTCACCGTGGGTATCTTCGCTTTGGGCATCTGCGCCTTCACCGTGCTCTGTCAGAAGCTGCTGAAGAAGTAGCGCTGCGCCGAAGTAGCGTTGAGCTGTGGCGCAAGAGGAGCGCTGGGAAATTTTAAGCCCCGAATCGACGGTTTTTACGGAAGAACCGTCGATTCGGGGCTATCTTTTTGCCCGTTTGCGAGAAGATGGGTCTTTTTTAGCCTCAAAATCACGGTTGTTCCGTAAAAACCGTTGATTTGCGGCTACAAAATCTTCTGAAAGCCCTTGACCCTTACGGAACGTGAGGGTTTATGCTGGTCTTGGCAAGGCGAGATGAGCGATCTCGCGAAGAAGCGGAAGCGAAGGCGCTGGGAGCAAAAACGCTGGGAGCGAAGGCGCCGAAAGCGAAGGCGCTGGAAACGGAAGCGCTGGAAGCGAAGGAAGACGAAAGGGAGGCGGAGGTGGGAGCGGCCAAAATGCCACGTGTGCAAAAGAAGCGAAGGACGCAAGCGGAAGGGACCTCGTATACCGTGGGTTCGCTGGCGAAGCTGGCCGGCGTGACCGTGCGGGCGCTGCACCATTACGAGGACGAGGGGCTGCTGCATCCCGAGCGCACGGCCAGCGGCTATCGCCGTTACGGTGCGGCGGATGTGGAGCGGCTGCAGCAGATTCTGCTGCTGCGGTCCTGTGGGCTCTCTCTCGGCGCCATTCGCGACGCCTTCGCTGATGACCGTTTCGACTTCCGTGCGGTGCTCACCGACCACCTTGCCACGTTGCGCGCACGGCAAAAAGAATTGGAAACTCTGATGGGAACGGTGGAGAAGACCATCGCGTCCCTGGAAGGAAGATGCACTATGACCGATAAGGAACGATTCGAAGGCATGAAGGCCCGGGCCATTGCCGAGAACGAAGAGCACTACGGCGCCGAGGTACGCCGACGTCACGGAGATGCGGCCATGGACGCGGCCAACGAGCGCATGGCCGGCATGACCGAGGCAGAGTGGAACGACGCCAAGGCCTTGGAGGCGGCCATCCTCGAGCAGCTGGTGCAGGCGAAGGCGACGGGCGACCCGACAGGCGAAGCGGCTCGGGAGTTGTGCGCCATGCACGCTCGCTGGCTGCAAATGCACTGGGGCGAGGGGACCTATTCTCCAGCGGCCCATGCCGCCCTGGCCGAGGGCTACGTGGCCGATCCGCGTTTCACGGCCTACTACGACGGCTCGGTAGGCGAAGGCGCGACGGCCTTCCTGCGCGACGCACTTGTGGCTTGGTGCGCCGAGCAATAACCCTTTGAGCGATGCGCGGTTTGCCTGGGGTTCCCTGGTGAGCTTGCCGCAAGGTACGATGGCGTCGGTCCCGGGTAGCCATGTGCGCCCGGGGCCTTTCAGCTAATTAGGGGTTGACGTCGGCATCTCTGCCGGCTCCCCCAGCTCCACTGTGTAGAGCGGCTTGTATTCGGCGCCGTCGCGGGAAAGCGTGCTCTTGAACAGTGTGACGGTGCGGGCGTGCGCCGGCAGCGGGAAGGCCAGTGGCGGTAGGGGCTTTTTCGGAATGCGCACCCGGCGCCCCAAGGTGATGTGAGGGCGGAAAGGCTTCGGGTCGAAGGGAACGTCGCGGGCGGTGAGTTCTTCGCGAACACGTTCGGCCAGGGCCTGAAGGGCCGGGTCGGGCGCCACGCCCAGCCAGAGCGTCGCGTCGGCGGGGCGGCCGAACTTTCCCAGGCCGTCGGGCGCAAGCGAAACAGGAGCCGAGCCAGCGCAAGCCACATCGAGGGCGTCCATGGCCCGACTTGCTTCGGCATCATCGATGTCGCCGAGGAAGGCCAGCGTCAGATGGTAGGTGCTGCGGTCGAGAAAACGTCCCTCCAAAGATGCGCTTAGTCGGCGCGCTGCAGCCGCCGTGTCATCCGCGAAGTCGGCGGGTAGTTCCAGGGCGATGAATGCGCGCATGGCGATCCTCCGTTTCTCGATGCTGGTACGCTGGTGTGGCGGTGTGGCAGGATGATGGGCGAGCTGCTCCGCTTCGCTCCCCCTCTCGTCCCGTACTTTCTAAGCGCTCGGCGTTTCGGTCATGAACAGGATGCCGAGGGTGCCCGGTCCGCAGTGACTCGAAATGGTGCAGCTGGCCGTGGTGGTGTAGATGGTGCGGAATCCGCGCTCTTCCAGCATGCGGCGCACGGCGTCGGCAATCTCGTCGCTCACGCCGGAGTGGGTGATGAAGATCTCGTCCTTCACGATGTCGGGGTAGCGCGCCAGGGTGTCGCTCATGTAGCGCTCGAGCACTTTCTCCTGCTTGCCGCGGTAGAGCTTGCCCACCTTCATGGCGCCGCTCTGGTTGTCCACGAGGATGCCCGGCCTGCAGCTGAGCTTGCCGCCCAGGTAAGCTACCAGTGTGGGGCACCGGCCGCCGGCGGCGAGGAATTCCATGGTGTCCAGCACAAACGACGCATGGGATCGGCTGTGCAGATCGGCTGCCTCGCGGGCGATGTCGGCGGCGCTCATGCCGGCATCGCGCATGCGGCACGTCGCGAGCACCTGCAGGCCGATGCCGGTCGAAAGACTCTTGCCGTCGATGACGTAGACGCCCTCCATGTCGGCCGCCGCAGCGCTCGCGTTCTCGTAGGCGGAGGAAAGCGCGCTGCCCAAGTTGAAGTGGACGACCTGCGAGCCGTCGGCCACAAGCTCGGCGAAGTGCTGCCGGTAGGCCTCCGGCGAGCAGGCGCCCGTTTGGGGCAGCGACTTGTCCTCGTAGAAGCCGTCGAAGAGCACCTGGGGCGTGATGTCGATGTTGTCCAAGTGGTCGCGCCCGCGGAATTCGATGTGAAACGGAAAGCTGCGAACCTGGTAGTGCTCCCGCTGTTCCGGCGAGAGGTCGCACGTGCTGTCCGCGCTGATGATGACGTTAGGCATGGTCACTTCCTTCAAAGGAGGTTGAAAAGTTGAAATGCATTGTATCGCTATTGTGGACAGTGGATGTCCTAAACGCGTCTCTGGCTTTTCTTGTAAGCGAGGCGAGCCTATGCAGGCGTTATTGCGCTCGTGCTACAATGGCTGAACTGTTTTGCGCGAATTGAAGGAGGTCGTTTCATGGTGGAGATCGCTGATCTGCGCGATTGCGCTCCGAGCGGCCTTTTCTATGGAGGGCGCGCGGGACAGAAAGAGGGCATTCTCATCGAAGGGGAGCCCTGGATTGCCAAGTATCCGCGCACGACGCGGGATTTGATGGGCAAGCATCTACCCTCGTACACCTCAAGTCCTGTTTCCGAATATCTGGGATCGCACATCTACGAGCTTTTGGGCATTCCCGTGCACGAGACAATGCTGGGATACCGTGCCGGGAAGATCGTCTGTGCCTGCCGCGACTTCACGTTCCCGAACGCGCGGCTCTTCGAGTTCAAGGAGATCAAGAACGCCCTTTCCGATGACGATGCCGGGTTCAGTTCCGCTCCGTCCGATGGCGAGGTCATCCTGCTCGGCGACGTGCTGGCCGCTATCGAAACGTCCGATTTACTGCGCAGGGTGCCGGGCGTACGTGAGCGGTTTTGGGACATGTTCGTGGCGGACGCCTTCATCAAGAACCCCGATCGCAACAACGGGAATTGGGGCGTTCTCATGACGGCGCCGATGACCTACGAGCTGGCGCCGGTCTACGACATGGGCAGTTCTCTCTTCAGCAAGCGCAGTCCGAGTGTGGCGGCGCGTCGCCTGGGCGACGAAGAGGCCGAGCGCGAGGACGCCTTCGGAACGAACGTCTCGTGCTATCGGCTGCCGGATGGCGAAGGCGGCAGCGTCGCGATCCACCCCTTCGAGTACATGGCGAAGACGTCGAACCCCGATCTGACCGCCGCCATCAAGCGCTTTGCGGCAGCCGTGGACATGGAGGCCATCGACGGACTCATCGACAGCGTGCCCGAGGAGGCCTACGGCGTCGTGCTTCTATCGGAATCGATGCGCGAGGAGCACAAGCGGCTTCTGAGAAAGCGTCTCGAAGAGGGTATTCTTCCGCTTTCGTAGATTGAGGGGGGCCGATGCTGTTTCCGGGATGGTTCCGAGCTTCGGCGGTTTCTTCGTTCTGTATTAGCTAGAACATCTTTAGCGATGATCAATTATACCTATTTGAGCGATAACCGGATGCGCAGAAGGAGTTATCTTGGCTATGGACGAGCTTGAATCCGAAGGGCGGTTGTACCGCAAGACAAAGTGCGGATGGGTTGATAGCGGTTCCTGCAGGGTTAATGATGCGATAGCGCGCAGATTAGACAAAGTCTTTTACGGGAAAGAATCGTCTTCTGCGAGTATCAAGGAGCTTTTTACCCGGGCAAAACAGGCAAATCAAATGCAGGATTACCCGAATGCTGAAAGGATTTGCCTGGAAATACTCAAGCAAAAAGGCTTGCCCCAGGAAGAAGCGCAGGGGGCGATCGCGATGCTGTTCTCTGCATTACGAGCGCAGTCGTCTTCTGCCGGCACATCTCTTCAAATAATTAAGTTAGCGGAGGGCTTTGCCTTGCAATTTGGAGTTTCGCTATTCAGAAGGTCTCTCTACCGCAGCTTCTTCAGGAGCGCCCAGGCGCGTTGTTTGTCGGCGGGGGTGTTCATCATGCCTTCGAAGTCTTGGAAGATGGCGGCGGTGCGGCCCATCAGGCGATTGTCGGCATCCAGGGTCACCGGTGTGCGGTAGGCGGCCGAAAGCGCCTCGGCGGCGAAGGCGTCGCAGGCCACAAGCGCCACGGGGTCGAGGCCTTCCACGATGGTTCGCACGTCTTCCGCGCCCAGCTTGCCCTCGGCGGTTTCCACGACCACCTGCGCCAGAGGGGCAGTGCCGAACTCCAAGCTCACCGCCGATTTCTCTAGGGCCTCCAAGGCTGCGTCGCCCAAAGGGGTCTCGCTCAGCACGAGCAGCGTGGAGGTTGGCGCGCCGGTCAGGTGGCTGCCGTACAGCATGAGCACCGATTCGCCCGTTACCTCAAAAATGTTACTTTTCACGGAAGAAATCACACTCCCTCTTGCGCTGCGCTCGCACTCGCGATAAAACATTCCTGTATATAGTAGCAAATTCCAAGGAGGCGCCCATGTGCACCAATGGAGTCAACACCGGCCAGCTGGAAATGATGATCGACCAGATCGACGACCACATTAAGCTCGAGCGCCGCCATGCGCACGATCTGGGGCATTTGGCCTCCGACGCCGGGTTTGCCACGGTGGGGGAAAAGCTGCATGACGTGATGCGCCTGCTCGACGAGGTGCGCGCCGCACTTGACGAGGCCAAAGAGGCCATGGAAGATGACGCGAAGGATGCCGCCGGCTTCACCGTCGCCCGCGTCTAGGCGGCGCGACCGATGAGCAACGACCTTGTTCGTTTCTCCGTGGCCATGCCCGAGGGGCTGCTCATGGAGTTCGACCAGCTGGTGGCTCGCCGCGGCCTGGCGAAGAACCGCAGCGAAGTGGTGCGCGATTTGGTGCGCGACGCCCTCGTGGAAGAAGAGTGCGCAACGCCTGGGGGCCTTGTCATGGGCACGCTCACCATTATTTACGACCACCACTCCAACGATCTGCAGGAGAAGCTGCACACCATTCAGCACGACTACTTCGACACCATCATCTCCACGATGCACGTACATGTGGACGAGCATATGTGCTTGGAGGTTATCGTCATGCGCGGTGAAACGGGCCTCGTGCAAAGCGTGGCCAACCTCATTTTGGGCACCAAGGGCGTGAAGAACGGCAAGCTGGTGCTTACCACCACGGGAAGGTTTATGTAATGGCAGACGAGAAGGTAATGCTGGGGCATGGTTCCGGCGGTTCCATGATGAAGCGCATCATCGACGAGGTGTTCTTCGAGGCCTACGGCACCGACGAGCTTCTGCGCGGCGATGACGCGGCGGTGCTGCCGGCCCTCGCGCCGGGTGAGCGCATCGCCTACTCCACGGACAGCTTCGTGGTGACGCCGCATTTCTTTCCCGGCGGCGACATCGGCCGTTTGGCGGTGTGCGGCACCGTGAACGACGTGGCCACCTCCGGCGCCCGCCCGCTGTATCTCTCCTGCGCCTTCATTCTGGAAGAGGGCTTTCCCATGGATGACCTGCGCCGCATCTGCGCTTCCATGGCCGAGGCGGCGCGCGAGGCCGGCGTACGGTTCGTCACCGGCGACACCAAGGTGGTGAACCGGGGCCATGGCGACGGCATCTATATTAATACGAGTGGCGTGGGCGCTCTCGCCGAGGGCGTGAACTTGGGCGGCGCGCAAATTCGTCCCGGTGATGCAGTGCTGGTGAGCGGCACCCTGGGCGACCATGGCATCACCATCATGAGCTGCCGGGAGGGCTTGAATTTCTCCGCGAACATCGAAAGCGATGCGGCACCGCTGAACCACCTCATCGCCGATGTGCTGGCCGCGGCGCCGCACACCCGTTGCTTCCGCGATCCCACGCGCGGCGGCATTGCCTCGACGCTGAACGAGCTGGCCGAGCAGTCCGGCACCGACATCACCGTGGACGAGGATGCCATTCCCGTGAAGGACGCCGTGCTGGGCGCCTGCGAGATGCTCGGCTACGACGTGATGCAGGTGGCCAACGAGGGCAAGATGGTCTGTGTGGTGGCCGCCGATGAGGCTGAGGCGGCGTTGGCCGCCATGCGGAAGAGTCCCTATGGTGACGACGCCGCCATTATCGGGCGCGTGACCGAGGCCGACCCGGCCCGCGGCCCCAAGGTGTTCCTGCGCACCGCTTTCGGTAGCACCCGCATCTTGGACATGCTCGTCGGCGAGCAGCTTCCCCGTATTTGCTAGTTCGTTACGCACTCCTTAGCCGCCCCCTGAAAAGTTTTCTATTTCTACTTGCGCTTTGGCTCTTTCATGGTATCTTGCGCAGTGAAGTAACGGGGGGCGGAAAGCCCCTGCTTCATAGACGAGGATTATCACCCGAGAACGAAGGAGCTTCCCATGTCTCATCCCGTAATTGAAGCTGACGAGTGCATCGGCTGCGGCATCTGCGTTGACGCGTGCCCCCAGGAAGTGCTCGAGGTCGTCAATGGCGTTGCCGACGCCGTGAACGAGGAAGCTTGCATCGCTTGTGGCGACTGCGTCGAGGAGTGCCCCATGGGTGCTATCCCGGAGATCGTCGAGGACTAACTCTCAATTTTCGGTAAGTGCGATTGAACGCGGAGTCTTCCGGAGTCTCTTTTATCGAAATCCATTGAAAGCCCGTTGCTGCTGCAGCGGGCTTTCTTGCGAATTGAGTAAATGAACACGCAAAATGAGGTAGCCTGTCGTACCTTAAAGGGGTAAAATTGGCGAAATGAAAATGAGTTGCCCCACGAGAAGCAACATTCAGGAGTCACGTCGTATGCGAAAGAGCAACTGGATCATAGCCGCTGTGCTTCTGCTGGCTTCCGTTGCCTTCCTCTGGATTTGGCATGCGTTGCAGTTCGATCTCGTGGACAACCCTCTCGATATCGTGGTGACGGTTGTCTGGTGGGTCGTTATTGTCGCTGCCTGCGTTGCCATTCACTGGGCCGAAAAGAAGCGTCAGGAACGGATCCGCACAATCTTCGTTGCGCCGGGGCTGCTCTACAACAGCGAGATGGGAGTGGTGCGTCTGAGCCCCGATGATGAGGTGGTCGACGCGTTGCAGGCGATTCTCTCGAACCTTACCTATGGGTTCGAATTAGCCGAGCTGCCTGCCAACTCACGAGTGCGCTTCCAGCGCATCGTGCATTCCTCGAAGTTCGGCGATGCGGGAGCCACCTGGGAGGGCGATGTCGTGGAGGTTTCACGCCCCGATCGCCCCAGGGAGTTCCATGATCGCAATGAATTGGCCTCTCTGGTTCGCGGCGCCGTTTAGCAAATTTCTCTGAAGGACTTTCCTTATGGCGGCTTCGGCCGCTTTTTCTTGCCTGTCATTTCCATTTCAGAACAGAAGAATGACAAATTCATATCAAATGCAATGTCATTACCCTATCAATATCCTATCAACTTACCGCAAAAGCGACTTCCTCTTTAAAGCTGCGTAGAATTCTCATCGATATTGAAATCACTCTGCATTATGCGTATCGCCGGTGTTTTCGGTATCGCACTCACAGCCTGAAATGTGAGGATGCAAGGCGGCGAAAAAGCCGCCGGGGTTAAGGAGAAGTTGGTGGAAATGAACACAATACAGCGATTCGCCGACGCGCGTAACTGCCTCGAGGGAAAGATCGTGGCGGTCGCGCTCTCTCTGCTTATGGCGCTCTCGTTCCTGAACGTCTCGGTGTTTGCCGATGCTGCGCTGGCCGTCGAAGGCTTCGATGGTGAAGTGGGCGAGAAGACGACGGAGCCAACGCCGCCTGAAAATGCTCCGGAGAAGGCGTCCGAGAGCGTTTCGACGCCGACGAATGATGGCGCCAGCGAGACGCCCGCCCAGAAAGACGACGGCCCCCTCGATGCTCCGACGTCCGATGGCCTGCAAAACAATGCGGCCGTCCTGACCGTCGACACCGATGATGTGACGGTGGAGCTGACCGCTGCGGGTGCGCTTCCCGAAGGAGCGCGGCTGACGGTTGATGTGGCGGTAAACGACGAAGGCAAGACCGCCATGGAGAAGGCTCTGGAAGAGGGATACGGGCTGTACCGCATCTACCGCCTCGGCCTTGTTGACGAGGCAGGCGATCCGCTCACGCTTTCTGACATGGGCTACCGCGTTACCGTGACGTGGAATGGCATGTTTGCGGGCGAAATGAAGGCGTATCGCATTGATGGCCCCGACACGGTCACTGAAATAACGCTGGAAAAGCCCCTTACGACTCAGGGCGATATCAATCCCAACGCTCTCACGTTCTCCACTGATGTGCTCAATGCTCCCTTTGCGTTCGCCATGCCGACGCCCAGTGACGATGAGGGCGACAAGCCGAACGGGCCTGCCGACCCGACCAATCCTGAGCAGTCCGTAATTCCGGGTGATGAGAACGTCGGTGAAGGTGATGGCGACAACGCCGAAAATGACAACGGTTTCGGCAAAGAAGGCGACGTGCCCGGCACCGATAACGGCGATACCGGTACAGGCGCTGACGCTGACGTGGACGCTCCCGAGCAGCCTGCGCTGTCCGAGCCCGCCGCGAACAAGCCCGTCGATGACTCGGACAACGAGCATCAGCTCACCCTGTATGTGGGCGAGGTTCGCGATCTGCACCGTTTTGCCGCTTCTGGCGGCACGTGGGCTTCCGAAAACCCGGCTGTGGCCGAGGTTGCCACCACGGGCAAGGTGACAGCGGTCGCTCCGGGAGACGCGGTGGTGCGCTGCGGCGAGGTTACGATCAACGTCACGGTGCGTCCGGCTCTGACCGAAGACGCCGAAGGCCCCCAGCTTGCCTACTTCTACTTCCTGCCGCCCTCCGAGAATGGTTTGAACGGCGGTGCCGCGGTGGCGGCTGGCAGCGACATGAGCGGCGCTACGTTCCTCGGGTCGGGCGCCGCGCAACTGCCCTCGGGCTATGACGGACACAGCGCCCTGCTCAATGGCACGGTGCTGCCTCTCAGCAAGGATGCCAACGGCAACGAGATCCGCAACAATTACGACGTGCAGGTTGTTCCCGGTACCTTCACCATCGGCCCGGCCGGCTCTACGGTGGTGCCGCCGCGCAACCCGCTTCTGCCGCCGCGTTCGAGCCTGGGCGCGGGCATGCCGGCGGGGGCCACGACTCCGGCTGATGCCATTGCCGGCGTGGTGACGACGATGGTCGGAAGCCAGCGCGCTGCTGCCGTGGCCGAGCAGTTCGGGGCTGTGGCGGGCATCATTCTCGACGAGGACGTCCCCATGGCCGCAAGCGTCTCCTTCGATAACGAGGAGCCCACGGTGACGCGTGTCGGCGGCGAGGTCATCGAGGACGACGCCACGGCTCTGGGCGCCTTCGACGAGCCCCACTGCTGGGTGCACTGGGTGATGCTCATTGGCGTTCTGCTCACGGTGGGCTACGCTGCCGTGGTAGTGGCGAACCGCCTCGGTTACGCCCGCAGGATTGACGACTTCAACAACTCGCTTACCAGCACGGTTACGACGGGAACCGAAGATACTCGCGCGGCCCGAGTCGCCCATAAGGCCTAAGGGCGCAAGCGGCCGCAGAGGCCGACGAGTCGCACGGATCAGGACGCGCGACCGGCGGCCAACTCCATGGACTGCCCGCACGGATCAGGACGTGCGGGCAGTCTTGTTTTCAGATCTGGTTGAGCAAGTTCGAAGAAGGGTGCGACGGGCTACTGAACCTGCCAGAACCCCGACTTGTCCGAGCCGATGCGGGCAATGAGCCCCAAATCGCGCAACCGGCGGAAGCTGCGGCGCACGGTGCTCTCGCTGATGTTGAGGTTCTTGGCGATGCGCGGCGCGGTGAGGCGCCCGTCGATGTCGAGCATGGCGAGCACTTTCTCGTCATTCAGCGTGAGGCTCGTGTCCTGCTGGGTCGCCCGGGCTCGTGCCGTCTGCTGCACTTCGGGCAGGTCAGCTCGGGCCACTGGTGCGGCGCTGATGGCGTTCGCGTGCGTTATCGAGGCGGTCAAAAGGCTGTCTGAATCCATGGGAAAGCACACCATAGTCTCGTCGTCGCGTAGTTCGAAGATGGGCTCGGGCGTGCCGGCTTCCATGCAGCTCATGCGGATGCGCGAGACCCCGTTGCTCCAGCCGTCGATGATGCCGAGCGAGCGCAGGGCCGCCACGAGATTGGGGTTGTTGGGCCGCGATGTGTGGCGTCCGAGGAGCGCGCCCACGGTCCAGGTGCGGGGCGGTCGGCCCACGTTGTCGATGCAGAGGCGGTCGGTGAACACGCTCACCTGCACGGGGGCGCCGCTGTCGTAGTTCTTATGGGCGAGCGCGTTGAGCACGGCTTCGTGCACCGCATCCCGAGGCGGTCGACCATGGCCACCGGCGGTGCCGAGACGGTAGGTGCCGTGCGGGGCCGGCTCCTCTTCCGGTAGGTACTTCTCAAAGAGCAGCTCGACGGTTGAGTGCACTTGCTCGATGAGGGAACCGAAGACCTCGTCCTCGTAGATGGGCGTGCCGCCGTGGCTTCCGAAAAACCCGATGCGCACCGTGGCGCCGGGAATGTACTGGTGCGGTCGGTTGTGCAGCAAAAGGATGCCGGCATTGGTGGGAGTGCCGACGCCGGTCATGAGGCCCGCATGGCGTAGCGTCTGCTCGATGGCCGAGGCTTCGTCGAGGTCGACGGTGAGGTCGGTATCACGAGCCGCGCCGGTGAAGCGCGTGACGAGGCCCATGTTCAAATCGTCCAGACTGGCCTGCACCACAGGACGCTGCTCCCATTTGACGTCGACTTCCATGTCGCGCTGCATGAGCCGATCGAGCGCCTCGTCGTCAAGGATGTGGTTCTCGCCATCTTTATAGAAGAAGAAAATACCGCGGAAGCTGATAGGGTCATTGGCCGGCGGAATAACCACCTCCAAACAGAAACGACCGCTATCGAGCACCAATTCCACCGCGCAGGTGAGGTTGAGCGATTGCGCGATAAGCCCGGGAATGGTTTTCATGAGGCGGCTTGTGCGTCGCTTCACGGCGCCGCGGCTGTCTACGTCGGCATCCAGAATGAGGCGACCTCCACCGGCGTTGGCGATGCCGCAGACCAGCTCGAGGCATTCCGTGTCACGCCAAGTGGCCCGGCGCGCGATAGGAAGCGAAGATTCGGATGGGAGCATAATGGCCTCTCTTACCCTGGCAGTACCGTCGCATTACATTATATATAAACAGCAGCTCTCTGTTCGACGACGAGAAGAAGGGAATGCCGGGCTCGTTTTGCAATGAGCGATCGACTCATAGACATAAATCATTCATATATCGCTTCACGAGAAGCGCTTAGGAAAGTGAAGAGGCACGCACTCAATTTCTTTGAATTCCCCCTGATAACAGCATTGTTTTAGTTTGGCAACAGAAGCTTCGTGTCGTGTCTGCACCATATTTCGGCGCGTATTGTGCTGGGAAGTGAGCTTGTCTCACTGAATGTTGTTGAGAAAACTTGACAGCACCAGACTAAGGTTTTATAGTGCATCTCAACATCATTCATCTATACGTGAAACTGTGAAAGCGAGGCAGTACACAATGGCTAAGATTCTTGGCATCGACTTGGGCACGACGAACTCCGCCATGGCCGTCATGGAGGGCTCCGAGCCCGAAATTCTGGTGAACGCCGAGGGCGATCGCACCACCCCGTCTGTGGAGGGCTTCCGCAAGGACGGCGAGCGCGTCGTCGGCAAGGCCGCGAAGAACCAGGCGGTCACCAATCCTGAGAACACCGTCTCTTCCGTGAAGCGCTTCATCGGCCGCTCCTACGACGAGACTCCCGAAGAGCAGAAGACCGTCAGCTACAAGGTCCAGAAGGGCAAGGACGGCCGTGCGGTCATCGATATCGACGGCAAGGACTACACCCCCGAGGAGATTTCCGCCATGGTGCTTCAGAAGCTGAAGACCGATGCGGAGAAGCAGGTGGGCCAGCCCATCACCCAGGCCGTCATCACCGTGCCGGCTTACTTCAACGACGCTCAGCGTCAGGCCACCAAGGACGCCGGTAAGATCGCCGGTCTGGAGGTCCTGCGCATCATCAACGAGCCGACCGCTGCGGCGCTCGCTTACGGCCTCGACAAGGTCGACCATGACGAGAAGATCCTCGTCTTCGACCTGGGCGGCGGCACCTTCGACGTGTCCGTGCTCGAGCTTGGCGATGGCGTGTTCGAGGTAGCCTCCACCGCTGGCGACAACCACCTGGGCGGCGACGACTGGGATCAGCGCATCATCGACTGGATGGCCGACAAGTTCCAGGCCGAGAACGGCATCGATTTGCGTAAGGACCCCATGGCCCTGCAGCGTCTGAAGGAAGCGGCTGAGAAGGCGAAGATGGAGCTGTCCTCCACCACGCAGACCAACATCAATCTGCCCTTCATCACCGCCGACGCCTCCGGCCCGAAGCATCTTGACTACACGCTGACCCGCGCCGAGTTCGAGCGCATCACCAAGGATCTGCTCGACCGCTGCAAGAAGCCGGTGGAGCAGGCGCTGAAGGACGCCGGCCTGAAGATGGGCGAAGTTGACGAGGTCATTCTCGTCGGCGGCTCCACCCGTATGCCGGCCGTGCAGGAGCTCGTGAAGCAGCTGACCGGCAAGGCCCCGAACATGTCCGTGAACCCGGACGAGGTCGTGGCCATGGGCGCCGCTGTTCAGGGCGGCGTGCTCGCCGGCGACGTGCAGGGCATCCTGCTGCTCGACGTCACCCCGCTGTCCCTCGGCGTTGAAACCATGGGCGGCGTGATGACCAAGATGATCGAGCGCAACACCACCATCCCGACCCGCAAGACCGAAATCTACTCCACAGCGGCCGACAACCAGACCTCCGTCGAGGTGCACGTCCTGCAGGGCGAGCGCGAGATGGCCGCGGGCAACAAGACCTTGGGCCGCTTCCAGCTGACCGGCATTCCGGCTGCCCGTCGTGGCGTGCCGCAGATCGAGGTTACCTTCGACATCGACGCCAACGGCATCGTGAACGTGTCCGCTAAGGATCTCGGCACCGGCAAGCAGCAGCAGATCACCATCTCCGGCTCCACGGCCCTGTCCGACGACGAAGTGGACCGCATGGTGAAGGACGCCGAGCAGCACGCCGAAGAGGACGCCGCTCGCAAGGAAGAGGCCGAGGTGCGCAACAACGCCGACGCTCTGGTGAACGCCACCCAGCAGACGCTGGACGAGCTGGGCGACAAGGTTCCGGCCGACGCCAAGACCCAGGCCGAGGAGGCCATCGCCGAAACCAAGAGCGCTCTTGAGGGCACCGACGTCGACGCTATCAAGGCGGCGACCGAGAAGATCCAGCAGGCCGGCTACAAGCTCGCCGAGGTCGTGTACTCCACCGAGGGTGCAGCCGCCGGCGCCCAGGCAGCCGCTGCCGAGACGGCTCCGGCCGATGACACCATCGAGGCCGACTACGAGGTCGTCGATGACGAGAACGAAGGGAAGTAAGAACGATGACTGAGCCCGAGAAGGACCAGGTCACCTCTTCTACCCAACAGGACGTGGCCGCCGATGTGGCGGCCACCGCCTCCGCCGACGACGCCCGCGCGGCCGAGGTGGTTGCCGACGCCGAGGTGATCGAGGCCAACGAGGCCGGCGAGCTGGATGCCGAGCTCGAGCAGGCCGCCGCTGAAGCGGTGGCGAGCGCGATCGAGGAATCCGAGGAGCTGGCTGCTGCCAAGGCCGAGGCCGCCGATTGGCAGGACAAGTACGTGCGCCTGCACGCCGAGTGGGATACCTACCGTCGGCGCATGGCCGAGCAGCGCGAGGCCGAGAAGGTGCGTGCCACGGAGAAGCTCATGGAGAGCCTTATCCCGGTGCTCGACGACTTCGCCCGCACGGTGGACTACGCCGAGACCAACGGCGAGACCGGCTTGCTCGGCGGCGTGAAGGCCGTGCAGACCAAGCTGTCCGATACGCTGGCCAAGGGAGGCCTGGTCTTGATCAGCCCCGCCGGTGAGGCATTCGACGCCCTTGAGTGCCAGGCCGTGGGTACGGTGGACGATCCGAGCGTTCCCGATGAAACGGTCGCGCAGGTTTACCAACCCGGATACAAAATGGGTACCAAGGTCATCAGGCCTGCCATGGTGACGATCACCACGGGCGGCCCCAAGAGGGAAAAGCCCGAAGAAGAGTAAGACGAACGAGGGCGGCCGCAGCTTGGCCGCCTTCGTGCTTGAAAGAGCAATTCTAAGTAACTAACTAAGGTAATGGAGGTGGAACGAATGGCGTCTACGCCCGATTATTACAAAACGCTAGGCGTTCCGCGCACCGCCACGGCCGATGAGATAAAGAAGGCGTTTCGCAAGCTCGCTCGCAAGCATCATCCCGATGCCGGCGGCGACGAGGCCAAGTTCAAAGAGCTGAACGAGGCCTACGAAGTCTTAAGCGACGAGAAGAAGCGCGCGCTTTACGACCAGTACGGCACGGCGAACGAGAACCAGATCCCCCAGGGATGGGGCGGTGGCCAAGGCTTTAACGTCGAGGATATCTTCGGTGGCGGTGGGGCCGGCGGCTTCGGCGGCAGTTGGGCCGACATTCTGGAGAGCATTCGCCACGGTGAAGGTGCGTTTGGGGGCAACTGGGACTTCGGCGGCGGTTTTGGCGGCCAGCCTCAGCCCCGTCGCGGCCAGGATATGAACGTGACGTTGAACGTGACGTTCGACGAAGCGTTCAACGGCACGGAGAAGCGCATCACCGTGCGCATTCCCGGCAAGAGCGAGTCCGACACCCACACGGTGAAGGTGCCCGCCGGTGCTGTCGATGGCGGCCGCGTGCGCCTGAAGGGCCAGGGAGCTCCTGGCGAAAACGGTGGTGCGGCGGGCGACTTGCTCATCACCACTAAGATTGACGCGCATCCCTACTTCGGTCGCGATAAGGCCGACGTGACGGTTGATTTGCCGATCAATGTGGCGGAGGCAGCGCTCGGTGCTTCCATCGTGGTGCCCACGCCCGACGGCAAAAAGATCAAGGTGAAGGTGCCCGCTGGCACGCAAGACGGCAAGGTGCTCACCATTAAAGGCAAAGGAGCGCCCGATCTGAAGAACAAGGGGCAGTTCGGCAACTTGAAGATTCAGATTCACGTTGAAGTGCCCACGGACATGAACGACGAGCAGAAAAAGGCCATGGAGGACTTCCTCGCCGCGACGGGAGAGGAGAAGCGCCCATGGGCCTAGATGACAAGAACCGGCCGCTGTACATGATCAGCATTGCCGCGGAACTGGCGGGCGTGCACCCGCAGACCCTGCGCTCCTACGAGCAGAAGGGTCTGGTCACGCCGCGACGCACCAGTGGCAACACGCGCATGTACTCCCAGGCCGATATCGATCGGCTCAACCTGATCAACGAGCTGACGAGCGAGGGCATCAACCTCGCCGGTGTCACGCGCATCCTTGATCTGCAGAGCCGGCTGGATGAGCGCGAGGAAGAAGTGGAAGACCTGCACGCGCGGGTGCGCCGCCTCGCCGATCGCGTTCGCGAATTGGAAACCCGCACCCCCGTCGGCGCCATCGTCCGCGTAACGCCGACGAGGCGTTTACCATAAAGGAGAACGTATATGAGACTAGATAAATTGGCGGTGACGGCGCAAGAGGCTTTCCAGAACGCGATGGGCGTTGCTGGCGAAGCCGATGCCGCCGTTATCGAGCCCATTCACTTGCTGAAGGCGCTGCTCGATTCCGACGAGAACAACCTCGCCGCCATCGTGAAGCGCATCGGCGCCGACCCGGTCTGGCTGTCCCAGAACGTGTCCGACGAAATCGCCAAGATGCCCAAGCAGACTGGCGCCACTCCTATGGCCATTCCCGGTCAGGACCTTATCAAGGTCATCGATAACTCGGTGAAGATCGCCGAGAAGCTCGGTGACAGCTACGCGACGAGTGAGCACCTGCTCATTGCCCTGTCCGAGGACAAGGGTGCCGCGGGTCGCATCCTCACGACGGCGGGCGTCACCCGCAAGAACATCGAGGCGGCCTACGAGAGCCTGCGCGGCGACACCCGCGTGACCTCGCAGACCGACAAGACCCAGTTCGAAGCGCTGGAACAGTACGGCCAGAATCTCACCCAGCAGGCCCGCGAGGGCAAGCTCGATCCGGTCATCGGCCGTAACGAGGAGATCCGCCGCACCATTCAGGTTCTGTCGCGCCGTACGAAGAACAACCCGGTGCTCATTGGCGAGCCCGGCACCGGCAAAACCGCTATCGTCGAGGGTCTGGCCCAGCGCATCGTAGCTGGTGATGTTCCCTCGTCGCTGAAGGATCGCGAGATCGTCTCGCTCGATCTGGGTGCGATGATGGCCGGCGCGAAGTATCGCGGCGAGTTCGAGGATCGTTTGAAGAACGTGCTGCGTGAGGTGAAGGAAGCCGACGGCAACATCATCCTGTTCATCGACGAGCTGCACACCATCGTGGGTGCCGGCGCTGGCGGCGACTCTTCCCTGGACGCGGGCAATATGCTGAAGCCGGCTCTGGCTCGCGGCGAGCTGCGCGCCATCGGTGCCACCACGCTCGATGAGTACCGCAAGTACATCGAGAAGGACGCCGCCTTGGAGCGCCGCTTCCAAACGGTGCTCGTGAGCGAGCCGACGGTGGAGGACGCCATCGCCATTCTGCGCGGCCTGAAGGAGAAGTACGAGATCCATCACGGCGTGCGCATCACCGACGGCGCCATCGTGTCCGCAGCGGAGCTTTCCGACCGCTACATCACCGACCGCTTCCTCCCCGATAAGGCCATCGATCTTATGGACGAGGCGGCCAGCCGTCTGCGCATCGAGATCGACTCCATGCCCGAGGAAGTGGATGCCGCCGAGCGCAAGCTCATCCAGATGCAGATCGAGGAACAGGCTCTCATGAAGGAGACCGACATGGCCTCCCAGGAACGCCTGGAGAAGCTGCGCCACGACATCGCGGCCGCCCAGGAATCCCTCGATTCCCAGAAGGCTGAGTGGCAGAACGAGAAGGACGCCATCGTCGACGTGCAGAACCTCAAGGCCGAGTTGGAAAGCGCTCAGCTTGATGAGGAGCGCGCCACCCGCGAGGGCAACCTGCAGCTCGCTTCCGAGATCCGCTACTCGCGCATTCCCCAGCTGCAGCAGCAGCTGCACGTGGCCGAGGAAGCCGTGAAGATGAAGCAGCAGGACGGCGCTATCCTGAAGGAAGAGGTTTCCGAAGAGGAGATCGCGTCGGTCGTGGCTGCCTGGACGGGCATCCCCGTGGCCAAGATGATGCAGGGCGAGATGGAAAAGCTCGTCGATTTGGAAGAGGTTCTGAAGGGCCGCGTCATCGGCCAGGACGAGGCCGTGGGTGTCGTGGCCGGTGCCATCCGCCGCAACCGTGCGGGACTTTCCGACCCGAACCGTCCCATTGGCTCTTTCCTGTTCCTCGGCCCCACCGGCGTGGGCAAGACCGAGCTGGCCAAGACGCTGGCCGAGTACCTGTTCGATTCCGAGAAGGCCATGGTACGCATCGACATGTCCGAGTACATGGAGAAGTTCTCCGTGCAGCGCCTGATCGGAGCGCCTCCGGGATACGTGGGCTACGACGAGGGCGGCCAGCTCACCGAAGCCGTGCGCCGCAATCCCTACTGCGTGGTGCTGCTCGACGAGATGGAGAAGGCCCATCCCGACGTGTTCAACATCCTGTTGCAGGTGCTCGATGACGGCCGGCTCACCGACGGCCAGGGCCGCGTGGTGAACTTCAAGAACTGCATCATCATCATGACCTCCAACGTGGGAAGCCAGATCATCCGCGAGCATGCAGCCGAGGGTCGCGCCTACGACGAGGCCCAGGCCACCGGTGGCGAGACCATGGGCGAGATGGCCGAGAAGATGATGTCCATGACGCCCGAGCAGGCCGCCAAGCGCATGCAGGAGTTCACGAACAAGATTCAGGATGCCCTTTCCACGACGTTCCGCCCCGAGTTCCTGAATCGTATCGACGACGTGATCACCTTCAACGAGCTGTCCATCTCGGCTATCGAGCCTATCGTGGATCTGCAGCTCGAGCAGGTGCGCGACCGCCTGCAGGCTCGTCATATCACCTTGGACGTGACGCCGGCGGCCATGGAGCACTTGGCCATCGACGGCTACGATCCGGTGTACGGCGCCCGTCCGCTGAAGCGCCTCATCCAGCGCGAGGTGGTCGACCGCATCGCCGAGAAGGTCATCTCCGGCGAGCTGCGCGACCGCAGCCACGTGCTGATCGACCTGGACGCCGAGGGCAACTACTGCTGTCGCGTGGAAGGCCCCATGGACTTGGACGGCCTGAACCTGGACGACCCCAGCTTCCTCACGGCCGGTGCCGACCCTAAGGAAACGTTGCAGGATCTGGATACTCTGAGCAACGGCGACCTCGGCGAGGATCCCATCGCCTAGTAAAAGGAGGGGCGACCTCGCCCCTCCGCGCACCGGTTTCCGGCATTATCGCCCGAACCCCCGCTCCGCTGTTCTCCTTCGGCTCAGGCGCCGCTCCTTCATGCTTTCATGGAGCGACTTGGGGTCGCGGATGGACAGCGTTCAGAGGTCTCGGTCAGCGACACCGGAAGCTGGCGCGCTACTCAACCGCATACCTCTTTCACAGCAAGCGCCCCGGGCAGCCAAGACCCGGGGCGCTTTTTGGTCACGAAGGTCCTTCCGTCCGTGTGGATAGCGACATCGTGACCGCGGTGACGATGAAAGCCTCCGTGCTGCGAAGCTGGGGGTTGGCGCTTACGACAGCGATTCGAGCATATCCAGGAGCTCCTCGCGTGAATGGACGCCCAGCTTCAGATAAATACTGCGCACTTGGGAGCGTACGGTGTGGAAGGAGACGGTGAATTGTTCTGCGATGGACTTTACCGTGTGCCCCTTGGCCAAGGGGACGAGAACGGCCGCTTCGCGCTCGGTGAGGTCGTGCTTCTTTGCGAGGTGAGCGCATTTGTCCTCAAGCGGCGAGGCGCTGGCGGCCGGCGATCGATGGGGGAGGCCAGTGTAGAAGAACCCGAATATCAGCACGAGCAGGGAGATCACGAGAAAGATCAGGGCGAGCACCAAAGCCGAGGGAGGGTCGAGGGCAAAGACCGTAACCAGAATCTCGCTTGCGAGGCGCGATGCGAAGAACAGGAATGCCGCCAGGCGAAAGCCGAGACAGGCAGGCTTTCCGACAGCGCTCGCCAACGTGCCCGGCAGGAAGAACATGAGTCCTCCCAAGAGGAACGCCGCCGTGTTGAGAAGAAAGGCGATGAGGTGTAAGCCGCTTTCGGGAAAAAGGATGACAAGCAGAGCGCTCAAGCAAATAAGGAGCACAAAGCCCGAGGCAAGCCAGAGGCCCGTGCGTAGCACAAAGGGCCTTCTCTGGAAGTAGAGCGCGAAAGCCCCCGTGACTACGACGCCCGCAAACGATGTAGTGGCAATCGAAATACCCGCCGAAGGTGTGAACACGGTGCGGAAGGCGAAGCTGAGCAAGCTGTAGGCGCAGATAGCTAGAGGCACGAGCGCCGAGAATTCGGATCGATCTTCCGGCGACGCCGGAGCCTCCTCTTCTGGAGGCAATGGAGCAAGGAGAACGTCAAGGGCGACGGCGACGAGCATCAGCACGAGAAGCCCGAAGCGCGCGGGGACGGTCAGCGCCATGTAGAAGGTGAGCGCAAGCACGGCCACTATTCCCGCGCAAAGCATTTGGAAGGATCCGCGCCGGGCCGAAAGGGGTCGGGCCATGCGCGACCAGAGGCAGAGGAGTGAGGCGCAGGTCGCGCCCATGAGCACTTGGCGAAGAACAAGGTATTGGAGGAGCTCGCCGGAAGGAACGAGAGGCTGGGCAACCAAGAGCGTCGCAGTTGCAAGGCCGAACGCGAGGGATGCGAACAGCGAGGGCGCGGGGCGGCCTTTTTTGGCGAGAGGGAGAGAGATGGCGAGCAGAGCGATAAAAGCTATCTGCCACGAGAAGGAAAGCATTGCCGGCGAAGCGTCCGAGCCGGCCCCCGCGATCGCCGTCTGCCCCATGGATATGAGCAGCCAGCCCCAAATGAGGCCGGGCAGCAAGGCGAGCCGAACCGTAGCGGGCAAGATCGACTCCTTCGGAGAATCCTGTTCGCACAAGTGGCCTTTTTCGCGTCGCGTCATCAAATAACCTGTCCCCACCTGCCATTTAGCACAAAATGAACGTGTGAATCGCGGGCATTTAGCTCATCGGGGGCGATGAACTGCCGCCCCTTTTCCCCGATTCTCTTCACGGCGGAATTATACCGCTGCGTAAAGGAAAAGGAAGTATGGATCGAGGAGGGTAAGAATGAAGGAAATTAACACTGCCGAGGTTTTCCCCACGCTGCGCAACATCTCGCTTTCGCGCAGGACGTTTGTCGCCTGCGCGGCCATTGCGGCCGCCCAGGCTGCTCTCGTGTCTGCGGGGTGCGCTCCCGAGGTGCAACCATCGGGGGAGGGACTTGCCTCGACCGCGGCGTTTGTCCCGGGGACGTATACGGCGTCCGCGCCCGGCAAGAAGGGCCCGGTGACTGTCGAGGTGCGCATGTCCGAAAGCGCCATCGAGAGCGTCGAGATCGTGGAGTTCGAAGACACCGAGCGCATCAGCGCCCCGGCTCGCGAGCGGGTGCCGCAGCAGATTGTGGAGCTGCAGAGCTTGAACGTAGACACCGTGACGGGCGCCACGCTGACGAGTATGGCCATCATCGAGAGCGTGGCTGATTGCGTCAACCAGGCGAACGGAGACGCTTCGGCGCTGAAGAAGGCCGCATCGCCGGAGAAGTCGGATGAGACCAAGGAGATCCAGGCAGATCTCGTGGTGTGCGGCGCCGGCGGTGCCGGCATGGCCGCCGCCGTCGCCGCGGCCCAGCAGGGCTTGGATGTGGTGGTGTTCGAGAAAACCGCCTATGCTGGCGGCAACGCGCTGGTCAGCGGTGGCTGGCTCGAGGTGTTCGAAGGCGTCGACGACATGAAGCCCGATATGACGGACGGCAACCGCGACATGTTCCACGCGACGCTCCAGAAGAGTCTGGACAATGGCGTTCCCAAGGACTTCGTTGATGCCGTGCAGGCCGACTTCGATGCGTATTTCGCCGCGGGCAACACGAAGGTGTACGACTCCATGGAGTACTACGCCCTGGACTACGCCTCGCGCAATGGCGGCCCGGCGAAGGAGTACTGGCTCCCCTATGCCCACAAGGTGAACGATCTGAACAACTGGCTCTTCGATCAGGGCTACACCGTGAGTGGCACGCTGGTCGGCATCGTCGGGTTCCCGTGGCCGCGCAAGGCCCATGCGGTGGACAAGGAGAACGGCGAGGGCTTCTTCAGCGTGTTCGACAACACGGTGGAGACCCAGAACCTCCCGATCACCTTCCTCTTCGAGACGCCCGTTTCCGAGCTGATCGTGGACGGCAAGGCTGTGGTGGGAGCCTCTGGCCAGTGCGCTGACGGCACCACTTATCGTGTTATGGCGGATCGCGGCGTCATTCTGGCTACTGGCGGTTATTCCGGCAATCCCGATCTGCTGAAGAAGTACAACGAGATGTGGCCCTGGGATGAGTCCACGGTTATTCCGACGACCAACAGCTACGGCCACACGGGCGATGGTCACGTGCTTGCCGAGGGCCTGGGAGCCGAGCTGAAGAACATGGGGCGTCAGATGGTGTTCCCCATTGCTGACTCCATCGACTATTCGACGGAGACTATCGTCGGCAATGCCGGTCTGGGGCTCTTCGTCAACGTGAACGGCGAGCGCTTCATCAACGAGTCGCTCGATCGCTTCGCCCTGTCCGCCGCCGTAATGAAGCAGCCCGAGGAGAAGCTGTTCATCATCAGCGATGCGCTCAACTCCGGTCTTGTGAACGGCTACAACGAGCAGGGCTACAGTGCGGACAAGCTCATCGAGGAGAGCAAGCTCTTCCGGGCGGACAGCATTGAGGAGCTGGCCCAGATGATCGGCGCCGATCCCTCGGTGCTTGCGAAGGCGGTTGACGATTACAACGCCATTGCACGTGGAGACGTGGCGGACACGGTGTTCGGTCGCGAGAACATGAGCGAGAAAGACGCTATCGTCGAGGCTCCCTTCTACGCCTCCCCGCGTACCTGGGCCGCCCATGTGACCATCGGTGGCGTTTCCGTCGGTCCCGATTACCAGGCCCTCACGGCCGACGGTGCGGGTATTGAGGGCCTCTATGTCGTGGGCGAATGCTCCGACGGCAACAGCGGTGTCTCCAGCATGAGCACAGGCCTTTCCTGCGTCAACCAGATGCTCGCCTAATCAGCCCCTCCCCATGGACGAGGCCCTCGCCGAACGGTCGGGGGCCTCGTTTGTGCTTGGTGGCCCTATGCCGGTTACGCAGCCACCTTCTCGGCGTTGCGACCTTGATCCAGTCCGCCGAAACGACTTTGGAGCTGTGCCGGCTATGCCGCGGCCTTCTCGGCTTTGCGAGCCTTGCGGGCGGCGGCGCGCTTCTGCATGGCGTCGACGCAGGTGGCCACGGCCGCGTCGCCGGTGACGTTCACCGTGGTGCGCATCATGTCCAGGATGCGGTCCACGCCGGCCACCAGTGCCACGCCCTCCACCGGTAGGCCCACCGACTGCAGCACCATGGCCAGCATGATCATGCCGCTTCCGGGCACGCCGGCGGTGCCGATGGAGGCCAGCACGGCGGTCATCACGATGGTCAGCTGCTGGCCGATAGAAAGGTCGATGCCGAACACCTGCGCAATGAAGATAGCGCATACGCCTTGGTAGATGGCGGTGCCGTCCATGTTGATGGTGGCGCCGAGCGGCAGCACGAACGAGGTGACTTCCTTCGACACACCCATCTTCTCGGTGCACTCCATATTAATGGGTAGCGTGCCCATAGATGATGCCGAGGCGAAGGCGAAGCCCATCACCGGCATTTCGCCGCGTAAGAACTTCAGCGGGTTCATGCGGGCGAAGATTTTGATGATGCCCGAGTACACCAGGATGATCTGCACGATCATGGCCACGTAGGCCACCACGATGAGCCACAAAAGCGGCCGCAGCACATCGATGCCGTTGTTGGCGATGACGGGGCAGATGAGCCCGAACACGCCGAAGGGCGCCACCAGAATGATGCCGCGCATGATGGCGATGCACACGTCCGACATGGCGTTGCAGATCTTGATGACCGGCTCGGCCTTCTTCCCCGCGGCGATCATGCCGAAGCCGAATACCACGGCGATGACGATGACCTGCAACATGGTGGCGTCGGCCATGGGCTGGAAGAAGTTCGACGGGAACATGTTCACGATGGTGTCGATGAGCGACGGCGGCTCAGTGGCCTCATAAGAAAGCTCGCCCGAGGGCATGGTGTAGCCCGCGCCCACGTTCATCACGTTCGCGAAGATAAGGCCCAGCGTGACGGCACAGGCCGTGGTGGCCAGGTAGAACAGCACCGTCTTGCCGCCGATGGCGCCGACTTTCTTCACGTCGTCCAGCGACACGACGCCGGCGATGATGGAGAACAGCACCAATGGCACGACGATCATCTTGATGAGGTTCAAGAAGATGGTGCCGAAGGGCTTGATGTAAGTGTCGGCGATCTCGGGCGCCCCCTGCAGAGCCATGCCGGCCAGCACGCCCAGAATGAGCGCGATGAAAATCCAGGTCGTCAGCGACAGGCGCTTGAACCAGGGCTTTGGCTTGCCGTGGCCGTTCCCGTTGTCGCCGCTGTCGGGCGTTGGTGCGACCGTCTCGGTAGCGTCAGCAGGTGCCGAAATGATGGAATCGTCGGCCATGGCGGTGCGTCCTTTCCCTTTGTGCATAAACCGACCCCATTATAAGCATATCTACAGGGAAAATAAGGCACGTGGCCAAGCGATCTAACGGCCCCGCAACAAATGGAGAAATGCCCCGTGCTGCTTTTTGGGAAAGGCCATAATGGCATTGAGAGCTGCCGGGGACGCGCCGGTGCGAGATGTGTGGAATAACGTTTCTGCCTGAAGAGGGCGGAAGTGCCATGATATGGTGTGCCGCACTTCAGGGGACGATATGCTTGAAAGGAACGTCTATGGACCGCAAGGAAATAGTTGCCGCCGCCGAGGCATACTGGGATGCTCATCGCGATGCTATTGTGGCTGACATCGCCAAGCTCGTGGAAATTCCCTCGACCGAGGACTTGGCCGCTGCTGCACCGGGTGCACCCTATGGCCCGGGCCCCGCTGCCGCCCTGGAAGCGGCGCTCGAGATCGCCGAGGGTATGGGCATGGCCGCCACCAACTGCGAGGGCCACATCGGCTTTGCGGATCTGCCCGGCGAGACCGAGACGCAGCTTGGCATCATCGGGCACATGGACGTCGTGCCCGCCGGCCCGGGTTGGACTTTCGAGCCCTTCAAGGTGACGGAAAAGGATGGCTACCTCATGGGCCGTGGTTGCCTGGACGACAAGGGCCCGTCGGTGGTTGCCCTTCATGCGGTGAAGTGCCTGAGCGGGCTCGACGTGCCACGCCCCTACACCATCCGCTTCCTGTTCGGCGCAAATGAGGAAACCTCCATGGCCGATGTGACCTGGTACCTCGAGAATTACGAGAGCCCGGCGTTCCTGTTCACGCCCGATGCCGACTTCCCCGTGTGCTACGGTGAGAAGGGCGGCTACGACGGGTGCATCACGAGCGCGCCCATCGCCGACCCGGTGATTCTGGACATCTCTGGCGGCGTGGTGACCAACGCGGTGCCCGGCGAGGCCTGGGCCGTCGTGCGCGCCGATGCCGCCGCGCTGCCCGCGGCCGAGCGCATTACCGTGGAAGACGCCGGCGACGGCACGGCGCGCATCGATGCTACGGGTGTGAATGCCCATGCCGCCTGGCCCGAGCGTGGCATCTCCGCCATCATGCTGTTGGCGAACTACCTGCTGGAGAACGGCCTGTGCAACCAGCAAGAACGCGAGTTCTTGGAACTCGTGCAAAGCCTCGTGTCCGACACCACCGGCGCCGGCGTGGGCATCGCCACGGCCGACGAGTACTTCGGACCGCTCACGGTAGTGGGCGGCACCATCCGCAAAGAGGGCGACCGCCTCGTGCAGACCATGGATAGCCGCTGGCCCACGTCCATCACGGCCGAGGAAATCACGGCCGCACTGACGAAGCTCACGGACAATATCGGTGCCACCTTCGAGAATACCCTGCTCATGGTGCCCTTCCTCGTGAAGCCCGACGATTCGGAGATTCAGGTGCTGCAGGACGCCTTCCAGTTCGTGACCGGCGACACCGAGCACAAGCCCTTCACCATCGGCGGCGGCACCTACGCCCGCGAGTTCAAGAAGGGCGCGTCTTTCGGCGTGAACATGCCCTGGATCGAGAACCCCGATTGGGTCGGTGGCGAGCACGGCCCCGACGAGGGCGTCTCCGAGGACCTGCTGAAGACTTCCTTCAAGATCTACGTGCTGGCTCTCGCCGAGCTGCAGGGGTTGAAGATCGTGTAGAGGCGCTTCTCCCTCGACCTTGTTTCCCGGGCCCTGCATTCGCTGCAGGGCCTTTTTTGCGATTGGGCGTCGGGAGGCGCGGGCATAGGCATTTTCGATGCTCTCATCTGGAATTAACCCGTGATTTCCTGATGATCGGACATGACGGCCCGTCAGCTGTGCTATAGAATAGATTAAATGCAATCAGAGGTTTACTTTTTGGAGGACGACGTGCTTAACGCAATCATCGTTGACGACGAGGCTCCTGCCCGTTCTGAACTGCGCTTTCTTCTCGACGAAGTTGGCGGGGTTGAAGTGACAGCCGAAGCTGCCAACGTGCGCGAGGCTATCGAGAAGCTGAAAGAGTATCCCTGCGACGTCATGTTCATGGACGTGAACATGCCCGAGGCCACCGGCCTTCAGCTGGCCGAGGCCCTGCAGCACCTCAAGTTCCCCCCGGCGGTGGTGTTTGTGACGGCTTATTCCGAGCACGCGCTGGACGCCTTCAAGGTCAGCGCCATCGACTACTTGGTCAAGCCGGTGGAGACCGAGCGCTTGGCCCAGGCCATCGCCCGCGTGCGCGAGCAGGTGGCCCTGCACCTGCAGGCTCACAAGTCCGAGCGCATCCCCGTGGAAAAGGGCGGCAAGAAGATCCTCATCGGCATCGACAAGATCCGCTTCGTCATGGCCCGCGACGACTACGCCTACCTGCAGACCGATACCGACCGCTACTTCTCCACGGTGAGCCTCGCCCAGTTGGAGAAGCGCCTCGACGGCCACGGATTCTTCCGCGTGCACCGCGGCTATCTGGTGAACCTGTCTATGGTGGAGGAGATTGAGTCCGTCTCCGGCGGCACGCTGCTGCTTACGCTGAACGGCGTGGAGGAGAAGATCCCCGTGTCCCGCCGCCGCGTGTCTTCGCTGAAGAAGGCGCTGAATCTGTAGAACGTCTTGCGCCAAATGATGCACTGACGAGCCCCGCACCGGGGCTCGTTTCGTTCACAGAACCGCCATAGGGTTGTGGGGATGTGGGCGCGCTTCGGCGGCCTTTGCTAGAATATTTCCACTAGATTAACGAGGAGGGGCCCCGGTGCCAGGCGCAAGGGGCCCGTTTGCAATTCTGCTGGCTGGCGGAAATTGCCCAGAGAGAAGAGGAGCGCCATGCTCTCCGTTGACGTTGAGAAGCTGTATCCGGCGGCAAAGACCCTGGTGAAAGCTCGTGCGGCAAGCCGCATTCATGCCAAGGACGCCACGCTGTACGATTTCTCCCCCGAGGCGCAAGCGTGCGCGAGCGACTACATGGGATGGGTCGATCTGGCCACCAGCCCCTTGTGCGATATGGACGCTATCCAGGCTTTCGCCGACGAGGTGGTGGAAGCGGGCCTCGACACCATTCTGCTCATCGGTCAGGGCGGTTCCACTCAGGCGCCCATGACCATCACGAAATACAACAAACACGATTCCACTCGGGTGAAGTTCCGCACGCTGGATTCCGACTCGCCCGTGCGCGTGCGCGAGATGCTCACCATCTGCGATCCTCATCGCACGCTGGTCATCATCTCCTCGAAGAGCGGCGGTACCATCGAGCCGCGCATGCTGCTGGAGGCCGTGCGCGCCTCCTTCGAGAAGGAGCTCGGCGAACATGTGGTGAAGCACCTGGTCGCCATCACCGACCCGGGTAGCGATCTCGATCGCCAAGCCCGCGAGGAGGGCTGGCGTGCCGTGTTCTCTGGCGAGCCCACGGTGGGCGGCCGTTTCTCGGCGCTCTCCGTGTTCGGCCTGGTGCCGGCGGCGCTCACGGGCATCGATATGGAGGCCTTCATGGCCCACGCCCGCGAGGCCGAGGAGGCCTGTTCGGAAGACGCCATCGACAACCCGGCCATCAACCTTGCGGCGTTCCTCTACGACAACTACCTGAAGGGCCGCAACAAGTTCTCATTCCTTACCCCCAAGCGCGGGCGCGTGCTGGGTCTGTGGATCGAGCAGCTGGTGGCCGAGTCGCTGGGCAAGAACGGCGAGGGCATTCTGCCGAACATCGAGATCGACTCGCTGCTGCTCACGGAAGACCCGGGCGATCGGTCCATCATCATGTACCAGACCCAGACCGACCTGTGGGACGAGCGCCGCAACTTCGAGATGAGCCTCGCTTACATCGACCCGGCCATCCCGCGGCTGAACTACCGCATCGACACCGTGGAGGAGCTGGCCGAGCACTTCGTCATGTGGGAGTACGCCATCGCTATGTGCGGCTACCTCATGGGCGTGTGCCCCTTCGACCAGCCCGACGTGGCCTCCGCGAAGGCCGAGGTGCTCGACATCCTGAAGAACGGCCAGCCCGAACCCGACTTCACCGAGGTGTTCACGACCGATGTGGACATGGGTCGCGTGGAAGTGTCCTTCGCGCCCATGTTCGAGGGCTGCGAGGATTTGCACGAGGCGCTCTACGCGCTGCTGTCCTCCATCCAGCCCGGCGATTTCTTCGCGTTGAACGCCTTCCTGCCGTTCACGGGCGAGGGCCGGCGCGAGGCTATCGAGCAGATTCGCCACGGAGTGGCCGAATCCTTCGGCTGCGTGTCCTGCCTGGAAGTGGGGCCGCGCTACCTGCATTCCACGGGCCAGCTGCAGAAGGGCGGCCCGAACATGGGCGTCTTCCTCATCCTGTCGGCCGACGAGTTGAAGGACATCTCGCTGCCCGAGGGGGCCTCGGCGCCCAGTCTCGGCGAGCTGGCGAAAGCCCAGGCCGCGGGCGACTTGGTGACGTTGGTCAAGCGCGGACGTCGCTGCGTGCACCTGCATCTGCCGGACAACTCCGGCGTGACGCTGCGCCAGCTGGCCCAGGTGATCGACGACGTGATTGCCGACATCCTGACCGATCGCGCTTTGGCCGAAGCCGCTGCCATGGCCGAGGACGAAGAGCTGGCCGAGGCTACCGTGGTCGTGGAGGCCGCCGAAGCGAGTGAAACTGCCGTGGAAGCCGAGTTCGCCGAAGCGTCCCAGGACGCCGATGCTGAGGCCGTGGCCGCAGAAGTTGCCGCCACCGAGGGCGAGGCCAGCGAAGCGTAGGCGTTCCCCGCATCCTCTCAAATGGGCAATTCATCCTGATGAAGTGAGGTTGATTCCCGTTGAAAGTCGCGTTGTATTACACTACACTTGCGCGCACGGACGAGCGGACTGCTTCTTTCGTCGAAGGGAGCAGCTATGTACGTAAGCTGGATGGAACTCCTCACGTTTTGTTTGGTGATCGTAGCGGTGATCGATTTGACCGCGCGCTTGCGGCAGTAGCCGCGCGGGCGACAATGAAAAAGCCGCCCCTCGCATAGGAAGAACGGCTCTTCATCACATTAGAACAGGTAATGTGAAGCAGTCGTGCCCGAATGCAGCGGGCCTCCGCTTGTCCGTAGTATATCGCGCTAAAGGGCCCAAGGCAAGGGAGCGGTTTATGATTGATGCGGTCGATATTCATGTGAAGGGCATTGTGCAAGGAGTGGGGTTTCGCCCCTTCGTTTACCGGATGGCGAAGAAGTACCTCATCAACGGCTGGGTGCTGAACGCTGCCGATGGCGTGTACATTCATGCCGAGGGCGAGAGCAAGCTGGTGGACGAGTTCATCATGGAGCTCTCGGACAATCCTCCGGCCGCGTCCCGCGTAGAGGAGATTGACATCAAGGAAGTGCCCCTGGAGGACTTCGACAGCTTCGAGATCCGCTTTTCCGACGATGATGCCGTAGAAGAGACGACGCTCGTCTCGCCCGAGCTTGCCACGTGCGAGGACTGCGTGCGCGAGCTGTTCAACCCCAACGATCGCCGCTACCGGTATCCGTTCATCAACTGCACGAACTGCGGGCCGCGCTTCACCATCATCGACCACTTGCCCTATGATCGGGTGGCGACGTCCATGGCGGCCTTCCCCATGTGCGAGAAGTGCGCCGCCGAGTACGCCGATCCGCTCGACCGCCGCTTCCACGCCCAGCCCGATGCCTGCTTCGAATGCGGCCCTTCGGTGACGTGGAGCGTTGGGACTGACGATGATAAGCTCGTCGGTAAGACGCGCGAGGAGTCGGATGCCATTTTCGCGGCGGCGGTGGAGATGCTCATGGAAGGGAAGATTTTGGCCGTGAAGGGGCTGGGAGGCTTTCATCTCGTGTGCGATGCGAACAATGCCGATGCTGTGGCCGAGTTGCGCCGGCGCAAGCGACGCGACGGGAAGGCCCTGGCGGTCATGGCGCCGACGGTGGCTGCAGTCCGGGCGCTGTGCTTCGTGAGCGAGGAGGAGGAAGCGGTGCTCACCGGGGCGTCGCGGCCCATCGTGCTCTTGCGCAAGCGCCCCGACGGGGCCATCGGGGCCGGCGTGGCCGACAGGCTTTCCGAGCTGGGTGTCATGGTTCCCTACACGCCGGTGCAGCATCTGCTTATGCACGATTTCGCGGAGGCTTGGGAGGCGGCGCATCCTGAAGAGGCGGCCGCGGCCTGCGCCCCCGGCACGCCTGTGCCGCTTTTGGTGATGACCTCGGGTAACGTGCATGACGAGCCCATCTGCATCGCCGACGAGGAGGCCCGCGAGAAGCTGGCCAGCATCGCCGATGCCTTTTTGGGGAACAATCGCCCCATCCTCACGCGCTTCGACGATTCGGTCGTGCGGCTGATCCAGGTGGATGAGGTCGACGAGAAGCCCGGGTACGCCATCCAGTTCCTGCGCCGGGCGCGGGGTTATGCGCCCGTGCCCGTGTCGGTGGCGGCCGAGGGCGCTGCGCCTGCCGAGGGCGTCATTTTCGCCGCCGGCCCTGAACAGAAGAACACCTTCACGCTGCTGCGCGGCACCGACGGCTTCGTATCCCAGCACATCGGAGACGTGGAAAACGCCGAGACCTACGACGCGTGGTTGGCCACGAAGGATCGCTTCGAGAGCCTCTTCGAAATGGAGCCTGCGGCGGTGGCATGCGACTTGCACCCCGAGTACCTGACGAGCAAATGGGCCCACCATCAGGGGCTTCCCGTAACTGAAGTGCAGCATCACCACGCCCATATTGTGTCGGTCATGGCCGAGCACGGGCTGACCGACGCAGTCTGCGGCATCGCCTTCGACGGCACGGGCTATGGCGTGGATGGGGCCATCTGGGGAGGCGAGGTGCTGCTGGCCAACCGCTCCAATTTCGAGCGCTTCGCCAACTTCGCCTACGTGCCCATGCCTGGAGGAGCTGCGGCCATCAAGCATCCGCTGCGCATGGCCTATGGCGTGCTGTGGGCCTACGACCTGCTGGAACATCCAGCTGCCGCGGTGGCTTTGGCGCCTCTGGGCGATGAGGCCGAGGTGTGCGACACCATGATCGAGCGCGGGCTGAACACGCCCATGACGTCCTCGGTCGGGCGCCTGTTCGACGCGGCCAGCGCTCTGCTGGGCATTTGCACGGAGCCGAGCTACGAGGGCGAGGGTGCCATCCTTTTGGAGGCAGCCATGGAAACGGCGGGGGCCGATGAGCCCGGCGCCGCTGCCGCCGAGGGAGCGGCCGGTGTGGTGCCCGATGACGATCTGGCGGCCCGCGAGCGCTATGCCGTGACGGCCGAGAAGAACACCGCCACCGAAACGAGCACGGCCGAGGACACGTCGGTTATTCTGTTGGATGCCGAAGCCACCTTCCACGCGCTTTTAGACGATCTGGAAGCGGGCGTGCCCGTGTCGGTCATCGGGCGGCGTTTCCACGACGCTATGGTGAGCGCCATTGTGATGAGCGCCGAGCTGGTGCGGGCGCTGTACGGCATCGCTACCGTGGCGCTGTCGGGTGGCGTGTTCATGAACCGGTACCTGACCGAGCACGTGCTGGCCGATTTGGCCGCTGCCGGCTTTACGGCCGCCATCAACCGCGACCTGCCCCCCAACGACGGCTGCATTAGCCTGGGCCAAGCGGTGGTGTGTTCCGCCCGTTCGGGCGAGTAGGAGCCTGACCGAAACCTCGCTGACTTCCTTGGGCGAACCTGCGACAATAGAACTCTAATCATGCATTAAGGAGTAGCGTATGTGCTTGGCAATTCCTGCTAAGGTGGCGGCCCTGGAAGAGGGGAACTTGGCCACCGTGGACATTCTGGGCGTGACCCGCGAGATTTCCGTCGACCTGACGCCTCAGGCCCAGGTGGGCGACTACGTGCTCGTGCACGCCGGCTTCGCCATCGAGGTGGTGGACGAGCAGTTCGCCCTTGAGACCATCGAGCTGGTAAAGCAGTTCCCCGAGCTGGCCGATTTGAACGAGGCTCCCATGCCGGCCTAAGGAGCGAAAACAGTGCATTTTGCCTGTTGAATCCGTCCGTGTATTACACTAGACTGACCGCACGGACGAGCGGACTGCTTCTTTCGTCGAAGGGAGCAGCTATGTACGTAAGCTGGATGGAACTCCTCACGTTTTGTTTGGTGATCGTAGCGGTGATCGATTTGACCGCGCGCTTGCGGCAGTAGCCGCGCGGGCGGCAATGAAAAAGCCGCCCCTCGCATAGGAAGAACGGCTCTTCATCACATTAATCGCAGTAATGTGAAGCAGTCGTGCCCGAGTGCAGCGGGCATTCCGCTTGTCCGCATTGTACACCCTTGAAGGAGTGGTTGCAAGAATGGACGCCATGCAGCAAGAACTGAAGGCATTCAAAGATCCGAGGTTGGCGCGGGGGCTCATCGAGTCCATTCAAGCGCTGGCCCCAAAGTCCGCGACGCTGATGGAAGTGTGCGGCACCCACACGGTGGCCATCGCGCGCAACGGCATTCGCGGCCTTATGCCCGAGGGGGTGCGCCTCGCCTCCGGCCCGGGGTGCCCCGTGTGCGTGACGAGCAACCACGACATCGACAAGGTAATCGCGCTGGCCCGTGTGCCGGAAGTGACCATCGCCACCTTCGGCGATATGACCCGCGTGCCCGGCTCCACGTCCAGCTTGCTGGCCGAGCAGGCGGCGGGGCGCTCGGTGGAGATCGTTTACTCGCCGCTGGACGCCCTGCGTCTGGCGCAGGAGAACCCCGATCGGCAAATCGTCTTCGTCGGCGTGGGCTTCGAAACCACCACGCCGCTCGTAGCTATGGCCATCAAACGAGCGCGCGCCATGGACCTTGCGAACTTCACCGTATACGGCGCCCACAAGAACATGCCCGGGGCGCTGGAAGTCATCATCAACGACCCGGCGCTGAAGCTGGACGCGCTCATTCTGCCGGGGCACGTGTCCACTATCATCGGCGCGGAGCCCTATCGCTTCCTGGCCGAGAAGTACGGCATCCCCGGCGTTATCACCGGGTTCGAGCCGGTGGACGTGCTGCAGGGCATCGCCATGATCATGCGCCAGCTGCACGAGGGTCGCGCCGACATCGAGATCGCCTATGCCCGCGGCGTGATGCCCGAGGGCAACCCGGTGGCGCTCGCCGCCATCGACGAGGTGTTCGAGACCTGCGCGGCCACCTGGCGCGGCTTGGGCGAGATTCCTGGCAGCGGCTACCGCATTCGCGACGAGTTCGCCGAGTTCGACGCCATGCGCCGTTTTCAGCCCGACGTGGAAGAGGTGCGCGAGCACAAAGGCTGCCGCTGCGGGGACGTGCTCCGCGGCATCATGGCGCCGAGCGAGTGCCCGCTGTTCCGGAAGGTTTGCACGCCGGAGAACCCCGTGGGCCCCTGTATGGTCTCCAGTGAGGGCAGCTGCGCGGCATATTATCGGTATTACTAGATAGAGGTTCCGTTCGCCCTGGCGGGACGAGCGGACGAGCCGATGCTGCAGGTGCGATTGCGATTGCACAGTCGCAACCTCGCTGATTTTCTTGGGCGAACCCGGGATGAGATGAAGATGGAACAGAAAAGTCACTACATGTACGTGTTGGAATGCGCCGACGGCTCGCTGTACACGGGCTATGCCGTGGATGTGCAGGCACGGCTGGCGGCGCACAACGCTGGCAAGGGAGCGAAGTACACTCGCGCCCGGCTGCCGGTGAGCTTGCTTGCCTATGCCGAGTTTGCCAGCAAACATGATGCCATGCATGCGGAATACGTCTTCAAGCAGCTTTCCCGCAACGAGAAGGATGCCCTGCTCGCCTCCGCCTCGCATTCCAGTTTCGAAGAGGCCTTGAAAAACATACTCACCTGACATCGCTTAACGGGCGCGACCTAGAAGAAGCAGCAAGTCGCATCGCTTTCGAATCTGGTGGCAAATGCCAGTTCGACCCCGAAATGGTAAGAGGGGGGAGACCATTTCGGCTATGAAGTGGCACTTTCTGGCCATTTCGGCCTTCAACTGGCAGGGCGGTACGCCATTTCGGGGTCGAAGTGGCATCTGCCCCTTGAATTTTGAAGATACCTAAGCTGACGGGTGGCTTTGATCGGTCGGCCCGGAGGTTTGCCTGATGCCCAGGTTCAATTCCTGCAGGTAGTTGCTGGGCTCGATGTCGCAGGTGCGGACGCCGTTGCGCAAGCGGATGCGGGGGATATGAAGACGCAGGCGCTCGGCGGTTTCCAAATCGCAGCTTTCGAAGCTGGTGAAGAGAAGCCGTCGGGTGGCGCGCTGCTCGGCCAGCGCAATGGTGTCCCGGTCGGTCGCTTCCTGGCGGACACGGGCGCCGCCGACGATGACGCCGGGGTCGCACATATCGCGCGAGGGGATGAAGCCGTTCACGAAGCCGCCGAAGATGACCACCTCGAAAGTATGGCCGAAGAGGTCTTCGGGGGCGGCGATGGCGACGGCCGGTGCGGGAGACGTTGGAGTCGCCGCTGCATCGTTTTCACGCGTTTCAGTAAGGTTGGCGAGGGAGAGGGCCGTGTCGGCTTTGGACGAAGAAGAGCTCTCACGTGCTCGATTGGCTGCGGCCGCCGGCGAGGTGACGATTGTCGGCTGGTCGTTCCCGCTGCGCTTTGCAAGCAGTCTTTGCGCCTCGCGATAGGGGGTGAGCAGGCTTTGGGTGAAGGGACTTGTTGCGGGAAGGCCGGGCAGGGCGTCGGCGTCCAGTGCGGCGAGAGCTTCGGCAAGATTGAGGCCCTGGGGTTGCGCGATGCGCCGCAGCTCTGAGACAGCGGCGGATCGTCCGAGGGCGTCGTCGAAGCTGAGCCATTGGCGCCAGGCGATAGAGTCGCCCGCGCAGGGGGAAGCCGGCGGGTTGTTCCGAGTTGCAGCATCGTTGATGCCGGCACGAGTGCAGGCACGGGACCCGTGCGAATCGTCCGGTCGCGTGATGCTGTCGCGAAGCTGCCTCAGAACGTGCTCGCGCTCGTTGTCGCTGGCGGGGGCGAGGTCGCCCTTGGGAGCCTTGAAGGCCGGATGGCGCATCGGTGCTGCCGGAATGTCCACGGAGGTGAGGGCCCGCTGCAGGTTGGCGCGCCAGGTGCGGTTGGTGCCCACGACGGCGATGGCGTCGGGACTTGTGCCGCCGGCCAGCTCCTCGGCAATGGTGCGAGCGATAAGGGCCATCTCGCCAGCCAGGTCGGGAGCCGCTTCCCATGCGCGTTCAAGGGAGCGGAAGGGCGCTTCCAGCGTCACGCGCTGCAGGGGCGCGTGGGCCGTTTCGAATTCCGCGAAGCCGGTGGCACAGGGGTAGGGCTCGAAGGCGGGCAGGGCGGTCTTCTCGCTTCCGGCCACGGCGATCTTGCCCGTAGCCAGCAAGTTTACGAGTCGCTGGGAAGCGCGACTCATGAGCAGGTAATCGTCGGCCAGCACGACGGGCGAGCCGAAGCGCTGGCGCAGCGCCGGTTCGGCTTCCAAAGCGCGCACGGCCAGGTTCACGGCTTCGCCCGGTAAGACGGCCTCTTCGAAAATGAGGATGCTGCGGGCCAGATCGAGAACGGCCTGTTCTTCGGTGGTCTGAATCCAGTCGGGGTCGCTGTCGCTCAGGTTCACAAGGCCGCATTGCAGAAAGGCCCACAGCTCGCGCAGGCGTCGGCGCTTCAGGCCGCACGTTTTCAGATCCTCGTAGAAAACGGCCTCCTCGGCTTGGCTGAGCACGCGGCCGCCTCGGCCCGTGGCCCGCTGAGCGAGAGGATCGGCCAGAATGCGGCAGGCGTAATCGAAGGGTGTGGTTACCAGGCCCGTGCACAGGCTCGTGCGTGGGCCGTGCTGACAGGCGGCGGATTCGGCAGGCCCTGCGGCCTCTGCGGGCGCGTCCGCCAGTCCGCGCTGCGAAAGGCGAGATGTGGTGTCATCTATTGTCACGGGCGACGCGCAGAAGAACAAAAACGGCGGCTGGGCGACGGGGTCTGCGGGGATCGCTTCGGCCCAAGCAGCGGCACGTTCGACGAGCGCTCCGGTTTTGCCTGAGCGCGGACCGCCCGTGATGCAGAGCGCTTCGGTTACTGTTGGCGAAGGGATCATAGGTGGCCTTCCGTTTGGAATGAGGAAAGGGAAGCCCAGCAGTTCGAGGACATTGGGGAATCGAGACTGCCGGGCTCCCCCTGAACGGCCTTTCGCGGGGCGCAGGAAGGGGAGGCGTCCGATGCGGCGGGATCCGAAGCGCAGGGAGGGAGAGGAAAAGCTTCGGGAAAGGAGGAGTGCCGCATCGAAGGAGGAGGGGAAAGGCCGGTCAGGGAGAGACTGGGCTGCGGTGCGATGGTCGTGCAGGTAGAAGGGCTTGCCTGCACGGGCGCCGCGCCCAGCTTCTTCCCAAGGAGAGGAGGCGGGGTTACGAGAGAGTCTCGGACGGCTCGTCAAGGTCGAGCTCGGGCTCGATGGCCGAGGTGCCGGATGCGCCCGCAGTTGTTGGCTCCAGCGCTGGGGCGCCGGCCGTCTTGCGGGCGATGAGCGGGAAGCTGATGGCGTGCCCCGGGCACACATCGGCGCAGGCGTGGCAGCGGGTGCACTCGTTGAAGGTGGTACCCAGCTCCGGGTGGCGAGGATTGATGCCCACCTCGCACGCCTCGGCGCAGCGTCCACAGGTGGCGTTGTGGGCGGTCTCCAGGCACTTCGCATCGTCGATGGCCGGCTGGAACGTGCGGTTGGCGCGACCGATGAGGCTCATGAACGACGAGATGGGGCACAGGTGCGAGCACCATTTACGGAAGAAGATCACCTCGACGGCTATCAGCGCCGGGATGATGAGCACCGACCAGGTGACATCGCCGCCGCCGAACAGCGCGATAAGCAGAAACACCATGGCGAACGACAGACCCACGGGGCATACCAGGCAGAATACCGGGAATCCGAAGATGGCGGCGGAAAGCAGGGTGCCGCCCAGGATAATGTGGCGGGAATCGGCCGGCTTTCGGTCGGCGCAGGAGGAGCATCCGCCCGCGCACGAGGTTTTCAGGGCGCGCTTCTCGGCGGCGGAAAGGGGCGTGGCCTTCGTTGCTGGCGCCGCTGAGGTAGCTTCGGTTGCGGAGGGGCGACCGAGGTCGCCCCCTACGGAGGAGATCCCAGGGGCAGCGTCGGGCGCGGAGGAGATCCCGGAGGCAGCCCCTGCCGTAGAGGTGCCGCCCTTCTTGAAGATGCCGCGCAGCTTGCTCCATACGGGCACGGGGCAGAGCCACCCGCAGAAGGCGCGCCCCAAAAGCAGGATGGCGGCCACGGCCAGCACGATGGAGATGACCGCCCGCGGCACGAGCATCTTGCTGGCGAGCATGGTGCCCAAGGCTCCAATCGGACAGATAAGTGAAATGGATTCCCAGCCGAAGGCCGACAGGGTGCCCGCGCTGACGTGAGCGGCGTAGGCCACGCCGGCGGCGCCCAGCAGGGCCAGGGGAATGATGATGCGAAGTTTCTGACTCATGACGACTCCTTAGGCCTCGCTCTCGGGAACGACGATGATGGCGCGCGAGGTGGCGCCGGTGGTGTAGGAGCCCTCTTTCTGGGACACGCACACGCTTTGGCAGGCACCGCACCCGTTGCAGTTGTCGGGCACGACGACGGGGCGGCCGTTCTCGTCCAGCTCGATGGCCTCGTAAGGGCACGCGTCGTAGCAGAACCGGCAGCCGTTGTTCTTGTCCCAGGCCAGGCACCATTCGCGAATGAGCACGGCCTTGCCGATGATGGTGGTTTCGGCGGTCGCGTCGGCGGGCAGCGCCAGCGCCTCGGTGGGGCAGGCCGCCACACACAGCGGAACCCCGTCGTTCTCATCGGCGCAGAAGTCGCACCAGCCGTCGTTGAAGTTCGTCGTGGGAGTGCGCACGGAGACGATGCCGTCTTCAATGTGGGCCGGACGCAGCGCGCCGCGCGGGCAGGCTTCCACGCAGCGCTCGCAGCGAATGCACGATGCCACAAGCCGGCTCTCGTCCTGGCCTCCGGGTGGCCGCACCTGGGCCTCCGCGGGCACCAGCTTCAAGCCGCCCATGGCCAGAAGCACGCCGGCTCCTCCCACGCCCAAGGCGAAGGTGCGCCGGGACATGCCCGCGCCTTCTCGTTTCTTCTCGTCTCCCATGTCTTCTCCTCTACTTAGAGGGCCGGCGCGACGGACGCGATCGGCCCGAACGCTAGTCCTCCGCGAGCAGCTCTTCCAGCACCTCGCGGTCGGTCTCTAGAAAGCCCTCCGTGAGGAAGGCGAGTCCCCGGTAGAAATCGGTCTTGGCGAACTTCTTCACCTCGGCGGTGAGCAGCGGCGCCCAGCTGTCCAGGTGCACGTCGAGGAAGTTGTACTGCGCGCGCACCCACGACGTTGCTGTGTCGGTATCGCCCTTGCAGAGCGCTTCTGCGGTGCGGTCGGAGAGAATTTGCAGGTACTCCAGCTCCAGCGCAATGTGATCCTCGCCCTCCTTCCAACTCTCCTGCTTGGAAAGCCCGGCGGCACGGTACAGCGCGAGCACCTCGTCGCGGGCGCTCTGCATGAGCAGGCGCTTCTCGCTGGAGTACACGCTTTCGAAGGGATAGGCCGCCGCATGGCCCGAATAGCCGTGGCCGAAGAAGGTGCGCATGTAATCGGCGGCCAGCTCGGTTAACGTGTTCTCCCAAATGCCGGAGAGGTAGGTGGCGATGAGGCGGTTGCCCGTATCGCCGGCGTCGGTGCCGGTCTCGATGGGCCACAGCGTGTCGTGCAGCTCGTCGAGTAGCTCGGCGTCCACTTCCTTGGCGTACAGGCGCGACAGCAGCCCGTAGGTGGCACTGCGGTGCTTGAACAGCTCGATCAGCTCGGACGGCGCGAGAGCCGTCTCTTCCAGAACTTCCTCAGTCATGGCTCCTCCTTACCAGTTCACGCCATCGGTGAGGGTGGGTACATTGGCGCACGTCACGTCGTCAACGGCGGGCACTTCGTAGTCGTCGACCACCTTGGCCAGCGCGCCGGCCAGCGCCGCACGGCCCGCATCGGTGGCGTGCCAGGCGCCGTCGGCCCAAACGAAGGCGCCGGCGCGCTCCAGGCTTTCCACGAAATGCTGCACGTAGAAGCGACGGTTCTCGGCGATGGCCGGATCGGTGTCGACGGCCACGGACATGAGTCCCATGCTGGTGCCCTCTTCGGTGTCGGCCATGAGCAGAATGCGCTTGTACACGGGGAGGAACTCGGGCTCCTTGGCGAAGAGGCGCTCGATGCGCGCGGCGGGGTCGTCCTCGGCGAGCACCGTGGCGCCCGCTTCGGTGGTCTGCCAGTACACCGGTGGCGGGGTGGTGGGGCGCCAGAAGGCACGGCCGTCCACTTCCACCATCTCGGGCGCGCGCACCTCGTCGGTGTAGGGCTCGCCGGCATCGGTTACGCGCGCAAGGCCGCCGGCCACTTCCAGCATGGTGCAGAAGTTAGAAGGCGTGTACACGGAGAACTTCCGGCCGCTGATGCGCTCGACGGCTTCCTTCATGGCGCTGGTTGCCATCGGCGCCTCGCAGGCGGCCAGGATGCCCAGCAGCGTGGCGCGGTGCGGGCGCATCTGGGACAGAAGCTCGCGGGTGCGCTCGTCGGCGGGGCGGGCGGCATAGGCCGGGTCATCGGTGCGCACCGAGTTCTCGATGACGGGCACGCGATCGGGGTCGGGGGGCAGAAACTCCGTGCGTCCTTCCACGTTGGGCAGGAAGATCTCGGAGGAGTCCAGCTCGGCGGGCTCATCGCTGACGGCCCAGGTGTCCAAGGTCGGGTCGAAGCTGAAGTTGAACGCGGACAAATCCGGTGTGCTCACGGGAGCTCCTTTCTAGTTCAGGCCGGCATCGCGCAGAAAGCGCTGGCTGCCGACGGTGGTCGGCCGTGCCGCTCCCATCTCGCTGATGAAGTGCGTGGGAGTCAGACAGGCAAGGGAGACACCGTCGCGGGTGATCGTGCGGCGGTAGGGAAGGCGAATCTGATCGGCCAGGGCAACGTCCGCCTGAGCGAAATAGGAGAGCACCACATGGGGCCGATCGCCGGCGACAAGGCGGGCGAAGGCGGCGCGCTGCTCCTCTTGGGCCGCCCGGCTCGCTTTGTCGTCGCCTGTGGCCGCCGCCGTGGGCATAAGGCCCTCAGTGCAGCCGACAACGAACAGCCACTCGACGTTTCTCTTCGGGGCGCGGAAGTCGAAGATGACAGCGGCGCTACCGCTCGGCACTTCGCCGGCCTCTGCGATGCTGGCGCGCACGCCCATGACCTTGCAGGCCTGGGCCAGCTGTACGGCCCAGGTGCGGTTCGGCACGGAGAAGCCGATCTGATGGGGCAGCACGGCGTGATCGCGCAGCAGCACGGCGGCCCCTGCGGCAATGCCGCGCACCTCATCGGCGGGGCTTTCCCACTTCACGAGGGCGTGCACGCCACGCATCTCTTGGGGCTGCTGGGCCGCTGCGGACGCGTCGTTGCGCGAGACGGGCGAGTTGGCGGAAGCGTTCTCGGGTGCCATGGGTATCTCCGCTAGCCGACGAAAGCCGCTGCGACGGAATCGTAGGTGCGTGTTGCGCCATCGGCCCCGATGACGGCCCACAGGGTGTAATCGACGGGGAAGTCGAAGGGGTCTTCCTCTTCTTCCTCTTCGCGCTGGGGACGCGGCAGTGCCTCGGAGTCGGTGGGAGGCACGGCGGTGTTTTCGTAGCTCTTGGCGATGACGTCCTCGGCGAGAAGTTCCTCGCGGGTCTTCTCCGGCGCGGGTTCGGCTGCCTCGTCGGCAACGTCGCCGCTCGGCGCCTCCTCGTCGGTGTCGGGCTCTTCCAAAACCTCGGGATGCTCGGTTGCCCAGGCCTCCCAGGCGGCGTCGCGCTGAGCGTTCCATGATTCGGCGCAAGGCAGCTCCACGCGCACGGCCTCGGCGAAGGTGCCGTCGTTGCGCAGATTGCGAGCGGCGGTGACCCGTTCGGCTACGGCTTCGTCGACGGCGCCTGCGCCCTGGGGCCGCACCGCGACGGTGAAAGCTCCGGCGCCCAGTTCGATATCCAAGGTATCGAAGTGCACTTCCGGATAGCCGATCTTGCGCTGGCGATCGTTGAACACCTTCATGTTGTTGCCGATCTTGCGCAGCATGTTGCCGATCCAAGGCCCCACGATGGTTTCCCACCGCTCGTCGGCGCCTTCGTCGGCAGAGTTAAGATAAGAGTAGGTGCCCATGTTCACGATGAGACGCGCCGTGTTGCGCACGGGGGCGTCCTCCGCGCTTTCACACGCATGGGTGCGAACAACGGGCGTGCCGATGTGGGCGTAGCTCCGATTGATTTCGAGGATGGTCTGCTCGGCGGCGACGCGCTCATCCAAATCGAGCACGAGCGTCAGCGACGGTCTTAGCAGTGCCATGTTCCCTCCTTTTCTCTCGATTCCCCAATACGCCGAGAAGTTTAGGAGGGCTTTCATAGCCAGAATAATATGGTTCCTATGATTTCGCCTATGAAATGGCCTTTATGATGACGAAAACGCCAAGGGGGCTGCGCCCCGCGGCCTTTGTTCCGCAGCGGCTGGGACAAAGGCCGCGGGGCGCGGTTCCGGTCGATACGCAGAGAGGACGCAAGGGGGAATCATGGCGAGCATCGATACCATGCTGGGGCTCATCGGGAAGCTGGAAAGCCCGTACATCACCGTGCACCAGGAGCGGTGCGCGCTTGTTCGCAACCGTCACGCCGACTGCCTGCGCTGCGCTGAGTCCTGCGCGTCGGGCTGCATCTCCTACGACGGCGAGGTGCTCACCGTGTCGCCGGAGAAGTGCATCGGCTGCGGCACCTGCGCCACGGTGTGCCCCACCTGCGCCTTGGAGGCCCACCACCCGAGCGATGCGGCCCTCACGGCGGCGGCCCGCGCATCGCTTGCGGCCAACGAGGGCGCGGCCTATCTCGGTTGCGGCGAGCTTTTGGAGCGGGCGCGCGGCCGCTACGATGAAGAAAAGATCGCGCGTGTGGAATGCCTTGGCCGCGTGGACGAGTCCCTCCTGGCCGATCTTGCCGTGGAAGGCGCCCGAGAGGTGGTGCTCATTCACGGCGACTGCGAGCGCTGCGATCACGGGCGGGGTCGCGCCTGCGCCGAGGCGGTGGTGGAAACCGCCGAGAAGCTGCTGGAAATTTGGGGCGCGCCCATGACCGTGCGCTTCTCGGGAAAGCTGCCGGCCTCGGCCAAGAGGGCCGCCGACTACGACAGCGGGCGCCGCGCCGTGCTCGCGGAAGGCGCCGCGCTGGCCGCCCGTGCCGGGGTAGTCGTAGCGGAAACGGCGGTGACCGAGGCGCTGGGTGACGCCAGCAACGCGGATGCCGAGGGCGCGTTGGTCGTCGATGCCCGCGACGTGGGTCGCTATCTCAAAGTGATGGACGACGGTACGCTGCCCCATTTTATTCCCGACCGTCGCGAGCGTTTGCTCGACAGCCTGGCGGCCTTGGGCGAGCCGGAGGACGTCATGGTGGACACGCGCCTGTGGGGTCACGTCGTCATCGACACCGATGCGTGCGCCTCCTGCCAGATGTGCGCCGTGTTCTGCCCCACCGGCGCTTTGGCGAAGTTCACCGACGCCGACGGCACCTTCGGCGTGGAGCACCGTCCGAGCGACTGCGTGAAATGCCGCAGCTGCGAGGCCATCTGCCCCGAGCACGCCATCGAAATCTCCGAGGAGGTCTTCGCCGTGGATCTCCTGGGCGGCGTCACCGACCGCTACGTCATGCGCCCCCGCGCCGTGCAGCACGACACCCCCCATACCATCTGGCACAAAGCCCAAACCATGATGAAAACCGACCAAGTCTACGAGCGCTAATCCACCACCATGGATTCCACCAGATCGATGAGCTCGTGCTGGGAGTGGACGTCCAGCTTGCGGTAGATGTGACGCATGTGGGTGTTGGCCGTGCCCGCGGAAATGTAGAGAGCCTCCTGGATGGCGGCGGAATTGCGGCCCTTCGCCAAAAGGAGCAGCACCTCGGTTTCCTTGCGCGACAGCAAAAAGGTATCGGCCACGGCGGCGCACTTCCGTTTGAAGCGTCCGGCGCGCTGCTCGGGAGATTCTTGGACGGCGGGAGTGGCTGGCTCCGGAATATCGCCCGGTGCAGAAGAGACGGCTCCCGGCGTATCAGATGGCATCGGCACCACGGCTTCTTCGACGGAAGGTTCGCTTGCGGCAACTTCCCCGCCCATCAGCTCTTCCAAGTCGGTCTGGTCGTCCAGCAGAGGGCAGAGGCGACCGCGTATGAGCGTGCTGCGCATCTCGGCGCCGTTGGGCAGCGTCGCAACGCCGAGGGTCAGCGCGATGAGCCCGACCAAAGCCAGCATCATCGGTTCGGTCGACGCCGCTTCCAAAAGACCGCCTGGCTGCAGCATGAGAAAACCGGCGAGGGAGCCGGCGGACAGAAGGCCGTGACCGAAGCCGAAGGTGGTAAAGGCGCTCACACGGTAGCTCTGGGCGATGTCGGCGTACATGACCCACAGGCACGCTTCCAGCATGAAGTAGGAGCCGAACAGGGCGAAGCAGCGGAAGGTGCCGTCGGTGCCATAGGGGGTGCACAGCGTCACGAGCAGTACGGCGATGAGGGGCACGAGCACGCGGAAGGCGAAGTTGCGCGACTTGCGCAGCGTGAGCATGGCCATGATGAGGGCTGCGCAAGCGAACAGGCTCGCCGCGAACACCGAGAAGGAGAAGGCGCTTTCCGCACCGCCCGCGGCCAGAAGCAGGTCCAGCAAAGGCCCGGTGAGCGCGCAGCAGCGTAGGATGCCCAGAAGCACGCCGAAAACGACCGAGGGAACACCGAGGTGCCCTACGAAGGAGGCGGTGCGCACGGGCATGGTCATGAACGAGAACTCCAGCTTGTCCACCAGATCGGCGGAGCATTTGTTCAGGCAGAGCAACTCGAGGAATGGCAGAGCCAGACATAGAAGGGCGCCGGCCGGCACAAAAGCCGCGCTCACGACGAGGGTGAGGGCGAACGCCAGCGCGCTCACCACCATGGAAAGCGCCGCGCACAGCGCAATGGTGGGCAGGTCGCACACGCTGAAGGAGACACCGAAGCTCATGAGCAGCATGGCCGATCCCACGCCGCTCGCCACGCCGGCAAGCACGAAGAGCGCGGCAGCCAAGGGCCCTACCGAGACCATGTTCCCCGCCATGCATAGAAGCGTCGCGCAGGCCACCAAAAACGCCGCGATCGCACGGTTGCGGCGGATGTGCGCCGGCGTGTCGAAGAGTTGGCGGGCCTGTTTCAGAAACACGGCGTACAGCAGCAACGCCACGGCGTGGAAGACGCCGGAGGTGGCGGAAAGCAGCAGCTGCATTGAATCCGCTTCGGGAAAGAGGATGTACTGCCCGTTGAACATGAAGAGATAGACCCAGGCCCAGTGCAGCCCGAATCCCACGATAAGCGCCGGCGATACTTTCCCGGGCGCCCCGGTCTCCTCCTCGCGGTATTCCACTTCAACTTTGATATACGGCAGCTTCATAGTTCCCCTGTTCCAGCGCATCATGCAACAAGGTGCCCGGTATGGCGGCCCCTTGCCTTTCGTCCATGCAGCTGCTCCCCCGTATGTCCGCAGCAGAATTATGTCCTGCGATGATAACACAGAGTCAGCAGCCGGCGCGAAAAATCGTGCGGATGCGGGCCGTTTAGAGAATCCGCAGATCAAAACGGCTCATATGATCCTCTCCCCTCAGAATAATAGTCCCAAATCATAAGCCTCCTATGAAGGGGGACGATGCGCGCCTCCGTAGAATGGCGGCCGTAAGGCACCGTCCTGTCAGCGTCCCGGGGAAACCGGCGAGGGCGCGGAGGTAGCGGGCGCAACGCACAGCGCCAGCCTTCCGCCGAGTCGGGGGACAAGCCGCTCCATTTCGGTGCAGGAGAGAAACGGCAAAGGAAAAGGAAAGAGAGAGGTGGGGATTTTATGGCACAGCTAACCATGTCGCGTCGCAACTTCATGAAGACGATGGCTATCACCGGTGCGGCTGCAGCAGTAAGTTCCTCGGCGGTCGCGCCCATGCGAGCTCTCGCCGAAGATGCCGACGCTACCGCTGGCGAGCTGAAGCACGTGCGCACGTGCTGCCGTGCTTGCGGCAAGGTGGAGTGCGGCGTCTGGGTGACGGTGCAGGACGGCAAGGCCATCAAGGTCGAAGGCGACGAATCGGCACCCCAAAGCCGCGGCCATTGCTGCGCGAAGTCGCAGTCGTCCATGCATGCGGCCTATCACCCCGATCGTCTGCGTTACCCTGTGAAGCGCACGAACCCCAAGGGCTCCGATGATCCCGGTTGGGTGCGCATCACCCTGGACGAGGCCTTCGAGCTGTCGGGCCAGGGCCTGGGCGAGGTCGTCGACAAGTACGGCGGACAGTCCATCTTCGTCATGTGCGGAACCTCGCGCGTGTGGTCGCTCGGCCCCTACCAGGGCATGAAGCAGCTGTTCGGTACGCCGAACGCGCACTTGGCCTACCAGGTCTGCAAGGGCCCGCGCCACTGGGCCGGCATCATGACCGACGAGATGGGTTCCCCCTGGATGGAAGTGGAGGCTGAGCCGAAGGTGTACCTGCAGTGGGGCACCGCCGTGGAGTACTCCAACTACGACACCACCAACCGCACCATCTCGGACGTGGCCCCGCATGCCACGGCGCACATCTGCGTCGACCCGCGCGTGACGCCGCTTTCCAAGGAAGCCGACATCTGGCTACCGCTGCGCCCCGGCACCGACGGCGCGCTGGCGCTCGGCTGGTTCAACTGGATCATCGAGAACGAAGCCTACGACGATACCATGGTGCGCCGCTGGTCCAACGCCACCTTCCTCTTCTGCGACGACAAACCTTGGAAGACCGAGGGCTGGCTTGTGGAGGGCAACGGCGGCATCGACATGCGCACGAAGCTCATCACCGAAGCCGACATCATCGAGGGCGGCAAGTACCAGCGCTTCATGGTGTGGGACGAGAACAACAACCGGCTTACCTACTGGGACGCCGAAGAGGGCAAGTGGGAAGGCGAGATGCACAAGATCCCGACCACCGGCTCGTTCATCGAGCATCCGCTCGAGGGTCTCGTGGCTCCCGGCTGGCTGCCCGACCCGAGCACGTGGTGCGACCCGGCCGACGCCAAGTTCGACGCCTATTGGGATGAAGGCAACGAGAAGGGCAAGGTCACGAATCCGGCCGGCCTGCCCAAAAAGCCCGCGCTGTTCCCCGGCGAGGTGGCCGTTACCCTGAAGGACGGCAAGACCTACCAGTGCCGCACCGTGTGGGACGGCTTCCACGATCTGACGAGCCAGTACACCTGGGACAAGGTGGAGGAGATCACCGGCGTACCCGGCGAGAAGGCGGAAGAGGCCGTGAAGGTGTGGACGACCCGCGTCGATCCGCGCCACGGCAACGGCGGCATCCACTTCCAGCTGGCCACCGACCAGAACGGCAACTCCATCCAGAACTGCCGCGTGCTGCAGATGCTCTCCTGCGTGACGGGCAACTCCGACGAGCCCGCCGGCAACCGCGGTTCCTGCAAGAGCCAGTTCGACGGCAACCCGGGCCGCTCCAACATGCAGAAGGCGGCGCCGTGGGGCGATGCTGCGAAGGTGTGGCCGGGCCGCGACTACTCGCTGGAGGAAGTCGCCAAGCACATGCAGGACTTCGTGCAGTACCTCATCGACGAGGACTCCCCGCTCGCCGAGCGCTACGGCAACAAGGTGCCCACCGACGAGGAGGCCATCGTCATCGCCAAGCGCATGGGCGGTGCCATGCTTCCCTCCCAGGGCTGGCCGAACCCGACGACCATTTTCATGCGCCAGGCCGGCCAGGTGGACGCCGATCGCTTCCCGCTCAACCGCTTCTGGGCTCGCTGGGCCGACGCGAACTGCATCTGGGACGCCTGCCTGCAGGATCCCGATTGGTCGCTGGCCATGGAGAACGAAAACAAGGAAGTGGGCTACAACGTCAAGGAGACCCTGTACGCCCTGCACGGCGGCGTGTGCCAGTCCGGCGACATCATGAATATGGGCAACATTGCCCGCGCCTGGGACGCCACCACGCAGCTCGACTTCTTTGTCGACATCAACCTGTGGTTCTGCCCCAACAACGGCAACGCTGACATCATCTTCCCCTGCCAGCATTGGATGGAGCTCGATTCCACCCGCGTCTCCCAGGGTTCCGGCGGCATGTTCGGCTGCTGCTGTGCGGCCATCGAGCCTCCGGGAGAGACCATCTATGACCCCGACTGGAACGTGGGCATGTACAAGGCCATGGGCGTGCCGTGGAACACGAAGGATCCGGACGCCGCTCCGGCCGAGAACCTCAACTATGCGCCGCAGTGCCAGACCTTCATCGACAAGTGGACCGAACAGCTGGGCGACGACTACGACGCCTCCGGCGCGCCGAGCTACCTATGGCCCGACCACGACCGCGTGCTGAAGGACAACGTGGACAAGTGGTGCACCGCCGAGTTCCCCGAGGGCCCCACCTGGGCCGAGGCCAAGCAGTGGTTCACCGATCACGGTTGGATGGACTGCCGCGAGTGGCATCCCGAGCGCTGGGGCACCTTCCGCCGCCACGAGATGGGCTGGCGTCGTCAGCAGGGCGGCTTCAACCTGTTCCCGCTCGTGGACTTCCATCCCGGCTTCATGACCGCTTCCGGTCTGGTGGAGATCTGGTCGCTCGTGTGCGAGGCCTACATCTGCAACATGGGCGAGGTTCCGGAGGACTCCGACAAGTGGGCGCACTCCGACCTGCCGCAGTTCCAGGGCGACGACGACCGCTTCCCGATCTACCGCGAGCCCACCGACTCGCCGGTGGCGAAGCCCGAGCTGTACGACCCGGCGCTGATCGATTCCGCCGACGACACCTACTTCATGAACCACGGCTACAAGGACACCCTGAAGGCCATGCCCGACAACGTCTTCCTCATGACCACGGGTTCCCGCCAGCCCACCTACTTCCACTCCGAGCATCGCCAGCTGCCCTGGTGCCGCGAGGTGTGGCCGTCTCCCCGCATCGAGATGAACCCGAAGGACGCCGAGCGCCTCGGCCTCAAGCAGGGCGATTGGGTGTGGATCGAGACGCCGTGGGGCAAGGTCCGCGAGGTGCTCGATCTGTACTACGGCATCTCCCAGGGCGTCGTGAACGCCAACCATGCGTGGTGGTTCCCCGAGTTCGATACCGCCTCTCATGGCTTCGAGCTGGTGGGCATCAACGTGGTGAACGACCCCTACGGCCAGGACACCGTCGGCGGCTGCGCCACGATGCGTTCCACCCCGACCATCGTGTACAAGGCCACGGCCGAGAATTCCCCGTTCGGCAATCCGGTTCCGTGCGATCCGAATGGCGTCGAATGTATCCATGATGCCTCCGACCCGCGCCTGCGCGAGTGGGTGCCCACGGGCAAGGGCGTGCGCGCCCGCTTCGAAGGCGAACCCGAGTGGGATGGGAGCGTGATGTAAGATGGCCCGCTACGCTATCGTTACCGACCTGAACCGCTGCGTGGGCTGCCAGGCCTGCTCGGCGGCCTGCAAGACCATCAACGGCGTTATGCCCGGCGATTTCTGGATCAAGACGCTGCGCATCGGCCCCACCCCTAAAGAGGGCGGGAGCGGCGACTGGCCCGATGTGGAGATGTACTTCCTCCCCATCCAGTGCCAGCACTGCGAGGATCCCGAGTGCGTGAAGGTGTGCCCGACTCAGGCGTCGCACGTGACCGAGGACGGCACGGTGCAGATCGACAAGGACAAGTGCATCGGCTGCCAGTTCTGTGCTATGGCCTGCCCCTATGGCGTGCGCTACTTGAACGAGGAGGAGCGCGTCGTCGAGAAGTGCACGCTCTGCCAGCAGCGTACCGCCCAGGGCGAGCTGCCCCAGTGCGTGGCCCAGTGCGGTTCCCGCGCCCGCTTCTTCGGCGACTTGGACGAGGGGCTGGAGTCCTTCCAGGCCTTGGCGCCCACCCACGATCTGGCGACTCCCTACGAGGAGATGATGCAGAACCGCACGACGCTCGGAGAGTGGGTCGAGCCCTTCACCGAGGCCGATGTGTACCATCTGACCGACACGGGCAACGGCCCGAAGCATTGCTACATCCTGCGCAATCGCAAGTGGCAAGGAGAGGAGTAACGAGGTTCCGGCGGCGCTAACGCGCCGTCGGACCGCTCGACGCTGCGGCTCCGACAGGCACCTGGCCTTGCCCCTTGTTTCGCGCACGGCGTTGGCCAAAGCCAACTTGGCGCGAAGGCGGGGCAATTCCAGGCGCCTGTCGGACCCTCGCTGACTTCCTTGGGCGTACCTATGATTAGTTAGGAATTGATTATGGAATTACAATGGCCTCTTATTCTGTTCACGACGCTGCTCGCGTGGGCGGCGGGCGTGTTCGGTGCGCAGTGCCTCTACGCGCTGCGCGGGCAGGGCACCCGCGCCCAGATGCCGGCGCTCATCACCTCGGCCGTGCTGCTGGTCGTGGGCGGCATCGCGGTGTTCTTCCATCTTGAGCACTGGGAGCGCATCTTCAACGGCTTCGGCCACCTGAGCAGCGGCATCACCCAGGAGCTCATCGCCATCGTGGTGCTCGCGGTGGTCATGGTGGTGTACTTCGTGTACCTGCGTCGCGGAGGCGACGAGGCCAAGGTGCCCGCTTGGCTCGCAGCGGTCGGCCTAGTGCTGGCCGTGGTGCTCGTCGCCGTCATGGGCCACTCCTACATGATGGCCTCGCTGCCCGCCTGGGATTCCGTGCTGCAGATCGGCTCGCTTCTGGGTGCGGCTTGCGGCTTCGGCCCGGCCACCATGGCGGTGCTGTGCGCCGTGAAGGACGAGTCGCTCGACTATACCGCCAAGGTGAACGTCATCGGCCAGATCGTGAACGTGGTGCTTGTGGTGGCCTACCTCGTCGCTATGCAGGCGACGGTGGGCGCCTACACCCAGGTGGACTTCTGGTTCGACCCGACCCAGCCCACCATGGACATCGCTCCGACGGGCGTCACCGAGCCCCTCTCCGGCGCCTCGCTGCCCTTCTCGGTGGTCGCGCTCATCGCCGCGGCGTGCGGCGTGGCCGGCGCCTTCGTCGGCAAGGCGAAGAAGGATTGGAAGGTGTGGGGCGCGGTCTGCGTGGCCTGCGTGCTCGTGAGCGCGCTCGCCCTGCGCGTCGTGTTCTACATGACCGGCATCTCCATCTACCCGTTCTTCTAGGGATGGAGGGGGCGCGTACCTGTGCGGCGCGCGTCCCGCTCTAGCCCATAGGCAAGCCAAACGGGCCCGCTTTCGACAAAGCGCTGTAACTGAGAAGGCCTCCCTGTGGGAGGCCTTCTCCGTGTCCGGTCTGCCATGAACGGTGCAAACTCAGCTTGCTGCCGAGCTCCTTGGCGGCGGCTGCCTTGTCAGACATCGTATCTGGGCTGCCTAATAGTTGAGGCCGAAGGCCCACAGTGGCACAACGTTGGCGAAGCCGTACTCGATGTCATCCTTAACCACATATCCCCTCTTCGCATTCCGCAGCTGATCGGGGCCTTTGCTCTTGCCACCCACCTCGAAGGTGATGCCCTCGATTTCGAAATCGGATACGGGCGATGCCGTCACCAGACGGTTGACGCGCATTTGGTTGAAGAAGAAAGTCTCGCGAACAGTCCCTCGGTCGGAGCTCTCGTTGCCGAGATTCATGAGGATGTTGGGATTGTCCAGATACACCTTCTCAACTTTACCGAGAAGGTTGATGGACGAGCCGGATTGCCTGAGCCGGGCTATCATCCCTGCTTTCTCCATGAACATGAAGTAGTCCTCAAGATTGTTGCGGCTCACCTCGATCTTACCGGCAATGCTCGCCATGCTCGGCTTGAAGGGGGCCATGGTGCTGACGAGGGCCATCAGACGTTTGAGCTTTCGGCCGGTCGCGGCGTTCATGTTGGCGAATTGCGGTATGTCCACCTCCAAGGTGCGGGTGATCACCTGGCCGAGCTCGATCTCGAATTCAGGGTCGCTTCCAAACGGGTAGTAGCCACTCGCGAGGTATTCTCTGAAAAGGGGAAGGGGGTGATCGACCTCTGGGATTGCAGCCTTGTGGGCGAGTATCTCCTCGAGTGTGTAGGGCTCGCAGCTGATGTTGTGGCGCATGGCGAGGAACTCTCGGAAGGAGAGGCCCTGCAGATGGTACTTAGGCGCTCGGCGGCTGAGGTCTGCCTCGCCTTTTTCGATGTCGAGCACCGAGGAACCGGTGAAGCGCACGTGCAGGTGAGGGAAGGAGTCGTAGATCGCTTTCAGCTCGCGTGACCATCCTTCGTATTTGTGTACCTCGTCGATATAGAGAAAGGTGCCGCCGTTTTTCGAGAAAGCCTCAGCGGTATCGAAGAGCGTGTGCTCCGAGAAGTACATGCTGTCGGCAAATACGAAGAGGGACTCATCTGCCTGGTTGCTGTTGAGGATGTGCTGAAGGAGAAGGGTCGTCTTGCCCACGCCGCGAGGGCCGACAATGCCGAGCATGCGACTCTCCCAATGAATATGCGGGTAGAGATACCGAACAAATTGGTTCGGTGTGTTCGCGAGCAGTCGATGCATGTTTTCATAGAGCTGATCCACGGGTGCCTCTTTCAATATTGCACTCATTGAGTGCAATATTTTAGCATATTCTGCACTCAATGAGTGCAACTTTCCTTTTAACTCTTTTAGGTTGCTTTAAAAGTTTTAGGTCGCTTTAACTCATTTAGCGAAGAAAGGCCTCCCAGTTGCGGGAGGCCTTTGAGGTCGCAGGAACGCTCTGCCAGTTGCCGCTAGCCCAGCTTACTGCCGAGCTCCTTGGCGGCGGCTGCCTTGTCGAAGTTGCCGCCGGTGCGCTTGGTGAGCTCGCCCATGACGCGGCCCATGTCCTTCTTCGTGGACGCGCCCGTGTCGGCGAGCACCTCATCGATAAGCGCTGCCAGCTCGTCGCCTTCCACTTGGCGGGGCAGGTACTCTTCCAGAATGGCCACCTGCTCGGTGAGGGTGTCGGTGCGCTCCTGGTTGTTGCCGGCCTTGATGGAGCCGTCCAGCGTCTCCTTCGTCTGCTTGATGGTGCGCTTGAGCATGGCGTCCACGTCGGCCTCGGTCACCTCGCGGCGCTCGTTCACCTCAATGGCCTTAAGCTCGGTGTGCACCTGGCGCAGAATGTCGCGTCGGTGGTTGTCGCGCGCCTTCATGGCCGCCTTGATCTCGTCTTGTAGCTGTTGATATTCCATGCTCGTCCTTTCGGCTGCGGAAGCTTCAGGCTCCATCATAGCGCTTTTACCCCTCGGTGAGGGCGGTTTTCACGATGCCGCGGGCGGCCAGGTAGGTCACGAGCATGTAGCCGCCGTAGATGACGAGCGTGAGGGCGGCGGCCATCATGATGGGGCCGGCCGAGGACACGCCGATGGCGTCCAGCAGGGAATCGGACAGCACGCCGATGGCGCAGACGGAATGGCACACCGCCAGTCCCAGCGGCACGAGGAAGTACACGAGCACCTGGGCCAGAAGCGACCGGTAGATCATGCCTCGGTCGCAGCCGAGCTTCCACAGGATGCGGTAGCGCGGTGTCGAATCGGACGCTTGGGAGAGCTGCTGGATGGCCAAAATGGCTGCCGTGGAAATGAGGAAGACGAAGCCGATGTAAAGTGCCAGGTACGTGATCATGAGGCGCAGCCCGGCAGACTGGGAGAGCATTTCGTTCGCCGTGAGAATGCGCGTGACCGGCCACAAGAGGCTCGCGTAGGGGTCGTCGGCACCTTGGGTGCCCTTCTCGAAGCCGCCCATGTCGCGGGGTTGCAGGGCCGCCACGATGTCGTCGATGGCCGCGTCATTCTCGCCGGCGGTCTTACCGTTGTCGGCGTACATCACGTTCAAGTACTGGGTGTCGGGAATGCAGCCGGCGGCTTTCAGGGCTTCTACGGCTTCATCGGGAGCGATGATGACCATGGCTGTGGCCGCCATGGCGTTGTCTTCCAGCTGCGTGTCGTACAGGGGACCTGCCAGGGCGTATTCCTCGCTGGCGATGGTCACCGTGGGGGCCGCGTCCAGCACGGCTCGGGCCAAAGGCGTCACCATGTCCATGTTGTTCGCCAAGGCGCAGGTGCCCGCTGCCAGTTCCACGGGATCCTGGCCTTGTAGGGCGCGGGCGCCGTTGAAGTCGGAGAGCGACACCACGGTGAGATGCGTTGTGCATACGGAGCCCAAGTCGTCCAAGCGCAGTGTCGACGGATCAACGCCGGTGGCCTCGGCAGCGGCAACGAGGGGGTCGTAGGTCATATCCGGGGCTGAATAGGCGCTCACCTGGGCGAAGGCGCCTACGGTTTCGGCCCACAGCTCCGGAGCGGCCTCTTGCAGGGCGGCAGCCATGTCCCAGTTGAAGGACTCCGCCTGGGCCAGGCGCTCAGGGGCCTCGGCCTCCATCTCGGCGCGGCGATCAAGTGGGTCGCCCGACGAGGAAGCCTTCGACCCATCGGGCCCGTACCACACGGCCGCCTCCAAGGTGGCGGAATAGGGGTTCGAGCGTTCCGCGCCGCCAACGAACACCTCCACGAGCCCCATGCCCGAGGAGAACACAGTGATGGAGAAGAACAGCAGCACGCACACGGCCCACAGGGACAGGAACGCCGTGTTCACCTTGCTAGCGATCTGGCGCACGGTGAACAGGTTCAGCTTGCGCAGGTACACGCCGCGAAGCCGCGTGAGCACGGCAATGGCGAAGCCTGCGAGCGACCAGAAGAACAGAAGCGATCCCACCAGCATGCCGATGGTGGCGCGGATAAACTCGGGCTGGTCCAGCATCACGAGGCCGTTCTCGATGAGCTGCTCGTAGGCGTAGGCGAGGATGGCCACTGCTGCGACGAACCCCACAAGGCACACCCACGGGTTGCGCACGCCGGCGCGCTCGTTCTTCTCGCCGGCGCGGATGAGGTCGATGAGCTTGCAACGGCTCACGGTGATGGTGTTGAAGGCGGCCACCACCACGTAAATGGCAGCGAAGCAGGCGAGCGTGACGAGGAAGGCGTCGGGGGAGAACACAAACTGGTAGTTGGTCATCGTCGTGCCGAACAGCGCGGCGGTGAAAAAAGACAGTCCCTGGGAGAGCAGCACGCCGCAGATGAGGCCCACGGCCAGGGAAAGCAGCCCCACGAGCACCGTCTCGTACAGCACGATGCGCGACACATGGCCCGGCGTCATGCCCAGCACCAGGTAGGTGCCGAACTCCCGCTTGCGGCGGCGGATGAGGAACTGGTTGGCGTACAGAATGAGGAAGCCCAGCACGCAGGCCACCACCACGGAGAACATGCCCAGGATGTAGGTGGTGGAATCGAACACGCTTCGGGAGGCCGAGGTTTCCATGTCGAAGAGGATCTGCTGGCTGCCGATGGAGTTGAACGCGTAGAACACCGCCACGCCAAACAAAAGCGTGATGAAATAGACGGCGTAATCGCGCACCGACCGGCGGATGTTGCGCAGGGCGAGCTTAAGATACATGGCCGGCCTCCCCGCCGAGGAACGACACGACCTCCATGATGCGCGAGAAGAACGCGTCGCGGCTCTCGTCGCCCCGGCGCAGCTCGTTGAACACGGCGCCGTCCTTGATGAACAGCACGCGGTTCGTGTAGCTGGCGGCGAAGGCGTCGTGGGTGACCATCATGATGGTGGCGCCCATCTGCTCGTTCATCATCTCCATGATCTCCAGCATCACCGTGGCGGCGCGGGAATCGAGGGCGCCGGTGGGCTCGTCGGCTAAGATGAGCTTCGGGTCGGTGACCATGGCGCGGGCCGCGGCCACGCGCTGCTTCTGGCCGCCGGACATCTGGTAGGGGTACTTCTGCAGCACGCCATCCACGCCGAGGCGCGCGGCCATGGCGTTCACCTTGCCGGGAATGGCGCGGGCCGGCTCGCCCTTGATGGTGAGGGCCAGCGAGATGTTCTCGAAGCCGGTGAGCGTGTCCAGCAGGTTCGAGTCTTGGAAGATGAAGCCGAGGTCGTCGCGGCGGAACTTCGCCAACTGGCGCTTCGACATGCCGGTGATATCGCGGCCGCCCACGATGATGTGGCCGCTCGTGACCGTATCGATGGTGGAGACGCAGTTCAGAAGCGTCGTTTTGCCAGAGCCCGAGGGACCCATGATGCCGACGAACTCGCCGGCGGCCACGTCGAAGCTGACGCCGGCCAGCGCGTGGGTGACCGAGTCGCGGCTGCCGAAGACCTTCTCGATGGAGCGCACGGAGAGGATTGGGGAGCCTGCGTTGACGGGGTGGCCGGCTTGAGAAGCGTGGGTTGGGTCGGCCGCACGGTGGGCGCCACGGGCGGTGTGGGCTCCTCTTCCGCTGGCGGCGCTGGCTGCGGAGGCGGCGCCGGCCACGTAGTTCTCGCGGGAGAAAGCGGCGGCGATGCCGTCGAGGGTCGTCGTGCCGTCGCCATCGAGGGGCACAGGCGTGCCAGGATCGGTCGGACGCGGACCGAAGGCCGAGGGGGTGGGTTCGGTGTACACTTCGGCCATTAGTAGCTCCTCTCGGTTTTGGGCAGCTGGTGGGAGATGAAGGCTCCCACGGCCCCGATGATAGCAAGCGTCAGGATGATTTTCCCTGCAGTGTTCACGACAGTCCTTTCTCTCGGATGTGCGGCTCGCGTTCCGCCTGTCCGGAGACGGCTTCGGGATGCTCCGTCCCTCCGGAGGCGGCTATGCGGCATTCCGATTCGCTCAGACAGTCCTCGCTTTGTGGAAATGCCCACCGGGCATTTCCAGTCGCTGCGGAACTCGCTCGGTCGGAACGCCCCGTATCCGCCTCCTGCATTTGACGGATCGCGAGCTTGATTTCATCCTAAAGAGGAGGTGTGTATGGTTCCATCGATCGGACTTACGGTTGACTTACGAATGTGTTAGGTTGCGCAGGTTTCTACCTGTTTCTACCTGGCCGCCTCTTCTAAGCGCCGAAGAGTTCTTTACGGGTGCGGTCGTGGGGGAAGGTGAGGATGACGCGGGTGCCCGTGCCCTCTTCACTGGCGAGGCCCACGTGCAGGCCCATGGAGGCGCACAAGTTCGCTACCAGGTAAAGGCCCATGCCCGTGGCCGAACCGTGGGCGCGGCCGACCTGACCGGTGAAACCGCGCTCGAAGACGCGGGGCACGTCGGCGGCGGGAATGCCGCAGCCGTTATCGCGCACCTCAAGTACTGTGCGGCCGCGGGAGGTGCCGGGCTCCTCTTCGCGGGCGGTAAACGTAAGCGCGGTGGCGCCGTACTTCGCCGCGTTTACGATCACCTGCCCCAAGATGAACACGAGCCAGGGCTCGTCGGCCAGCACCGTCATGGCATCCGGAATGTCGAAGGCAGGGGTGCAGCCCTTCTCGATGAGGAAGCGGCTGTGTCGCTTGCAGGCCTCTCGGGCGACGGCGGCCAGGTTCACCTCGCGGATGGCGTAATCGCGTTCGACCGAGGTGGATCGCGCGTAGTAGAGGGCCTGATCCACCTGGGCTTCGATGCGCTCCAGCTCGCGGGCCACTTTGGCGGATTCGGGGCCCGGGTTGTTGGCCAGCATGAGCTTGATGGCGGCGATGGGCGTCTTTATCTCGTGGATCCACAGTTCCACGTAACGGCGGTAGGCGGCCTCATTGTCGCGCAGGGCTGCCGTCTCCTCGGCTGAAAGCTGTGCGAGGCGCGAGGCCGTATCGTAGGCGATCTTCCCGTCCAGAAAGGGCGGCTCGGCGATGAGGGAGGGAAGCACGCAGGCTTGGCGCAGCTGCCCGGTAAGGTGGTGCAGTTCGTGGTAGAAAGCGGCCTTGCGGCGGTAGTCCAGAAAGCCGGCGCCCAGCGCGATGAGCGTGAGGACGTCGGCGACGAGCAGCGTGCCCGCCGAGTTCACGCCGAGGGCCGGCAGAATGAGCACGGTGCTTGCAAGGGCCAGCAGAAACGCCGCCAGACCGATGACGTTGTCGCGCACGTAGGTGGCCGGCGTGAAGGGGGCGATGGGCGTATCCGCCTCGCCTGTGCCGTGCCCGCTCATACGGCGTACCCGACGCCGCGGCGGGTAGTGAGGAAGTCCTCCGGCACGCCCAAAGCTCCCAGCGTCTTGCGTAGGCGGTTCACGTTCACCGTCAGCGTGTTGTCGTCGATGAAGGCGTCGGATTCCCACAGGGCGCACATGATCTCGCTGCGGGGCACCACTACGCCGGGGTTACGCATGAGCGTCTGCAGGATGCGCAGCTCGTTGCGTGTGAGCTCGGCAGTGCGTCCTTGGAATTCCACGGTGCCGGCGCCCATGTTCAACGTCACGCCTTTGTGAAGGATCGTCATACCGGCGGCGGGACTCGTGCTGCGCCGCAGTAGCGCCTGCAGATGCGCGAGCAGCACGGCGGGCCGATAGGGCTTGGTCACGTAATCGTCGGCCCCCAGGTTCATAGCCATCACCTCGTCGAACTCGCTTTCCGAAGAGGTGAGCATGAGGATGGGCACCGAGCTTTTGGCCCGGATGTCGCGGCAAATGGAATGCCCGTCGGCGCCGGGCAGCTTCAAATCGAGCACGATGCAGTCGGGCTCGGCAGCGAGGGCACGGGCCGCGGTGTCGCCCCAGGTGCCCTCGTAGGCCGCCACGGCGTAGCCGGAAAGCTCCAGCACGTGGGCCAGCTCCGTGCGCAGGGCGGTATCGTCTTCGATGAGGTAAATGCGCTGGGCCATGGCTGCCTCTCTTTCGGCGATGTTCACAGGTGCCGTCCGCGCAGGGCGTGGCGCTCGGGCGCGAGGTTCGGACGTGGGGCTCGCGCGCAAGGCTCGGGCGCGGTAGCGCGGGCGCGAGGTGCGTGCGCTCAAGCGCGGGCGCGAGGTTCGTGCGCTCAAGCGCGACGGCAAGCATCGCAGCCCATTGTAAGCCCGCGCGCCGTCCCCGCCCCCAGCAACTTCCAACCTTACGCAACCGTAAGTTGGTTACCAGTTTTACTCGGAAGGCGTGCTCGACCGCTCGATAGTAAGCGAATGGGCGGAATTTGCCTGAGATCTTGAGTTATAAGCGTCTGCAGAAGAAAAATGCGGACGAAATTAACGAACAATGTATAAAGAAAGGGTGCGAATGTGTGAGCAGACGCTGATAACTCGTGATTCTGCGCAATTTTAAGGCTGTTCGTCGCCAATGGCGCCTCTTTGCGGCATTGCGACTCCGTCTCGGTCGGCGCGGGGAACGGATCGGGACATTCCCGCGTCATTTCTTCTGCCGCCACGACGCCTACGGCAAGGGCGACCCGGCGTACGTGATCGAGCGCAGGTGCGGGGCCCATCCCGACCTCGCCGTGGGCGACGCCTCCCCGTGGGTGGTGTTGAACGCCTCGGCGTGGGAGGCCTCCGCCGACCCCGGGCTGCGGGATGTGCTACGATACCTCCGGACCGGGGAGGCCGAAGGGCCCCTGTCGTCGGAGATCGACGCCCTGGTCGGCGTGTTCAACGAGGACAGGGAGTGGGTGGACCGCGTGCTTACCTACGAGCAGGAGACCGAGATGCGCTGCCGCCGGGCGCGCGAGGAGGGCCGTGAGGAAGGCCGAGAGGAAGGTCGCGAGGAAGGCCGAGAGGAAGGTCGCGAGGAAGGCCGAGAGGAAGGTCGCGAGGAGGGCCGGGAGGAAGGCGAGGCCCGGCTTGGCGCCCTCGTCGGCGCTCTGCTGGCCGACGGCCGCTCCGAAGACGTGGCCGCGGCGGTGGAGGACAAGGTGCGCCGCGAGGAGCTCTACGCCGAGCTCGGAATATGAGGCCAGCGCGCTTGTACCGTGCGTATTACGCCTGAAGGCGATGCGCTGGCCGAGAAGCGCTGCGCTGGCCGAGAAGCGCTGCGCCGCGCAGTCCGAGGTGGCCGATCGCATTCTGTCGACCCTGACGCCCGAGGAGATCGAGTCGTTGAACGTTCTCACGGAGAAGATCATCCACCAGTGCAAGGACATGGGCGCCCGCGGTGAGCGCAAGCATGGTCGCCACTATCGTCATGGCAAGGGCCGCGGCTGCCGCAAGTAGCGTTCGGCATGTCCCCGATGCCTTTTCAGATAATGGCCTCCCAGGGGCCATTATTTTTCTCAAAGATTATTCTTGATATAGAATAACGCATCGCTATAATAGATTTCGACAGAGCGGGAGATACGAACCCCCCCTCTCTCCTCTTCTCTCCTCCGCACGCGCCTATCCCCCTCGGGCGCCAAGGACACTCATTTGCGAGCCCGGGATCCCCCTCCCCGGGCTCGCAACACGTCGGGGGCCGGTCGCTTCGGAGGAAGGGCGGCCCCTCGGCTCTCTGCTGCTCTCCATCAAGGCACACCGGCACGTTGGCGCATGCGCTTTTCTTCCTTAAGAATCCCTGAGGTTTCGTTGCGAAGGCGAAAAGTGGGGTAGTATGGTCGAGAAAACGTGGCGGCCTTTACGGGGCCGCCTGCACGTGGCGACTTCCAGAGGCGCCAGACCGGGGAGTCGCCTGGATAGGGAAGGATTCGGCTATGCGAGAAATGCCCGCCAATCAGTTGAACCCGCGCATCAAGAGCGTTTGGCGCATCAACGATGCCATTTGGATCGCGGTCTCGTTCCTGTGCTGCTTTCTGCCCTTCGCTATCATAGCGCTGGTGGCACCGGAAGAAGCGTGGGCTGGCGTGGTGGCTCTAATCGTGGCCATTGTGTTCGCGGCGCTGCTTGTGCTGTGCGTGGTGGTGCTGCCGCCCATTCGCTATGCTCGTTGGCGCTACGAGCTTACGCCGGATTACCTGGATATTGCTCGCGGCATCTTCTGGCGCAAGCGCTTCGTCATTCCGTTCATCCGCGTACAGAACACTGACACGCGCCAAGGACCCATCCTGCGCGCCTTCGGGCTGTCCAGCGTCACCGTGGCCACAGCCGCCGGCGAACACGAGATTCCCGGCCTCGGCATCGAAGAGGCCGACGTGCTGCGCGACCGTGCCGCCGAGCTGGCGCGTCTGGCCCGAGAGGACGTCTAAATGAGCGCGCCGAACGTGCCCCCGCAGGCGCCCGCGCCCATGCCGAACCCGCCGGCCCCGGCGCCCGCGCCGATGCCCCCTGCGGCGGCTGCCCCATCGACTGAGCTGCCGCGCCACCATGTGCACCACAGTTACATCTGGCTCGAAAGCGTGCGCACGATCTTCATCATTGCCGTATGCGTTGTGGTGGCGAACTTCTCCACCATCATTGGGCTCGTTGCCGAAGAGGGCATGGGCGCCGAGGCCGGGTTCATCATGGCGGTGGCCGGCATCGGCACGCTGGTGGTCATCCTTCTTACGTTTGGCATCGTCGCCGGGCTGCGCGTCGTTGGCTACAAGCATCTGTACTTCACCGTCGGCCCCGACGAATTCACGCTGTGCTCCGGCATCTTCAACAAGAAGCAGGTGCACGTGCCCTACCAGCGCGTGCAGTCCGTGGACCAGCGGGCGACGCTCCTTCAGCGATTGTTCGGCGTGTGTACGGTTTCCATCGACACGGCCGGAGGCGCGGCGAACAAGGCCGTCGTGGTGCCCTACGTCACCAAGGCCCAGGCCGAGTGGCTGCGCGCCGAGCTCTACAACCGCAAGAACGCTCTGGCCGCTCAGGCTGCCGTTGCGTCGGGCATGGCGGGTGCGGCGAGTGCGACCGCGACGGGTATGGCGGGTGCGGGCGACCCGATTCCGCAGTCGGTGGAGGCCGGCATTGCGGCTATGGCTCAGGGGGCGGCGACCTTTGCCGGCAACGTGCCGAGCCCGGCCGCCGCGGGCAACGTGCTCGATGTGGGCGCCGAGGCATGGAACCAAGTGGGCGGCGTGTTCGCTGGTCCTGCTCAGGATACCGGCCGCGTTACCTACGAGTACGGTCTCACTAACAAGGAGCTGTTCCTCGCGGGTCTTTCCAACACCACATCGGTGGGGCTCATCTTCGCCGGTCTGGTTGTCGGCGTGCTGCAAATCGTCGGTTTCATCTTCGACGTGATGGGGGATGCGGCTGATGGTGCCGTGGAAAGCGCCCTAGTTTTTGCCGACTCCCAGGCTTCGGCCTACCTGATCGGGGCCGTTTCGGCGGGGGTCATCGTGCTGGTGCTCGTGCTGTGGGTGCTCTCGGCGGTGGGTTCCTGCATTGGGTACGGCGGCTTCAAGGCGCGCCGCCGCAACAACCGCATCGAGGTGGAATACGGCTTGCTGCAGCACACCTTCCAAGGCATCGACATCGACCGCGTGCAGTCCGTGGTGGTGAAGCAGAGCTTTATCCGGCGTTTGCTCGGCTACTGCGAGCTGTCCCTCGGCAAGATTGACGCCGGCGTCAGCGAAGATAGCAGCAGCCAGAAAAACACCCTGGCCAATCAGGGGATCGTCATTCATCCCTTCGTGAAGATGAACCGCGTGCCGGAGATTCTTGCCGGGCTTGTGCCGGAGTTCGCCGACCTGCCCCGGGAGGCGAAGCCCGTGGCGAAGGTGGCCCTGCGTCGGGCGCTCATTCGTCGCGGTATCATCCAGGGCGGCGGCTTCTGGCTCGCGGTGGTAGCGACGCTGTGCCTGGCGGGGCTTACCTGGATGGGCGCGACGGGGACGGCCGAGCTGCTCGAGCTTGACTCCGATGATTTGTTCCTCCTGAGCATTGGGTGGAACGTGGTCATCGTGTGCGGCTATGGGCTGGCGGCCATCCTGCTTGTCGTCGACCTCGTTGGGGCCGTGCTGTGGGCCCGGGAGTCCAGCTTCGCCTACAACCACCGCTTCATGCAGGTGAGCAACGGCGGCCTTTCTCGAGAAACAGTGAGTTTCCCGCGCCAGAAAATCCAGTTCGGCTGCACGAAGAGCAACCCGTTGCAGCGTCGTGCGGGCACCGACACGCTGCTCGCCACGACGGCGGCTGGTTCCGGCGGCACCACGACGACGCTCATCGACGCCTCCCATGCCGACGCCATGGCCTGGCTCGACTGGCTGAAGCCCGGCGGCAACCAGTAATCCCGGAAAATATGGTAAAGTACCGCCCATGAGTAAAACAGACGACACTGCAAATTCGAAGCCGGCCTTCCTCGATTTTCTGCGCCCTAAACGCGAAAGCGTTACCGAGGACGAGATCAAGGACATGGTGGCCGAGAATATCGAGCTTCTCGAAGACGAGAAGCGCATGATCAACGACATCCTCGATTTGGCCGACATGACGGTGCGCGAGATCATGAAGCCGCGCGTCGACATGATCATGGCCGAGGACACCGAACCGGCCCGCGCGGCCCTCGACCGCATGCGCGGCACGGGCTATTCCCGCCTGCCGGTCTATCACGAGGAAGTGGACGAGGTCATAGGCCTCGTGTCCTACAAAGACCTCATCGGCCCTCTGCTGGACGGCCGCATTGAAGACCCGGTGGCCGAGTTCATGTACGAGCCGCTTTACGTGCCCGAGACGAAAAACGTGCTGAAGCTGCTGTCGGAGCTGCAAGAGGCCCGCATGCAGATGGCCATCGTCGTGGACGAATACGGCGGCACCGACGGCCTCATCACCATGGAGGACATCATCGAGGAGATCGTCGGCGAGATTGCCGACGAGACCGACAACGATCGCGACCTCATTGTGCTTGTCGAACCAAACCAGTGGCGCGTCGACGGCCGCTTTCCCGTGGAGGATGCCGTGGAACTCGGCTGGCCCGTGGAAGAATCCGACGACTACGAAACGCTTGCGGGCTGGATTATCCACGAGCTGGACTCCGTGCCCCGGGTGGGCGACGAGCTGCTGGTCGACGGCTACGCCTTCAAGGTGGTGAAGATGCGCCGCTCGCGCATTTCCATCGTGCAGGTGAAGAAGTTGCCATCGGCAAGTTGTGAAGAGTCGGTAACGACTGCCTGACAGCGCTCACAGTCGCACCCGCGAGACCTGCGGGAACCCAGAAAGTGCGTTTTGTCAAGCGAACAAAGCGTGGATGTCGGCTACCGCCTCGGCACGGTTTCAGCCAACTAGGGTAAAATATCCGCGACACAAAACAGCATAGCAATCTTTACTGCAGCAATCCCACACCCTAATCCAGCACGCTGCGCCGCTTGAGCGGTTTAGTTTCGTGCTGTCGAGAAAGGGAATGAGTGGTCACAAGGCGCAAACAGAGTCATCGCAAAACCGTCGTGCTGGCGATGGTTGCGCTCTGCGTGCTGCCGATGCTGGCCGTGGGCTTCCTTGATGCTGGCTGGGCGTCCGCCGGTTCTCACGACATGGGGGCGACCACCTTCGGTCTCGCCCGTCAGTCCGCTGAGAATCCCAGCGCTTCCGATGTTTCCCCCGACACCGTGCAAGACAAATCCGATGCGGACGTTCTCGCCGTGGAAGACGTCGCCGAGGAGGCAGCGCTGAAGACCGCCTCATCCCGCGACGTGAGCGCTGGCGTGCAGGAGATCGCCGACGAAGAAGAGGCCGCGCGCCTAGCCGCCGAGGAGGCCGCACGCGTCGCCGAGCAGGAGGCCATCGATCGGGCCGACGCCACGCGCTCCCGCTACTATGCTACTTTCGGCAGCCTGCCGGCCGGCGATGTGGATTTCTCCATCGGTCGCGAGGCGTTCATCGAAGAATGGTCCGCGCGCATCAACGATTACCTGTTCGGCAGCCCCCTGTCTGGTCATGGCGAGACCTTCGCCGAGGCGGCCTGGGAGGCGGGCATCGACCCGCGCTGGTCTCCGGCCATTTCCAACACCGAGTCCACCAAGGGCCGCGTTTGCTTCAAGTCCCACAACGCTTGGGGCTGGGATCAGACCAACTGGTCCGATTGGGATACGGCCATCCGCGCCCACGTGGCCGGTCTGGCCCGGGGCTACGGCTTCACCATCAGCTACTCCTACGCCATGCGCTACTGCCCCCCGAACTACGACAACTGGTATCGGGATACGCTGAATCAGATGCAATTGATCTAAATTAGTGAGAAAATGCCGCAAGGCATTTTCTTTTGTAGGAGGACGAGCAACCTATGAGCAACGTGATTGTGGTCGGGTGCGGGCGCGTGGGGTCGCAGCTGGCCAATATGCTCTCGGATAACGGCAACAACGTCTGCTGCATCGACAAGAACGCCGATGCCTTCGCGAACCTCGGCCGTAACTTCAACGGCAGCACCGTGCAGGGCGTGGGCTTCGACGAGGACGTGCTCATCCGTGCTGGCGTGGAAGAGTGCGATGTGCTGGCCGCCGTCACCCAGCTGGACAACACGAACCTCATGTGCGCGGAGGTGGCCAACCATCTGTTCGGCGTGCCCCATGTCATCTCGCGCCTGTACAATCCCGACCACGAGCGCGCCTATATGCAGCTGGGCATCGACTACGTCTGTGGCACGTCGCTGGTGGCCGAAGATGTGTTCTCGAAGATTGTGTCAGGCCACGGCTCCCACATCGACACGTTCGGTGAATTCGAGGTACTCCGGTTCACGCTGGATCTTTCCAGCCGCGACAACGCCAAAACGATCCGCGTCTCGGAACTCGAGCGCGATCACGAGGTGCGTATTATCGCCTTCGAACGTGCCGACGGCTCCGCGTCCTCCATCCCGACGCCCGATTCGCTGCTGTACGCCGGCGACTCCATTCTCGCCTGCGTGCGCCACGACGTCATCGCGCAATTCTCGCGCTACATTCTGGATTAGGTGATACCCATGTACATCGTTATCGCTGGCGGCGGCAAAATCGGGTCGTATCTGGCTGGCATCATGTTGAAGAGCGGCAACGAGGTGGCGGTCATCGAGCAAAGGCTCGCCACGGCCGATCGCCTCTCCGTGCAGCTGACAGGCCCGTACCTCGTCATTCACGGCGACGGCTGCGACTCGCGCTACCAGGAGGACGCGGGCATCCGCCAGGCCGATGTGTTCGTGGCCACCACGGGCCAGGACGATTCGAATCTCGTATCCTGCGAAATCGCCCAGCGCGTGTTCCGCGTGCCCCGCTGCATCGCTCGCGTGAACAATCCGAAAAACGAGCGCATCTTCCGCGAGGTGGGCATCGAATGCGTGTCCTCTACGACGCTCATTGCGAACCTCATCGAGGAGGAAGCGCTTTTGGGCTCGGTATCCGTCGTGTCGTCGCTGACTCACGGCAACGTGGCCTTAGCCGAGGTGATGGTGCCGCGCATGCGCCACTTCTCCAACGAGGACGGCGTGCTCATCAGCGAGGTGCTGCTGCCGGACAACGCCATCATCGCGGCCGTGGCTAGCGGAGGCGACGTGGAAGTGGCCAACGACGAGACGGTGCTGCATCCGGGAGATAAGGCCATCGTGGTGGCGGACGAGGACGTGCTGGACGACGTGCGGCTGGCGTTTCGGGGGCTCTAGTGGTTGTGGAAAGGGCCGGTTGCATGTCGCTTGGGGCGGAATCAGGGGGTACCTTGATTCGCGGCTGCGAGTCCACTGGGGAGGAGCTACGGGGTATTCCAATTCGCTCAGACAGTCCTCGCTCGGCGGAACAGCCCACTGGACTGTTCCGTTCGCTGCGGAACTCGCTCGGTTGGAACACCCCGTATCTCCTCTTCGCCGCCATCTTGCTGATAGTTTGCCTCCTGCCCTTTTGCATGCCCGGAAAAGCTCTGGCGGCGGATTATCGGTGCTCGGAGGTGGACTTGCTGGCGTCGGTGGAGACTGACGGGTCGGTGCACATGACCGATCAGCGCATCTTCGATCTCACGGAGGGGGAAAGTGCGCCGGAGCGGTTGAAGTGGCTCTACGATGGGTTCATCGAAGGGGCTGAGGTTACTATCGAACGGGTGCGCATGGCGCCGGTGGATGGCGATGGTGCGCTTGCCGGGGAGTGGACGGAGCTTCCCGAGACGACGTTCCTTTTGCCCTGGCGCGGCGGCGGAGGGCCCGAGCACGACGCGTGGGCCTACGACAAGTTCCAGCATACGCTCTACGCTTTCGTGGATGCCATGCCCGAGCGCGTCATGTTCGAGGTGGTCTACCGCGTGGAAGACGCCATCGAGGCCTTTGACGACGCGGCTGACTTCCAATGGCTTTATGTTCCCCAGGACTACGATGTGGCTTTGGCCGATGTGCGGGCAGAAGTGGTGCTGCCTGTAGCGGCCGACGACTCCGTGAAGGTCATGGAAAATGTTTATGCGTGGGGTCACGGCCCTGCCGATGGCGAGGTGGATATTCGCTCCGATGGTACGGTGATCTTCACGGATCCTGCGGTCGAGCCCACGATGTACGCCAAAGCGCGGGTGATGTTCCCCGTCGAGTGGCTGACGAACCTGAGCGAGGAGGCGCGCCTGGCGAATCAGGGCACCCTGCAGTACTACTGGACGAGCCGTTACGAGGAAACGTGGGTCGATACGGATACGTCTCAGGAGGTTATTCGTCTTGGGCTGGCTTTGGGGCTGCTGGGCTTGTCTGCGGCGTTGCTGCTGGCGGCGCTCATCGTTTGGTGGCGCTGGGGCCGAGAGCGGCCGCCGGCGTTTCGCGACGATTATTGGATGAACCCGCCTGCCGACGCCATGGCGCCAGCCGTGCTCGGTCGTCTGTGGCGCTGGAACCACGAGAGCCCCGACGACATAGTAGCTACGGTGCTCGATATGGTGCGTCGCGGTGTTCTTGAAGTGCGAGACGATGAGCTGGTCATACCTGCTGCGGGAGAGGAGTCGGCGAAGAGGATCGAGGGTGAGTCGTCTGTCGCCCTTGCTGCGCCTCGGGCTGCTGATGCCAATGCGCCCGATGCGCCCGATGCGGCCGTCGCGGCCAACGCAGAGCAGGCCGCTCTCGATGCGGCCACGCTGCGGCTGCTGCGCATGGTCGCCACGGGTGGTCGGACGCTCAGCCGCGCCAAGCTTTCCGTTTTGGCTCACGAACATCCGCGCGATCTTTTGGAGGCCAGTGCTGCTTGGCAGCGCCGCCTCACCGCTTTGGTTGAGCCCTACGGCTTCTTCGATACAGCCTCCCGTCGCGCTCAGCATATCGTTTTGGGGGCAGCGATTTTCCTGGCGGTTGTCGCGGTAGCGGCCATCATTTGGGTCAGCTGGCGTGCTGGCGTGCTCGCCCTGGCCACGGCGGCGGCCATGGGGGTGCTCGGCAACTACACCATGCGGCGCTCCCCCGAGGGCAACGACATCGCCGCCCATGCCAAGGCCCTGCGCAACTGGATGCGCGATGGCGGCTGGTCGCTCGAGGGCGATAAGCTCGCTCCCGACGAGCGCGCGGCGCTCATTCCGTACGCTTATCTGTTCGGCGCGCTTAAATCCCTCGGGTTCGGTGCTTCCGCTGACGCGGGAGACGCCGATGCCGGAGATGCCGCTACGGCGGTTCGGGAGAAGGCCCCGATGGCTGCCCCCGCTGCCCCTGCCGCTGCCCCTGCCGCCCCTGTCGATGAAGCGGCGTTCCTCGCCGCCCTAGCTCCAGTGTTTTCCCAATCCTTAGACGAAGCGTTACGTGCCGCCCATAAGCGCGCTGAAGTATCATAGGGGCGAAGCTGCCCATCCGTTTCGGCGACCATAGCCCGGCCGTCGGCACCTTCTACGAGAAAGGCCCTAATATGAAAGAGAAGTCCTTCGAACCCGGTCGCGACAATATCGTGCTCATCGGCATGCCCGGTGCGGGCAAATCGACCCTCGGCATCGTGCTGGCGAAGATTCTCTGCATGGACTTCGTCGACGCCGACCTGCTCATCCAGCAGTCCTGCGACAAATCGCTCCAGCGCCTCATCGACACCTTGGGCCCCGACGCCTTCCTCGAGATTGAGAACCAGGTGCTCTCCGAGATGTCCTTCGATCATTCCGTCATCGCCACGGGCGGCTCGGCCATCTACAGCGAGCCGGCTATGGACCACCTGTCGGACATCGGCCGCGTGGTGTATCTGAAGATCAGTTTCGACGAGTTGAAGCAGCGTTTGGCCGACTTCTCCGAGCGCGGTGTGGTCATGCGCGATGGCATCGGCATGAGCCTGCGCGACCTTTACGACGAGCGCTTGCCGCTCTATGAGAAGTACGCCGACATTACCGTGGATGTGAACGATCTGTCCATCACCGCCGCCGCCCGCAAGGTCGCCGCTGCGCTGAAGTAGCGGCTCGGCTTCGCATCGACGGGAAACCGGCGGAAAACAGCGCCACTTTTTCGCGGGGCGTTCAAAATACCCTGATAATATCGCCTAACTTTAGCCCGCTGTAGGGTAGAATACAGGCATGTCTTGCGTCGGAAAGAGGCCGGCGCGTATATCCGAGGCCGTTTTCCTGCGACGAATCCCTGGTTTGGGCGTGCCTATTGCGCTCTGTTGGATTCGACCGCAGAAAGGCGAGCCCGTTTGGAAGGCGATCCAGGTTGCAGGGCCTGGCGCGCTTTCGGAAAGGAAGCATCTATGGCCGATTTGAACGAGATGCTCGTCGCTTGGACTGGTGAGATCGACTCCTTTATGTACACCTACATTCTGGTGATCTTGCTGGTGTTCGTGGGCATCTACTACACCATCCGCACCAAGGCGGTGCAAATTCGCTACATCAAGGACATGTTCACTCAGCTGACGGAGAAAAAGCATGTCCAGGGCGAGAAATCCATCTCATCCTTCCAGGCCCTCATGGTGTCCACTGCCTCGCGCGTGGGCACGGGCAACATCGCCGGCATCGCCACGGCCGTGGCCACGGGCGGTCCGGGCGCCATCTTCTGGATGTGGCTCATGGCGCTTATCGGCGCGGCTTCGGCCTTCATCGAGTCCACGCTCGCGCAGATCTACAAGATTCGCGGCAAGGAGGGCGAGTTCCGGGGAGGTCCGGCCTACTACATCCAGCAGGGCCTCGGGAAGCGCTGGCTCGGCATCATCTTCGCTTGGGCGCTCATCCTGTGCTTCGCTTTTGGCTTCAACGGCCTGCAGGCCTTCAACATGACCTCGGCGCTCGAGTACTACATCCCCGACTACGCCACCAACGGCACGGCGGTCGGTGTGGGCATCGTGCTCATCGTGTTCACCGCTTTCGTCATTTTCGGCGGCGCGAAGCGCATCTCCATCATCACCTCCATCATCGTGCCCATCATGGCCATCGCCTACATTCTTATTGCACTGTGGACCACGATCACCAACATTGGCGAGCTGCCGGCCGTGTTTGCCACCATCTTCCAGTCGGCCTTCAACTTCCAGTCCATCGCCGGTGGCTTTGCCGGTTCGGTGGTCATGCTCGGCATCAAGCGCGGCCTGTTCTCCAATGAGGCCGGCATGGGCTCGGCCCCGAACGCCGCCGCCACCGCCAGCGTGTCGCATCCGGTGAAGCAGGGCCTCGTGCAGAGCCTGTCCGTGTACATCGATACGCTGCTCATCTGCACCTGCTCGGCTATGATGGTCATGGTGTTCTGGGTGCAGGATCCCGAGGCTGCCATGGCGCTCAACGGCATGCCGCTCGTGCAGATGGCCGTGAACAACGCCGTCGGCGAGGTGGGCATCCACTTCATCACCTTCGCGATCTTCGCCTTCGCGTTCTCCAGCCTCATCGGCAACTACTTCTACGCCGAGACGAACTTCCGCTACATCTTCAAGAACACCAAGTGGGGCATGCTCGTCTTCCGCATCCTGTGCCTGGCTGCCATCTTCTACGGTTGCGTGAACAGCTTCGATCTGGCGTGGAACCTGGCCGACATCTTCATGGGCTTCATGGCCATCATCAACCTTGTGGCCATTCTGCTGCTCGGCAAGTGGGCCTTGGCCGCGCTGGATGACTACACCCGTCAGCGCAAGGAGGGCAAGGATCCGGTGTTCATCGCTGCCAGCGTGCCCGGCATGCCCGCCTGCGAGTGCTGGACCACTGCGGATCTGCCGAACTTCGGCGACAATCCGGTGGAGGAGTACATCGAGGAAGCCGCATCGCTCGACTCGGAGGGCTTGAGGTAGAGGCTTTTACCCGTAGGGGCGGTGCTTGCGCCGCCCTGCAATCGATACCTTGCGCCCTAGTGCTATACTTTCCCGGAACAAAACGGCGGCCCAGGCGGCCGCATTAGGGGAGGGCGTAACAGCTATGATCGATATTCCAAGTCCGGCTGTGGCCGTCGTGGGGCGGCACAACTCCGGCAAAACGACGCTCATCGAGCGGCTCATCGCCGAGCTGGTGGGCCGCGGGCTCGACGTGGGTTCCATCAAACACCATTCCCATCGCGGGTTCGATATCGATATTCCCGGCAAGGACTCCTACCGCCACAGGGCCGCCGGCGCCTCCGAAACGGTTATTGCGGCCCCGGGGCAGGTGGCGCGCATCAAGACCGTGGAAGACGAGGTGGAGTGCAGCGAGCTGGTGCGCTCGATGCCGAATCACGACATCATTGTGGTGGAGGGCTACCGCAAAAGCGGGTTGCCCACCATCGAGATCATGCGCTCGGGCAACGAGGCCGACTGCCGTGCGGCTCGCCTGTTCGTGAAGGCGGCCCGGGAGGGCCTGCCTTTGACGACGGACTTCACGCAGCTGGGGCGCGCGGTCGACCGCGCGGGCAACGCGGCTGGGCGCGACGGCGCGGGCGAAGTACCGGGTTTGGGCGAGATGCCGGGCGCGTCCGACTACTCGGCTGCCGCCGATGCTGCGGCCAAGATGCCTTCCACCAACACGGTGGCTGTGGTGACCGACATTCCCGAGGCCGAGGAGGCTGCGGCGCTCTATGGCATTCCCGCCATCGGTCTTGAAGATGTGGCCGCTTTGGCCGACTTCCTTTCCGAGCACTACGTGCGGCCGCGCGTCACGGTGGTCATCCAGGCCGGTGGCGAGTCGCGGCGCATGGGGCAATCCAAGGCGACGGTGCCCTTCGCGGGGCGCCCCCTCATCTGCCGTCTCGTCGAGCGTCTGTCGCCCGTGGCCGACGAGCTTATCATCACCACCAACGAGGCCGACAAGCTGGGCTTTCTCCATGATATGTACCCCGATCTGACCATCAGGCTCGTGGGCGACGCCTATGCAGAACGAGGCGCTTTGCCCGGACTCTATACCGCGCTTGCTGCTGCCGAGAACCCGTACGTGGCCGTTGTGGCCTGCGACATGGTGTTCGCGAGCGCGCGTTTGGTGGTGGCCGAGGCGCTTGCCATGCACGAAAGCGGAGCCGACGTGGTGGCTCCCTCCAACAAGCACGGCTTCGAGCCGCTGCATGCCATGTACCGCAAAGAGGGCTGCCTCGGCGCTGTTCACGCTCGCACCGAGCGGGGCGAGAAGCGTGTGCAGAGCTTCTTCGACGACCCGGCCGTCACGGTGCTGCCCTTTAACCAGGACCGCGTCCTGGAGGTCGAGCCCCGCGGTGGCTGCTTCATCAACGCCAACACGCCCGAAGAGCTGGCTCGCATCGAGCAGTCCTACCTCGGCGAATAGCAGAAAGGGGTTCGCGCCATGCCGAACTTGAACGATATCATGGAGATGATGGACGCCCTGGAGACGAAGGCCATCATCACGATCCCCACGTTCTGCGTCGCTGTGCGCAACCGCCACTCCTCCTGCCGCAAATGCGTCGACGCGTGTTTGGCCGACGCCATCACCATCGAGAAGAACGAGCTGAATATCGACGCCGGGGCGTGTGTGGCCTGCGGCGCCTGCGTGGCCGTGTGCCCCACCTCTGCCCTGGTTCCCATGGACCCGATGCCCGACGATTTGGCCGCCGCCATTGCCGAGACCACTAACGCCGCCGACGGTCTCACAGTCATCGCCTGCGCTCGCAAAGCGGCCCGCAACGTGGGCGACCCCGACAAGTACGCGGTGGTGCCCTGCCTTGCTCGCATGGAGGAAGAGCTGCTGGTGGAACTGGTGGCCCGCGGCATTCCGGAGATCTGCCTGGTGGACGGCGACTGCCGCACCTGCAAGTACCGGGGCGCGGTGCCCGCCATCGACGATACCGTGGAATCGACCCGCACCCTCATCGAGGCCATGGGGTCGGACGCGCAGATCACGCGCACCTCGGAGTTCCCGGCTTCGGTGCAGGTGGAGGACATGCGAAAGGCCGTCGGCGCCGCCCGGCGCGAGTTCTTCACTTCCTCGGGCCACTACGCCAAGGACGTGGCAAAGTCGGCGGCCGAGAAGGTCGTGAACGACAAGCTGACGCAGCTTCATTTGCAGAAGCAGGAGCAGTCGCTGCGGGAGAAGCTGGGCGTGAAGAACGGTGCGGGCAAGATGCCCACCATCGAGGCCGAGCGCAACATCGCCATTCTGGATGCCATGAGCCGCATCGGCGATCCGGACGAGCCGGCCGTCGACGAGATGTTCACGCGCATCTTCGGCGACATCGCCATCGATGTCGAGAAATGCTCCGGCTGCGGTATGTGCGTCATGTTCTGTCCCACCGACGCGCTGCGCAAGGCGGTGGATCGGCACCCGGACGAGGGTAAGGCGTACTTGGAGTTCCAGGTTTCCGACTGCGTCCAGTGCAATTTGTGCGCCGACGCCTGTCTGAAGAAGTGTATCGAGATCGTGCCTGTCGTCTCCATGGAGGAGCTGTTCGATTTCGAGCCGCGCCTCGTGGAGATCTCCGCCGCTAAGAAGGGCAACAAGCTGTTCAACCGGAACAAGTAGGTTCCTTGGGCGAACCTGTGGCTTTCGCCCCTTTTTATTGCATTGGTCTGTGCTATACTAGCCAACGCTCTAGTGCTTTAGCACAGTAAAGAAGTAAAGTGGGGAAGACGAGAGACTTCCCTGGCGTACCTTTTTAGGGAGGACCGAATGAAGAAACTGACGAAGATCGCCGCTGCGGCTGCGGCTCTGTGCCTGGGGGCCGCGCTTCTGGCCGGCTGCTCGGGCTCGAACGATGCGGCAAGCAACGCGGCTGACAACGGCGCTGCCGCTAACCCCGATGCCACGACGCTCATCGTGGGCCTGGACAACGCTTACCCGCCCTATGGCTTCATCGGCGACGATGGCAACCTGACCGGCTTCGACATTGATCTGGCCACCGAGGTGGCCGCGCGCAATGGTTGGAATCTCGAGCTTGAAGCCATCGACTGGGATGCTAAGGACGCGCTGCTGAACCAGGGTACCATCAACTGCATCTGGAACGGCTTTACCATGGAGGGCCGTGAGGCCGACTACGCGTTCTCGAAGCCCTACATGCACAACGAGCAGGTCGTTGTCGTGAAGAAGGACTCGGGAATCAACTCTCTGGATGATCTGGCCGACAAGAACGTTATGACCCAGGTCGATTCCGCCGCCCTTGACGTGCTGGAGGGCGACCAGAAGGATCTGGCCGACACCTTCGCCGGCGGCAAGGCCCAGACCATCGGCGACTACAACAACGCTTTCATGCAGCTGGAGTCCGGTGCGGTGGATGCCGTGGCCTGCGACCTGTCCATCGCCGACTACCAGATGGCTGCCAAGCCCGACATGTTCGTGAAGCTTGAGCCGCTGTCCACCGAGAACTACGCCGTGGGCTTCGCCAAGGACGGCGATACGGCCATGATCGATGCGGTGAACAAGACGCTGAAGGAGATGTACGACGACGGCACCATCGCCAAGCTGTGCGAGAAGTGGGGCGAGTACGGTATCTCCATCGACAACTGGGTGCTGGTAGATTAATTAACAACCTCGCTGACTTCCTTGGGCGCATCCCGGAGTCAGGGAGAATTTAATTAAAAGGGAGGGCGAGGCTCTTGGGGGCCTTGCCCTTCTTGTGGGTTTAAGAGCGACGACGAGAGGACGTGGAGATGGAATTCTCGGTCATGATGGGGATTCTCATGGAAGGTTTCGCTCTGACGGCGGAGATCTTCCTCATCACGCTGGTGGGCTCGCTGCCTTTGGGCGTGGTGGTCGCTCTGGCGCGTATGAGCAAGTTCAAGCCGCTGGCGTGGCTGGCGCAGCTTTACATCTCCATCCTGCGCGGCACGCCGCTTATGTTGCAGCTCATGGCCATCATGTTCGGCCCCTACTACATCTTCGGCCTGAACATGGGCAGCGATTGGAAGTTCTGGGCCTGCGCTATCGGCTTCATCCTGAATTACGCCGCCTACTTCGCCGAAATCTACCGTTCGGGCATCCAGTCTATTCCGCGCGGCCAGTACGAGGCGGCCGAGGTGTTGGGCTACACCAAAGTCCAGACCTTCATGAAGATTGTGCTTCCCCAGGTCATCAAGCGTATTTTGCCGGCCATGGGCAACGAGGTCATCACGTTGGTGAAAGACACGTCGCTCGCCTTCGTGCTTGGCATCATGGAGATGTTCTCCGCTGCGAAGGCCTTGGCCGCCAGCGAGGTGTCCATGGTTCCCTACGCCATCGCGGCTCTCATCTACTGGGTGTTCTGCCTGCTCATCGAATTCATCCTGAACCGTGTCGAGAAGCGTCTCGATTATTACCACGACTAGGAGGCGTTTCATGGAAAGCAAAGCGGTCGTAAGCCTCACCAACGGCAAGAAGGCGTTCGGGGACAACGAGGTTCTGAAGGATATTTCGCTGACGGTGAATGCCGGCGATGTGCTGGCCATCATCGGGCCCTCGGGCGGCGGCAAGTCGACGCTTCTGCGTTGCATGACGCTGTTGGAGACGCTCGACTCGGGTGATTTGTCCTACGGCGATCTCACGGTGTGCACCAACGATGCCGCGGGGCGCGCTGTGTACGGGGGCAAGGACGTCATCGCCGCCGCAAAGACCCGTTTCGGGCTCGTGTTCCAGAATTTCAACCTGTTCCCGCACTACACCGTGCTGCAGAACGTCACCGATGCGCTCATCTGCGTGCAGAAGATGCCGAAGGACGAGGCGCTCGCTCGCGGCCGCGAGCTTCTGGCTCGCATGGGGCTGGCGGACAAGGAGTCGATGGTGCCGTGCGACTTGTCTGGCGGTCAGCAGCAGCGTGTGGCCATCGCCCGGGCCATGGCCATGAACCCGGACGTGCTGTTCTTCGACGAGCCCACGAGCGCGTTGGATCCGGAGTTGACCCGCGAGGTGCTGAAGGTCATCCGCGATCTGGCGGCCGAGCACATGACCATGGTCATCGTCACCCACGAGATGGGCTTTGCCCGCGATGTGGCCGACCACCTCATCTTTATGGACGGTGGCGTCATCGTGGAGCAGGGCCCGGCCAGCGAGGTCATCAACAATCCCCAGCACGATCGCACCCGCGCATTCCTGGCGAATTACGATCGCGACTAGGCGCTCGCTTGCGTTCTCGCATCGCCTCGAGGACGCCTTGAAGGCGACTCGAAAGCGGCTCGGCGGCGGTCGGCGCGGGGTGCGGTGGCCCATGCACGGTCGGCGTGCGTCGTTGCATCTCCGCAGTGGTTGGCGCGCGTACACCGATTGGTGTATCTCTGTGACGCAAGCGTGACGATGGGTTGCCATAACGGTTGAGAAGTTCTAGAGCGTGCTAAGGTTTGGCGCACATAAGGACAACCTTACGCGAAGGAGCCTTCCATGACCGACACCAATAGCACCCCCACGCCTCCAGGCGACTCTGCCTCGGGCGGCCACACCCTCGCATCGCAGCAGCCGGTACCGCTGCAGCCGACTCAGCCTGCGCCCTACAGCGCCCAGGGCACTCAGCCCTACGGCGGTCAGCAGGCTTATGCGGGCCACGCAGGCTACGGAGCCCAGCAGCCCTACGGCTACGGAGCCCAGCAGGCGCCCGGCTCCGCGCAGCATTCCGCCAGCCAGCCTTATGGCCAGCAAACTTACGAGGCCGAGCCCGTGTCGATGCATGCCCAGCACGCGGCTCCCAAGGGCAACGGCGGCAAGACCTTCCTCATCGCCTTCGCCGGCGCGCTCGTGGCCTGTGTACTCGCCTTCGGCGTGTGGGGCATTACGAGTGCGATGATTCCGGGCAGTTCTGGCTCGGGTACTTCAACGGTCGTCACCGACCCCTCCACCGGCGAGACGACGGTCATCGCGCCCAGCGAGGATCCGACGCTGGCCGAGGCCGTGTCCGCGAAGTGCTTGCCCTCTGTGGCCGCCATCACGGTGTACGCCGAGGCTTCCCAGAATGACGCGATGAGCCAGTACTTCGGCTACCAGTACGGTGGCCAGGGCGACGGGTCGGGCGATCTGGTGGCCTATTCCCAGGGATCTGGCGTCGTGCTGACCGAGGATGGCTACATCATCACCAACAACCATGTGGTGGAAGGCGGCAGCGCCTACGAGGTCATGGTCGCCGGAGAGACCTACGAGGCCGATCTCGTGGGCACCGATCCCTCCTCCGACGTGGCCGTGCTGAAGGCCAAGGACGCCAGCGGTCTTACGGTTATGGAGCTTGGCGACTCCGACAACCTGACCATCGGCGAGTGGGTTATGACGTTGGGCAGCCCCTTCGGCTTGGAGCAGTCGGTGGCCACGGGCATCGTATCTGCCACGAGCCGCTCCCAGATTATGGACGCCCAGGAATCGATGCAGTCCGGCGGCACGGGGGAGATTACCATTTACCCGAACATGATCCAGACCGACGCGGCCATCAACCCCGGCAATTCCGGCGGCGCGCTGGTGGATGACGAGGGCAAGCTCATCGGCATCAACACGCTGATCACCTCGTACTCCGGCAACTACTCCGGTGTCGGGTTTGCCATTCCCGTGAACTACGCCATCAACTTGGCCCAGCAGATCATCGCCGGTGAGACGCCGACCCATGCTCAGCTCGGCGTGAGCCTCTCCACGGTGAGCGCGGCGACGGCATCCCGCTACGGCCTGCCCGTCGACGCCGGCGCCTACGTGGCCGCCGTCACCCCCGACTCCGGTGCGGCTGCGGCGGGCATCGTGCCTGGCGACATCGTCACTGCCTTCGATGGACAGGCGGTTGAGTCGGCTTCCGACCTCATGCTGGACGTGCGCACCAAGAACCCCGGCGACACCGTCACCCTCACGGTGAACAGCGGTGGTCAGGAGAAAGAGGTGCAGGTGACCCTGGGCGACGACTCCGCTAGCCAAAAGGCCAAGCAGGAGCAGCAGAGCCAGGAGCAGTCGATGAACGGCTACAGCCTGGAAGACCTCTTCGGCCGCCAGCGCTAAACGGCGCGACGCGCGGGCGTGTGCCGCTCACTGCGTCCACGTCACAGCTCGATCAATCTCGGCCCCTCCTCGGAGGGGCCATTTTAATGGCTAATAATCCTGGCGCACCATGGGAAATATAGCGCCATCTGCTAAGATGCGCCGCAAATCATGTCATATTCGGCATTCGAGGTCTTGCGTCTGCCGCATACTAACTGCACTATCCCATGATGCGCAGAGGAGCGTGCAGTGAGGTTCGGCCCTAACGTAGTGGAGCACGCTCCCTTTTCCATCCCCATGATCGGCAACACCGCGACTGGCTACTCCATCGGGCTCACGCCGGAGGGCGCCGCCGTGTGCCATCGCATGTTTTCCGAGGACGTGACCGAAGCAGAGGTCGCCGCAGTGCATGCGGATTTGCCCGCCCATTTGCGCCGTGGCGGCTTTGTCGTGGAAGATGTGGAGGCCGACGACGTAACATTGGGGAAAGGCGTGGAAGGCGTCGAACGTGCGGAAGGCGTCGGGGCTGGGAATGCCGCTGCGGCTGCATCCGCGCCGTCCGCGTCCGCTGTGCCCGCGCCGCTGCAGTCGGCGTACCTGCACGTCACCCATCATTGTAACTTGAACTGCATCGGCTGCTACTCGGCGGTGGACGCCCGCAATGCGCGGTGCGATCTTACGCTGGACGAGCTGCGGGGCATCATTGACGCCCTGGCCGATGCAGGCTGCCGGCATGTGGTTATTTCCGGCGGTGAGCCCTTTCTGCGCGACGATTTGCCCGCCATTGTCGCTTACGTGCGCGAGCGCGGCATCGCTTCGGTGGACGTGCTTACCAACGGCACGGCCGTCACGCCGGAGAAGCTCGCCGCCATCGCGCCCTACGTGGGCCGCGTCTCGGTGTCCTTCGACGGTCCCAACGCCGAGGCGGCGCCGGTCATCCGCCGCGAGCCTTTGTTCGAGCGTCTCGTGGCAGCGGTTGAGATGATCCGCGAGGCGGGCATTGCGCCGCACATCATTCCGACGGCCCATGCGGGCAACATCGACGCTTTGGGCGAGTACGTGGCTTTGGCCGACTCGCTGGGGGCCACCATGAACTTCAGCCTGCTGTCCGCACCCGTGGAAAGCGACGAGTTGGCAGCGGTTCTTCCTGACGATGCGGCGCTCGAGCGTTTGGCGCAGGCAACGCTGGCCCTGTCGCGCGACGGGGTGCCCGTGTTGTCCGACACGCCGGTGAGCACGCGCTTGACGACGACGTGCGGCTGCGGGGCGGGATGCGCCATGGTAAGCGTATCGGCCGATGGCGAGGTGTTTCCCTGCCACATGATGCACGACGAGGCCTTCAGCCTGGGGTCGCTTGTGGAAGACCCCAGCTGCTTGAGCGCGCGCCATGCTCCTGCCCCGCGCGTGGACGAGCTGGCCGCCTGCGCCGACTGCGACATCCGCTACCTCTGCGGCGGCGGTTGCCGCGCTCGCGCCTATTTCGCCACGGGCGACGTCGAGGCCCGCGATCCCTATTGTGCCCTCATGCGGACGTTCTACCGTCTGCTTTTTGAGGCCATGTTAGGTCGCAACCAAAGAAAGGAGGAGGAATCATGCTGTTCTATAGCGATGCAGAGCCGCTGAGCATCTGTGCGGTGATTGGTCCCGACCACACCCATTGTGTTCAGATCGGGTTTTAGCTGTACATGGATCTGTGCAATCCGGCGTTGGCCTTTTGCGTCGGATTGCGCTTGACTGCGAAAGGAGGTCTGAGAAGTGACGAAGAGCAATACTTTAGAGCAATCGCTTAAACACGCCTCGCATGTATGTCGAGTGATCAATGTGATGCTGACGGTATTGCTAATAGGCGCTGGTCTCATTTGGTTAACGGCATTGGTCATGTCTTTCGCTCAGCTTGGCGCGGCAGGATTCGATGGCATGTCGCTTGTTGCGTATATAGTGCTTTATGGAGTCCTTGTACTTGGCGTTTTGGCAATGCTGAAGCTTATCTTCAAGGATGCAGTCAATAGCGAAACGCCATTTACAGAAAAGCAGGCAGATCGCCTCAGATTCATTGCGTTCCTTGCGCTCATGTTTGCACTTCTCGAATTTGCATTTACCCTCGGGGTGACATTCGAGGTAGTTCCACGCATAGGCTACGATGTGATAGTAAATAGAGGGTCAACTGAGCCTGTTATAAGTATTAATGTTGGAGTACTCGTCTTTTCTGCTATTATGTACTCACTTTCGGCAATATTTCGATATGCTGCGCTGCTCCAGCAACTCAGCGACGAAACCGTGTAAGGGAGCTGATATGCCTATTATTCCTCGTCTCGACCGAGTGATGGCGGATCGTAAGATGTCTGTCAACGAACTCTCTCAGCGCATCGACATCTCGCCGGTGAACATTTCGCGCATGCGCCGCGGCCACATCAAGGCCGTGCGTTTCTCCACCATGGAGCGCATTTGCGAAGTGCTCCAGTGCCAGCCGGGCGACCTGTTTGAGTACGTTTCCCCCGAGCCGGGCACCGATGAGGCCGTCGAGCTGGATGCCATCATCAACCGCCCCATCGAGGAGCCGGCCCGCAAGCCCATCGGCGCCGTCTCCCGCATCCCTGTGAACGTGGCCAACTAGTCTTTGCCACAACCCGCACCTCACAGGACGCCTCACCGGGCGTCCTTTTTCATGCCCGCGAAACACCCCCGAAAAGTGCTCCCCGAGAGCTGCACCCCCGAGAAACACATTTTCAGGAAACGCGCCTGTGCTCCGACGCCCCTTTTTGCAGCATCGAGGAGGTTCCGTAGAGGCAGAAGGATCGACCTCGTCAGATGAAGGACGTCTTTCTGGCAAGTTTTCCAAGCTTTTCGACATGGCCTGTTTGCAGTGGATCAACTGATGACATTCAAGCTGTCTAGATCTCGCCGAAGATTGCTGGGAACGTCATCGGGAGCAACACGGCGGGCACGATTCGGGCCGGCGAGCGTCTCGACAGGACTGTCGATCTTGTGCTGAAGAGGAAGGACATCTGGGACGAGATCCAGATGTCCCAGGCGACGAGGAAGGCTCGGGATCTGTCGAGAGCGGACACAGTGAAGACGACCGTGGGGAAGAGGAATGGGTCGGCAGCCGATGCTTTCAAGAAGGAATACGGGAAAGACTCGGTGCCTGCTGGTTACGATGTCGATCATGTAATAGATCTTCAGCTGGGAAGCGCCGACCATGTGAGCAACATGCGCCCCCTCGACGCCAGCGTCAACCGGAGCATGGGAGCTCAGATACGCTATCCGATAAAGGATCTTCCAGAAGGCACCAAATCGGCAACGTGATATTCGAGTGAAAGGAAGCGAGATGTTCGACTTGTTCAAGAGGAGGAAGGGCCGCGGGGCCCGGCGGAGGGCGACCCCCTCGATGTTCGCGGAGTTTCTGGAGTACTTCGGGGAGGCCCCGGTCCTCGAGGACGGGGCGGCCGATCCCTACGACGCGTTCATCGACGGCCTGGGCGGCCGGTCGTTCGGCGATGGAGTGTTCAGGGTGTTCGAGCGCAGTGATCTCGAGGGATGGCATCGGGTGGTGTCCGGATGCTTCACGAAGCTTCGCAGTGAGTTTAATCTGATCGGATACGATTGGATGGGGCGGTGCTTTGCGGTTGATCAACGGGACGGCGATGGGAAGGAGCTCGTGGTTCTCCTGGAAATCGCAACTCTCGATATGTACTATATCGGGAAAGACGTGGCAGTCTTCCTGAACGAGGTTATGCCGAATCAGAGCGAGGCGTGTCTTGGGGTCGGGAGGTATCGGGAGTGGCTGGAGGGGCATGCGCCCGTGGGACGCATGGAATGCGGCGGCTACAGGATCCCTCTCTTCCTCGGCGGGGAGGACTCCCTGGAGAACATGGAGGTCTCCGACATGGAGGTGTACTGGGATATGACTGACCAGCTGTGGGAGGCCGTGAAGGACCTGCCCGAGGGCACCAAGATAGGCAACATCAGCTTCGAGTAGGGCGAGTCCCCCCCCCAAACCGGAATGAGGCCTTTGAACGGCGATCTGAGCGAGGTGCTCGATGATTTGGGTCTCCGCTACTTCGAGGGAAATGCCAATTCGCTTCGTGCGGGGCAGGTCTTTATGAAAGCCGGCGCTTGAACCTCACGCTGCTGACGTTGTGCGCGATGGTCAAGTACCCATGGGGCGTTCGCGAGGCCGTCTTTATCTCCGCATCCTGTTCGCCAAGGATGGTAGAGGAAGGCGACGGGGGAAGGGCATGGCCGCGGTCGAGATCGTCCCCTGCGTGAGGCTCGGTTCCATTGTCTTCGGCGAGAAATCATATGAAATGGATGCGAATGCGGAGCTGTCGGAAGGCCCTATTGTGACGAAAGGTCGATAGCCGAGGTCGGCGAGGGGCGGGCGGGGACTCCGATGCGACTCTGCTGCGGCACAAGTGCGGTCGGCGCGGGGAACTGACCGGGGCATTCCCGCGTCATTTCTGCGGTCGCTCTGTCGTAGGCTTGGGGAATCGTGATGTCCGATGAGAGGATTCCGCCATGCCGAAGAGATTTCTGAAGTTCTCCGATCGATGGATGTTCAACCGCGTGCTATGCGAAAAGGAGGTGTGCCGCAAGGTCCTGCGCGCCGCGCTGGGGATAGAGGTGGGCGAGATAACCTACCTGAACGCCGAGCAGGCGAAGGAGCCGGCGGCGGCGAGCCGCGGCGTCCGCATGGACGTGTTCGCGCGGGAGGGAAGCCGCGTGTTCGACATCGAGATGCAGGTCTCCCCCGAGGACCGGATAGGGCGCCGGATGCGCTACTACCAGGCGGCGATCGACGCGACGGAGCTGGGCCCCGGGGAAGATTACGGGCTGCTCCCGGAGAGCTTCGTCGTGTTCTTCTGCGCGACCGACCCCTTCAGGGCGGGCGAGGCCGTCTACTCGATCGAGCGGGTCTGCTTGGATGCCCCGGAGCTGGTCGCGGGGGACGACTCGCACTGGCGCGTGTTCAATGCGTCGGCCGCCGAGGATGTCGCCTGTTAGCGCTACCGCAAAATCAGCCGAACGCGCCACTCTATCCCGCCGGCGGCGCCCCCGGTTCCCGGCCGGGGGCGCTACCGCACTTTGGCCGCCCGCGCTACCTCGGGCCGCCGCCCAGGGCGCG
>NZ_JANGBP010000030.1:0-712 GCF_024462535.1 Adlercreutzia sp. DFI.6.23
GGCATCGTGTGGACCTACCTCATGGCGCGGGTGCCCAAGCGCAGGGCGGCCTTCATCGCCGGCGCCATCATGGCCCTGCTCGGCTTCGTCATGGGCATGGCCTGGACGGGCCCGGTGGGCATCCTTGCCGGCGCGGCCCTCTGCGAGCTTGTCATGATGGCCGGCCGCCGCGCGAAGTGGACGGTGGTCGTGTGCTGGGCGGTGCTCGTGCTGTGCTGGTGGTTCGGGCAGATCTCGCTCATCCTGTTCGCCGGCGAGTCCTATGTGCAGATGGTGGTGGACATGGGCATGACGGCCGAGTACGGCCAGGGGCTCGTGAACTGGGTGTACAGCCCTGCCTTCCCGATCTGCGGCTGCGAGACGGCGCTGTGCGCCGCGCTCGGCAGCTGGCTGGGACTGCGCATCTTCCAGAAGCACTTCGCGAAGATCGCGGCCTAAGGGGAAGCAATGGCGACGGAACAGGATAAGCGGCCCCAGGGCGGCAACGCCGTGATGCAGCTGCTGCAATTCGCCGGGTCGCGGCGCTGGCTCGCCTTCGCGGGCTCGGCGCTGGCGGCGGTCAACGGCATCCTTACGGTGGTGCCGCTCGTGCTCGTGTGGTTCGTGCTGCGCGACTTCGTGGCCGTAGCGCCCCTAGCACGGCCGCCCCGAAGGCGAGCCACGCCCACAGCGTGGCGTCGGTGGCCTCCTCGAAATGGGGCGCTACGGCCAC
>NZ_JANGBP010000300.1:0-339 GCF_024462535.1 Adlercreutzia sp. DFI.6.23
GCAATAGTTATAATGATCCCCAGTGAAACTACGACGGTTGGATTCCGTGCTCGCGGTGCTGCTGTGGCGCGATGGAGCCGAGCATGGCGCGGCGGGGCGGAAGGGAAGGACCGATCCTGTGAGAGAAATGATTCCGTTGGAAGAGGCCCGCGCGCTCGTGTGCGGGGCCGTGGAGAAACTTCCCGTGGAAACGGTGGAGCTGCTCGATGCCGTCGGGCGTGTGGTGGCGGCCGATCAGACAAGCGACATCGATGTTGCGCCCTTCGCTCATTCGGCCATGGACGGCTTCGCCCTGCGCGCTGCCGAGATCGCCGAGGCTACCGAGGTGGCTCCTGCGAC
>NZ_JANGBP010000301.1:0-337 GCF_024462535.1 Adlercreutzia sp. DFI.6.23
CTAATCCACGGCGCAGAGAAGGCTCGAGCCGTTATCTCGAAGGAGTCTCTCCACATCGTCAATCACGCGTTCTACAGCGCTCTTTCCGAGAATATCATCCACGCGAAGAGCGTCGAGGAGCTTAACGCGACGACCGAGGTCATTTCAACGTTCTTCAATGCGGGCTGGGAGAAATATCGCACGCTTTGACGGCTCTTTCTTTTTTTGCCGTCAAAGATAACTAAGTCATTATTAACCGAGACTATAACTTGAGGTGGTGCCCATGGCAGAGACAGGCGCCTGATAGCCTCTCGCCCCGCTTCGTCCCGTTGCCGGTCTTGCTCGCTTGTCTCTGCCA
>NZ_JANGBP010000302.1:0-336 GCF_024462535.1 Adlercreutzia sp. DFI.6.23
CTCGCTTACATCGACCCGGCCATCCCGCGGCTGAACTACCGCATCGACACCGTGGAGGAGCTGGCCGAGCACTTCGTCATGTGGGAGTCCGCCATCGCTATGTGCGGCTACCTCATGGGCGTGTGCCCCTTCGACCAGCCCGACGTGGCCTCCGCGAAGGCTGAGGTGCTCGACATCCTGAAGAACGGCCAGCCCGAACCCGACTTCACCGAGGTGTTCACGACCGATGTGGACATGGGTCGCGTGGAAGTGTCCTTCGCGCCCATGTTCGAGGGCTGCGAGGATTTGCACGCGGCGCTCTACGCGCTGCTGTCCTCCATCCAGCCCGGCGATTTC
>NZ_JANGBP010000303.1:0-336 GCF_024462535.1 Adlercreutzia sp. DFI.6.23
AAGGCGTTCTGCAGCGCCTCCTCGTCGATGCTGAACAGGTTCTCCATAGAGAAATCCGAGCCCGATTCCTCTTCCTCGGTGAACTCCTTGCCGTTGAACACGTCGATGGTCGGGTAATTCAGCTACTCCTGCACGATGGCGGTCTCGGAGGCCGGCTCGATCAGATGGCGCGTCAGCTCGGGCGTGTAGTAGATGCCCATAGAAAGCGCCGTGGCCTTCGCGTCCGGTCGCAGCTGCACAATGCCGACGATCTTCAGCTCCTCGCCGGCGTCCACGAGCCCCTTCATGTACTCCTCGTCGCCGGTTTTGTCGACCCAGACCTTGTTCTCCTCGTCA
>NZ_JANGBP010000304.1:0-335 GCF_024462535.1 Adlercreutzia sp. DFI.6.23
AGAAAAACTGGCGGAGATGGGATTCACGGTCACCTTCGACGCTTCTGCGGCGGAAACGGGGTCGGATACGGGCAACCTCATCGCGCATTTGCCCGGCACGGTGCCGGGGCGCATCGGGATCTCGGCGCATCTGGACACGGTGAAGCCCTGCGCGGGGCATCGAGGCGGTCATCGAGCAGCGCCATATCTGCGACGACGTCACCTGCCGCATGGCCGAGGTGGTCTGCTCGGCGGGGGAGACGATTCTCTCAGCCGATGATAAGGCCGGCATCGCCGCCATTTTCGAGGGGCTGCGCTCGGTGCTGGAATCCGGCACGCCCCGGCCCGACATCACG
>NZ_JANGBP010000305.1:0-334 GCF_024462535.1 Adlercreutzia sp. DFI.6.23
CTCGAAACGGTCGATAGCTTCTTGCAGGGCTTCGTTAACGTAGAAGCTCCTCGACCTGCCAGTCTCCTTCGCAAGACGGCTGTAGCGCTCGTTCAACTCGGTTGGAATCCTCATTGATGAGACCGCGGTAGCCATGTCGCACCTCCTTGTCGTGTATTACAGGTACTACTATAACACATCATCTAGCCCGCCCGCGATACGTCCTCTGCGGTGCAGCGTGTTCGCGGTTCCACGCATCCGCCGCCCGCTGCGCATCGCGCAGCACGTCATTAAGGCTCTGTTGCCTTGGCTGTTCCCTGCGCATCAGATATTCGATCGGGCGCGATAATCGGCT
>NZ_JANGBP010000306.1:0-333 GCF_024462535.1 Adlercreutzia sp. DFI.6.23
CGGCGTCCCACATCGGCTCGACCTCGGTGGTCACGAAGTCCTTGTTGGCGGTGCGCACCAGGCGCTCCTCAAGGGTGATCTTCTCGTCGTAGTAGTTGTGCTTGTAGGAGCGGTCGGTCAGGCGCGGGCGGGGGGCCTGGGTCCACTTGAAGTCGGGATCCTGCTCGAAGTACTCCTCCATGAGGGGCCAGTAGGCCAGGTACTCAAAGTAGCGGCAGCGGAAGGAGTTGGCGGCGGCCATGATCTCGTTGCCGATGGTCAGCAGGATGTCGCGCGGAGGCATGCAGGTCATCATGGAGTCGTTGCGGAAGTCCGGCGTGCCGATGGCCTGGT
>NZ_JANGBP010000307.1:0-332 GCF_024462535.1 Adlercreutzia sp. DFI.6.23
CCCACACGCCGTTGGTCGGGTCGGCGTTGGGCGTGCAGGTGTAGCGCAGGGGGTTGTCGGGCAGCTCGATGGTCAGGTGGCTGGCTACTCCCGTGTAGGTGCGTGGCTGATCTTCCGGCATGACCACGATCATCTTTTTCGGATCGAACGAGAAGTCCTCGCCGTCCTCGTTGCGGGCGACGATGGTGGAGCCGTCGTTGGTGGCGCGGCGGCCCATGAGAAGCGTTGTGCAAGCCATGGTGTCTCCTTGGTTGAGGGATAGTTCCTGATCTCATGGTGGCCCTGCAAAACGCCCGCCCGCAGCTCGCGGGCAACTTGTTCGGAGACCGTTG
>NZ_JANGBP010000308.1:0-332 GCF_024462535.1 Adlercreutzia sp. DFI.6.23
GGCAGCCGCAGCACGTTCACGGAGAAATCGTAGGCCCAGGCGCAGATCTCTTCTTTGAAGTACGCGCCGAAGGAGAAGTTGCCGAGCAGCTCGAAGAAGCTCAGATGACGGCCCGTGGTGCCGATGATGTCGATGTCGTTGGTGCGCACGCACTTCTGCACGGAGGTGGTGCCGATATAGGGCGCCTCCAGCTGCTTCTGCTGCAGGAAGTAGGGCTTGAACTGCACCATGCCGGCGCTCGTCAGAAGAAGCGACGGATCGTCGGGACTGAGCGAGGAGGAGGGCACGAGCTTGCAGCCCTTCTCCTGGACGTAGTTCAGGTCCTTCTCGCG
>NZ_JANGBP010000309.1:0-331 GCF_024462535.1 Adlercreutzia sp. DFI.6.23
CCCGCCGTGAACGATGCGCTGGACGCGTTGGCCGAAACTTCGTCGGCCCTTTCCGGGGCTCTTGAGACCCAGCGGCTCCTCGTGGCCCAGACCGGGCTCGGCATCGACCAGCTGGACGCCACCATGGACACGGCCGCCTCAACGGTGGCCGAGACCGACCGGCTCTTCGCCGGCCTGGAAAGCGAGCTGGGCATCGTCTACAACGACGTGCTCGCCTTCGGCACCTCCGACGCGCTTTCCCGGCTCGTGGGCGAGGGCGGTCTTGACGCCGACAAGATCGCGGCGTGCATGGCGTCGCCCACCGAGGTGGTCACCGAGCAGCTCTATCCGC
>NZ_JANGBP010000031.1:0-679 GCF_024462535.1 Adlercreutzia sp. DFI.6.23
GCGCATGAACAGCACCGCCGGCGGCACCCCGGTCGACGCGCTGGGCTCGGTGTTGCACCGCGCCTCGATGCGCGCGATGGCGGCCACGAGCCCCTCCTCGCCGCGGAAGTCGCCCTCGTAGACGGCCAGCCTCGACAGGAACCGGTTCGACGACTCCACCTTGCCCTTGGTCTGCGGGCTCCTCGGCCGCGCCAGCTCCAGCTCGAAGCCCGCCGCGGCGGCGAACCTGGCGAAGCGCGCCGAGACGCGCCGCCCCGAGGCGGAGGACGAGACGATGGAGGACATGTTGTCGGTGACCAGCGTGCGCGCCGTGCCTCCGTTGGCGGCCATCACCGCCAGCAGGCACGCCATGACGTCGTCCTCGGTGCGCGTCCTGGAGTAGACGAACCGGTGGAGCCGGGAGTAGCCCAGCGTGGCCGAGAACACGTTGAACTCGAACACCTCGCCCTCGGCGTCGGCCATGCGCAGCGACTCCTTCCAGTCGAACTGCATCTGCTCGCCGGGCGCCGTCTCGAAGCGGGGGTGGGGCTCGGGGCCCTCCGGAGGGCGCCCGCACTCGATGCCGTTGCGGCGCATCCACTTGGTGAGCGTGTTGTAGGCCGGCGGCTCCTCGCCGGCGTAGCAGCGGTCGATCAGGTACTCGTAGATGCCGCGCTTGGTCGCGCCGGGCAGCTGCGCC
>NZ_JANGBP010000310.1:0-330 GCF_024462535.1 Adlercreutzia sp. DFI.6.23
ACGCGCATTTGGTTGAAGAAGAAAGTCTCGCGAACAGTCCCTCGGTCGGAGCTCTCGTTGCCAAGATTCATGAGGATGTTGGGATTGTCCAGATACACCTTCTCAACTTTACCGAGAAGGTTGATGGACGAGCCGGATTGCCTGAGCCGGGCTATCATCCCTGCTTTCTCCATGAACATGAAGTAGTCCTCAAGATTGTTGCGGCTCACCTCGATCTTACCGGCAATGCTCGCCATGCTCGGATTGAAGGGGGCCATGGTGCTGACGAGGGCCATCAGACGTTTGAGCTTTCGGCCGGTCGCGGCGTTCATGTTGGCGAATTGCGGTATG
>NZ_JANGBP010000311.1:0-330 GCF_024462535.1 Adlercreutzia sp. DFI.6.23
GCCTTGTAATAGGCGCCGAAGTCTGCGAGCGAGTCTATAACGGGCATCATTTGCCGGCCGAGCTCGGTGAGCCCGTTCTCAACGCGGGGAGGGTTTTCACCATAGTCGTGGCGAAAGACGAGGCCGTCATCCTCCAGCTGGCGCAGGCTGTCGGTAAGCACCTTCTGAGAGATGCCTTCAAGGTCGCGGCGCAACTCGTTGAAGCGCCAGGGCCGCTTGCGCAAGTTGCGAATGATGAGCAGCTTCCACTTGCCGCTGATGAGCGCCACCGCCGTCGCTACCGGACACTCCGGAAGTTCCTCTTTGGCCATCACGGGAGGCCCTCCTTCT
>NZ_JANGBP010000312.1:0-329 GCF_024462535.1 Adlercreutzia sp. DFI.6.23
GGCGGGGTAACGGCCCACCGTGCCCGCGATGGGTAGCCGGACTGAGAGGTCGACCGGCCACATTGGGACTGAGATACGGCCCAGACTCCTACGGGAGGCAGCAGTGGGGAATTTTGCGCAATGGGGGGAACCCTGACGCAGCAACGCCGCGTGCGGGACGAAGGCCTTCGGGTTGTAAACCGCTTTCAGCAGGGAAGACTTTGACGGTACCTGCAGAAGAAGCTCCGGCTAACTACGTGCCAGCAGCCGCGGTAATACGTAGGGGGCGAGCGTTATCCGGATTCATTGGGCGTAAAGCGCGCGTAGGCGGCCGCCTAAGCGGAACCTCT
>NZ_JANGBP010000313.1:0-329 GCF_024462535.1 Adlercreutzia sp. DFI.6.23
GGCGGGGTAACGGCCCACCGTGCCCGCGATGGGTAGCCGGACTGAGAGGTCGACCGGCCACATTGGGACTGAGATACGGCCCAGACTCCTACGGGAGGCAGCAGTGGGGAATTTTGCGCAATGGGGGAAACCCTGACGCAGCAACGCCGCGTGCGGGACGAAGGCCTTCGGGTTGTAAACCGCTTTCAGCAGGGAAGATTCAGACGGTACCTGCAGAAGAAGCTCCGGCTAACTACGTGCCAGCAGCCGCGGTAATACGTAGGGGGCGAGCGTTATCCGGATTCATTGGGCGTAAAGCGCGCGTAGGCGGCCGCCTAAGCGGAACCTCT
>NZ_JANGBP010000314.1:0-329 GCF_024462535.1 Adlercreutzia sp. DFI.6.23
GGATCGGTGGCCTCGGCCTCCACCTCCATTGACAACGGGTTCGAGTACCACTACGACGCCGTCGCCCAGGCTGCTGCCGACTACCAGAAGGCGAGAGCGGATGCTGAGCCGGTGAGTCGCGCGGCGAAGGGCAAGGCGGAGGGCCTTTTGAACGAGGTTCTGGCCGCGCTCGGTGATGCGGGCGCCTTCCGCATTAAAGCGGATCCTCCCGGAGCGGCGGGGTGCATCGCCTTCGTCGTCTCGACGGGAACGTCGGAGCCGACCGCCTTCGAGAGCGCTTTTGCGCCCACGGGCACGCTGGGCACTCGGGCCGCCGACACCGCGGCCCG
>NZ_JANGBP010000315.1:0-329 GCF_024462535.1 Adlercreutzia sp. DFI.6.23
GGTAGCCACACCGTGGTGGAACTGCTTGAGCGTAACTACCAGGTCGTCATCGTGGACGACCTGAGCAATTCCAGTCGCGAGGCCGTGCGGCGCGTGGGCGAAATCACCGGCGTGGCGCCCGGGTTTGCCGATCTGCCCAACGAGGAAGAGGCCGAGGCCGTCGCGGCTGTGGCCGGCGCTGCGGTACGCAAGGTTGCGCCGGGGCCCTCTCTCCCCTTCTACGAGGCGAACATTCTGGACCGCGCGGCCCTGGAGACCATTTTCACCATGCACGCCGTGGACGTCATTATCCACTTCGCCGGCTTCAAAGCCGTAGGCGAGTCGGTGGC
>NZ_JANGBP010000316.1:0-329 GCF_024462535.1 Adlercreutzia sp. DFI.6.23
GCCGGAGGAAGGTGGGGACGACGTCAAGTCATCATGCCCCTTATGCCCTGGGCTGCACACGAGCTACAATGGCCGGTACAGAGGGTTGCCACCCCGCGAGGGGGAGCGGATCCCGGAAAGCCGGTCCCAGTTCGGATCGCAGGCTGCAACCCGCCTGCGTGAAGTCGGAGTTGCTAGTAATCGCGGATCAGCATGCCGCGGTGAATACGGTCCCGGGCCTTGTACACACCGCCCGTCACACCACCCGTGTCGTCTGCACCCGAAGCGGCCGGCCGAACCCTTCTGGGGCGGAGGCGTCGAAGGTGTGGAGGGTAAGGTGGGTGAAGTCG
>NZ_JANGBP010000317.1:0-328 GCF_024462535.1 Adlercreutzia sp. DFI.6.23
CCTCGAAGTTGACGGTGTAGGTGTAGACGCCGCGGCCGATCTGATCCTCGGCCTTCACCTCCTCGCCGTCGAGGGTGAGCTTGACGGCGGCGATGTCCTCGTCATCGCCGGAAAGCACGAACTTCAGCGTCCCGGTCACATCGAAATCGGCCGTCTTGGGCCCGGTGACATCGCCCGCCTCCACGGTCTTGCCGTCCTGGACGACCTCGATGTAGACGCTTGAGCCCTCGGGCACGTTGTAGCTGAACTTGGCGCTCGTCGGCGCCACAGGCTGCTGGGTGGGCGCCGTTGCGTCGCCCACGCCCTCGTTTGCGGCACCGGTATCGGT
>NZ_JANGBP010000318.1:0-328 GCF_024462535.1 Adlercreutzia sp. DFI.6.23
CCACCGCATGGAAACTTACCGCGAGGCCTTCCGCAGCCGCTACGATAACTCCGACATCATCTACGCGTCGAAGGCGTTTCTGAACAAGGAAGTGCTGCGCATCGCCGAGGCCGAGGGGCTGAGCCTGGATGTGTCCGGCGGCGGCGAGCTGGCCTGCGCCCGCTCGGTGGACTTCCCCATGGAGCGCGTGTTCGTCCTCGGCAACAACTAGCCGCCCCGCGAACTGGAAGAGGCCATCTCCGCCGGTGTGGGACGCATCGTGCTGGACAGCCGCATCGAGCTGGCCCGCGTGAACGCGATCGCCGGGCGCCTCGGCGTGGTGCAGGAC
>NZ_JANGBP010000319.1:0-327 GCF_024462535.1 Adlercreutzia sp. DFI.6.23
GTCCGTGGAGCGCGCCCAGGGCTCCGACGAGCCCTTCGACGCCGTGGCCGCCCGCGTGACGGCGGCGCGGAAGGCCCACACCGGCGTGAAGCCGGCCCGCGTCATCGTCTACGACGCCGGCAAGCTCGGCACGTCCTCCGAGCACAAGGCGAGCCGCTTCATCGACGAGCGCAGCAGCGCGAAGTAGGCAGCGAATTTTCGATCCGAAAGCCGGGCGAGGCGCTTCGCCCGGCTATCGGGTATCATGTCACACGAAGAGATCCCATCGAAGAAGGGAACCTGTATGACCTCTTACGATTTCGCCATTTCGGGACAGCACTACCTGTT
>NZ_JANGBP010000032.1:0-652 GCF_024462535.1 Adlercreutzia sp. DFI.6.23
CGAGGAACGCCGACAAGGCGATGCGCAAGCTCGATAAGGGCGTTGCCGCGCGGGTGTTTGACGAGCTTGACGAGATAGCGAAGCTCGAAGACCCAAGAAGCAGGGGCAAGGCATTGACGTGAAACTTGGCAGGCGTGTGGCGATACAGGGTCGGTGACTACCGAATCCTGTGCGACATCAATGACGGCAGGCTCGTCATTCTCGTGGTCGATGTTGCGCATAGACGCGAGGTTTACAAGCGCAGATGAAAAAAGAAAAGCCCCAGCAAGCTTGGCGGCAGCAGGGGCATTCAAGACAAGGAGATTATAGCATGGCTAGGTCTGAAGCCCAGAAACGTGCGGATAAGAAGTACGAAAAGAAACGTGCACCACGTAAGGATTACTGGCTCTTTGAGTTTTATCCAGATAGTGCGCCGGAGAACTGGCGCGAGATTATCAACGGTTGGCTTGTCGACTGCCTTGTCTCACCGCTCCACGATTCCGATGTGAACGAGGACGGTACACCAAAGAAGCCGCATTGGCATGGAATCCTGTTTTTCGACAGCGTTAAATCGTTCGAGCAGGTTCAGGAACTCGTTTCACCGCTTAATGGACCAATCCCTATCATCCCAAAGGGAACGAAACGCAACTGCGCCCGCTACCTCTGCCATCTG
>NZ_JANGBP010000320.1:0-327 GCF_024462535.1 Adlercreutzia sp. DFI.6.23
GGAAGAATACCCTCTTCGAGACGCTTTCTCAGAAGCCGCTTGTGCTCCTCGCGCATCGATTCCGATAGAAGCACGACGCCGTAGGCCTCCTCGGGCACGCTGACGATGAGTCCGTCGATGGCCTCCATGTCCACGGCTGCCGCAAAGCGCTTGATGGCGGCGGTCAGATCGGGGTTCGACGTCTTCACCATGTACTCGAAGGGGTGGATCGCGACGCTGCCGCCTTCGCCATCCGGCAGCCGATAGCACGAGACGTTCGTTCCGAAGGCGTCCTCGCGCTCGGCCTCTTCGTCGCCCAGGAGACGCGCCGCCACACTCGGACTGCGC
>NZ_JANGBP010000321.1:0-327 GCF_024462535.1 Adlercreutzia sp. DFI.6.23
AGAATGCGCGGATGGGCGCCGGTGGAATAGTCGTTCTCGAACGAGATCATGATTCCTCCTCAGGGCTTCCCGGAGATGTGTGTCGTGCTATTATTCCACAACGTCGAAGATGGTGGCGAAAGGCGGTACGCGAGATGGCGATCGATAAGGTGAAGGCGTATTTTGCGGAATTCGGGCGCGAGGGGGATGTTATGGCATTCCCCACATCCAGCGCAACCGTGGAGCTGGCGGCTCAGGCCGTGGGCTGCGAGCCGGCGCGCATTGCCAAGACGCTGTCGTTTGCCGTGGGCGACCGAGTGTCGCTCGTGGTGTGCGCGGGAGATGCCC
>NZ_JANGBP010000322.1:0-326 GCF_024462535.1 Adlercreutzia sp. DFI.6.23
GGGCGCCAGCTTCCGCGGCGCTGAACTTGAGATCTTCTCAGTCGAGACAACGCCGCTGGCAGTTAGGGCGACCGCATAAGGCAGCAGAAGGCAAAGGTAAATCGCAACTAGAATCACTGGCGTATTGTCGAAATTAAATTGGCCGGGATTGGCGATTTATCTCCGACTTGGGTGTGGCTGATTTAACCTGACTCCAATAGCGCGAGAAGGAGGAGCTGCGCAAGGTGGGCAACATGGGGCTTTTGGAGTCGATGGTGGCCGACGTCTCCGTCCAGGCGGCGCCCCCCACGATGCTCGTCCGCTGCCGGGGCCGCGAGTTCTCGGTG
>NZ_JANGBP010000323.1:0-326 GCF_024462535.1 Adlercreutzia sp. DFI.6.23
GTCGTGGCCGTCGTCGACGAACGGCCCGATGACCGGGGGCACCTCCTCATTGGTGAAACGGATCTCGCGGATGTCGCGCACGAAGTACTTGGCCGGCAGCCCCGGCACCCACAGCTGAGTGGTAGCGCCCATGACGCTCATGATGTCCTCGCCGTTCACGCGGTTGGCCACGATGGCGCCGCGCTCCAGCAAAAAGTCCAGAGGGAAGCTCTGATCCATCCCGTCGGCCCCCACGAACGTGACGGTGTTGCACTTCTCCGGGTCGATAACGACCGCGGCACCGTCGCCTCCCTCGGCAGCAACCCGAGCCGTCGCGCCTTCCACGG
>NZ_JANGBP010000324.1:0-325 GCF_024462535.1 Adlercreutzia sp. DFI.6.23
CGCGTCCTCGTCCTCCACGACCACGGTGGATGCGCCCTGCACCTTCTGGGGCAGGAAGGGCATCTTGATGCCTGGGTGGGGCAGGCCTCCACGCAGGCGCGGCACTTGGTGCACTCGCTGAAGCTCATACCGGCCTCGGGATGGCGCACGTTGATGCCCTGGGGGCACACGGCGGCGCACACCTCGCAGGAGACGCCCTCCACGGTCTCGCGGCACTTCGCGTCGTTCACCTGTGGCACGAAAGTACGGTTCGCCTTGCCGATGAGGCTCAGGAGGGCGCTGATGGGGCAGAAGGTGCTGCACCACTTGCGGAAGAACACCACCT
>NZ_JANGBP010000325.1:0-325 GCF_024462535.1 Adlercreutzia sp. DFI.6.23
AGGGCGTTCACAGCCGGCGGCGCCCCTTCTCCCGAAGTTACGGGGCCAGTATGCCGAGTTCCTTAACCGTGGTTCTCCCGATCGCCTCGGTATGTTCTACCCGCCCACCGGTGTCGGGTTTGGTACGGGCGCCGACGGCACTCCCTAGAGGTTTTTCTCGGAAGCATGGGCTCACCGGCTTCGCTCGCTCGCTTCGTCTCGCGTCTCAGGCCCCGTGCGCAGCTGATTTCCACGCTGCGCGCCCGACGCGCTTTCACGGGGACGTCCAGAACCCCGCCCGGCTACCCTTCTCCGTCGCCCCATCGGTAATGCCGCGCCGTCGGCG
>NZ_JANGBP010000326.1:0-323 GCF_024462535.1 Adlercreutzia sp. DFI.6.23
GCGCGGGATAGGTGCCCTGGCCGTCGGTGAAGTAGATGAGTCCGCCCAGGTCGTTCAGCTCGCCGGACGCGAGCGCCTCGTCCACGTAAGCGAACACGGGACAGAAATCGGTGCCCCCCAGGCCCTTGATCGTGGGATTATCCAGATAGTCTTCCAAATCGCGTAGGCAGGTGATGCGAGCCACGTCGGTGATGGCGGCGTCGCACTGCACAATGAGGACGTTCATGCGGGAGAAGAAGCTCGTCTCGTCATAAGAGGGTGACCAAGTGCTCATCACCTCTTCTGATGGAACCTCCCGAATCACACAGCCACTCGTCGTGTTT
>NZ_JANGBP010000327.1:0-322 GCF_024462535.1 Adlercreutzia sp. DFI.6.23
GCCTGGCTGCCTATGCCCCAGAAGAAGTGAAGGAAATTATCATCCGCACATATCTGTAGGTGTCATCTCAATCTTCATCGGCTATTCCATGCATCCGTAAGAGGCAGAAAGCCCCCGGTGGGGGTGGTTCGCGTTTGCAAGGGGTTTGGGGATGCGAACCCGCCCTCATCGGGGGCTTTCGTTGTCTCAGGATGGCCCTGAGAAAAATCGAGCCTAGTACAGCATGAACACACTCGATTCCGCGATCGTACCTCAAGTATGCTTTCACGACCTCGCCCGTAAAAGCCCGAGCATAGGCGAAATTGACGATCCTCCCCCGGAA
>NZ_JANGBP010000328.1:0-322 GCF_024462535.1 Adlercreutzia sp. DFI.6.23
GTTACCGTCGCCGTAGCCCCGGCCAAAGTCCTGACCCTGCTCGGGCATCTGATGCTCCTGCTGAGCCTTCTGCTCGGCAGCGGCCTTCTGGCTGGCGGCATCGTCGCCCAGGGTCACGGAAATCTCCTGCTCCTGGCCGTTGCGGTTCACGGTGAGCTTCACGGTGTCGCCAGGGTTCTTGCCGCGCACGGCCAGCATGTGGTCGGAAGCGCCTTCCACAGACTCGCCGTCCAGGGCCGTGATGATGTCGCCCTCCTGGAGGCCGGCCGCCTCGGCGCCGGAGCCCTGGGAGACGGCGGCCACGTAGGCGCCGGACTCAGCG
>NZ_JANGBP010000329.1:0-322 GCF_024462535.1 Adlercreutzia sp. DFI.6.23
CTACAGCCGTCTTGCGAAGGAGACTGGCCGGTCGAGGAGCTTCTACGTTAACGAAGCCCTGCAAGAAGCTATCGACCGTTTCGAGTACGAGTACGGGAGTCTCAAGGATATCGAGGACTATCGTGCTGGCAGGCTTGAGACCTACAGCATCGACGAGGTAAGGGCGCACTGTGGCCTGGCGAATTGATTTCACGAGGAACGCCGACAAGGCGATGCGCATGCTCGATAAGGGCGTTGCCGCGCGGGTGTTTGACGAGCTTGACGAGATAGCGAAGCTCGAAGACCCAAGAAGCAGGGGCTAGGCATTGACGGGAAACTTGGC
>NZ_JANGBP010000033.1:0-600 GCF_024462535.1 Adlercreutzia sp. DFI.6.23
CGGCGCCTGGTAGGTGACGTCCTTCTCCTTGCATTCGTGCACCGTGTACTTGGGCTCGCCGAACTCGTGCTTACCGAATTCGACGCACATGTCGCCGGTGTTGTTCTCAATCGGGCACACATCGGCGAACGCCTGGGCCAAGCCCTCGTTCTTGAACCAGTCGAAGCTTTCCGTCTGGATAGCGGTCAGGTTCGGGACGTCCATGACGTCGGGAATCTTCGCGAAGCTTCGGCGATCCCTGTAAAGGCTGGTGGGAGAGGATTTCTTATCCATTGCCACGAGGCTGTTCCTCCTTCACGTCCATCGCAAATCTGCAAAAAAGTTGCAATTCGCTAAAATACTACGGCGTGAAGCCCGAGTCAAGAAAAATTTTTACGAGCCATGGAAATTTTCTGGAAAATAGGGGCTCGGAGCTGGGCGTTGTTGCGTTCCGTCCTCCGTAGGGGGCGACCTTGGTCGCCCCTCCTCAGGTGAGGGCGCCGCGCTTGAGGAGGGCAGACCAAGGTCTGCCCCTACGGATTGGAGCGCCACGCTCTCGCGCAACGAAACGGGCGGACCGAAGTCCGCCCTTGTGGGATGGGGCAGAGCGTTTTCGCTCCG
>NZ_JANGBP010000330.1:0-322 GCF_024462535.1 Adlercreutzia sp. DFI.6.23
CCGGGTGCTGTGGTACCGCAAGCTGGCTTCGGCCTCCACGGTGGAGGAGGTGGCCGCCCTCCGCGAGGATATGCTCGCGGTGGCCCCCGAGATGCCCGAGGCGGCGGCCAACCTCTTCGAGCGCGCATGGCTGAAGGCCTTCGCCAACGAGCACGGGGTCAAGCTCATCTCCGTGGCGGCGGGCAAGCTCATCGTGGAGCCCATCGACATCCCCGCTGCTGCCATGAAGCCCCTGCGCCGCGCGGCCGGCCGCAACCAGACGGACAAGCGCAAACTGACGCTGCCTTTGCGCTACTTCTCGGAGGAGGAACGCGACAACCTG
>NZ_JANGBP010000331.1:0-322 GCF_024462535.1 Adlercreutzia sp. DFI.6.23
CGCTCTTATCGGTAACGCGCCCCGAGTGCGAGCCGCACCAGAGCACGGCCTCGGCCGCCTCGGCGCCCACGGACGACAGGGTGCAGTGCCCCGTCACCTCGATGGCCTTGCCGCTCCAGGATGTCGATTTCAGTCCCAGGGCCACAAGGGGCGGCTCGTAGGACAGCGGCGTGCAGAAAGCCGCGGGCGCGAAGTTCGCCCGGCCGTCGCGCGCGGTGCCGACGACGATGACGGGCCTAGGGCCGAGCGCCGCGGCGATGGCGCGCCCGGAGAGGTGGCGCTGGGGCGTTTTGGTGACGCGTGGTTGCCTGATGGAAACGGG
>NZ_JANGBP010000332.1:0-322 GCF_024462535.1 Adlercreutzia sp. DFI.6.23
GCTGGTGCAGGCGAAGGCGACGGGCGACCCGACAGGAGAAGCGGCTCGGGAGTTGTGCGCCATGCTCGCTCGCTGGCTGCAAATGCACTGGTGCGAGGGGACCTATTCTCCAGCGGCCCATGCCGCCCTGGCCGAGGGCTACGAGGCCGATCCGCGTTTCACGGCCTACTACGACGGCTCGGTAGGCGAAGGCGCGACGGCCTTCCTGCGCGTCGCACTTGTGGCTTGGTGCGGCGAGCAATAACGCTTTGAGCGATGCGCTGTTTTCCTGGGGTTCCCTGGTGAGCTTGCCGCAAGGTACGATGGCGTCGGTCCCGGGTAG
>NZ_JANGBP010000333.1:0-321 GCF_024462535.1 Adlercreutzia sp. DFI.6.23
CCTTGGCCGAGCTGATCGGGGAATTCCCGGGAATTGCCGGCACGCTCGCCTTCGAGGCCGAAAGCCTTCCGCGCCCTGTCGCCCTTGCCGTCGTGGCTATCGTGCACGAGGCGCTCGCGAACGCCCGCACGCACGGGCGCGCCACGAGCGTCGCCGTCTCCCTCCTCGAGTTCCCCGGCTTCTATCAGCTCGCCATCGAGGACAACGGGCGCGCGGCGATCCTGGTTGGCGAGGGCGGCCTCGGTCTCGCCTCGATGGAAGAGCGCGCGACGGCCTTGGGCGGCACCTTCTCGTTCGATCCGTTGCCCCCACCGCGCACCG
>NZ_JANGBP010000334.1:0-321 GCF_024462535.1 Adlercreutzia sp. DFI.6.23
CGACGAGAGAGGGGAGGTGCCCGTGAACAGAGACGCGCTGGTCGTCGGTTTGGCGCTGTTCGCCATGTTCTTCGGCGCCGGCAATCTCATCTTCCCGCCGTACCTCGGCAGGGAGTCGGGCACGCTCTGGCCGCTCGGCCTGGCATGCTTCGTGTTCTTCGACGTGGTGGTCTCCTGCGTGGGCGTCTTCGCCATCAACAACGCGGGGGGCTCCATCCTCTCAATCCAAACTGCCCTGGGCAAGAAGGCCGGCCTGGCGCTGAACACCGCCGCCATTCTGTGCGTGGGCATGCTCATCGCCCCGCCGCGCTGCGCCGCCAC
>NZ_JANGBP010000335.1:0-320 GCF_024462535.1 Adlercreutzia sp. DFI.6.23
CCACAAAGCCGATGGCCACGCAGGTGCAGCAGATGCTCGTCCAGATGGCCACGCGCGAGATGTCCCCGAAGCCCTTCATGCCGAAGGCGTTGGGGATGGAGCTGATGATGTGGCCGCCGGCGGACAGGCCCACGAAGAACATGAACAGGGTGATGTAGAAGCCCCAGGAATCGAGGTTGCGCATGCCGGTCTGTATCATGCCGCCCGAAAGCTGCACCATCCACAGGGCAACGCCGATGACAGCCACCACCGCGCAAGCGATGATCCCCACGGTCAACCCGCGATGGGCCGCCATGCTTCCTTTCGCATCGTTCATAGCG
>NZ_JANGBP010000336.1:0-320 GCF_024462535.1 Adlercreutzia sp. DFI.6.23
CGGCCATCCACCAGCTGAGGGAACGCGACGCGTTCGCCCAGGACATCATCTCCAAGACCATCGATATCTCGCCCCTGTCGCGGGAGGATCGGGCCTTCGCCACCCGGCTCGTGCTGGGCGTGGTCAGCACGCGCGGCACCCTGGAGGACATCATCACGGGCTGCATGGACTCGCCCGACGATGCGGCCCCGGCAGTGCGCGACGCGCTGTGCCTGTCGGCCTTCGAGATCATCTTTCTGCAGAAGAGCCCCCATGCCGCCGTCGATCAGGGCGTCGAACTGGTGAAGTCGGTGGCGCGGCGCGCGGGCGGTCTCGCCAAT
>NZ_JANGBP010000337.1:0-320 GCF_024462535.1 Adlercreutzia sp. DFI.6.23
GGCAGGGCGCCCCATCGCAGCAGGCCGCACCCCAGCCTCCCTATCAGGTGGCTCCGCAGCCGCAGGCGCAGGCAAATCCCTACGGCTACGCCGCTGCCAAGCCGCGCCCGACTGCCGCCTATGCCGCCCAGTCCCAAGCCGCTTACGCCGCGCAGCCCCAGTCGCAGCCGGCTGCCGCCTACGCGGCGCCGGCCCAGGCTCCCTACGGCACCGCGGCTGGGGCCGTCCCGGCCCAGCAGCCAAAACGGCGCGGTTGGATCGTCGGTCTGGCCGCCGTGCTGACGGTGCTCATCTTGGGGGTGGCCACCATCGGGTCGTGC
>NZ_JANGBP010000338.1:0-319 GCF_024462535.1 Adlercreutzia sp. DFI.6.23
GTCGAAAGCGAGGCGACACCATGTTCACCGGCATTGTAGAGGAAATCGGCACCGTAAGGACGCTGCGCCGGGGCGCCCATTCGGCCGTTCTGTCCATTGACGCGCGCACCGTGCTCGAGTGAACTCGGCTGGGCGACTCCATCGCCGTGAACGGCGTCTGCCTCACCGTCACTTCGCTGGGAGCGACCCAGTTCAGCGCCGATGTCATGCACGAGACGTTGCGACGTAGCAACCTCGGCGCCCTGCATGCCGGCAGCCCCGTGAACCTGGAGAGGGCCATGGCGGCCGACGGGCGATTCGGCGGACACTTGGTGTCGGG
>NZ_JANGBP010000339.1:0-319 GCF_024462535.1 Adlercreutzia sp. DFI.6.23
CGCGACGCCGTCGCGGACGCACTTGGCGGCCGACGCCAGCCTCATGTCCTCCAGCTTGGCGGCGACACGGCCGGCCTTCTCCGTGCTCGCCTCCAGAGACTCCTGGGCATGGACGGCCTTGAGCATCGCGGCCACCTCGGCGCGCTTGGACTTGGGGACCTTCGAGAGCACGTTGCGGTAGAAGTGCACCGTGCAGCGCTGGTAGGCGGCGTCCGGGAACACCTTGGCTATCGCGCCCGTCATGGCGGCGGCCTTGTCGCCGGTGAACATGCGCACGCCAGAGAGGCCCCGGCCCTTGAGCCAGGAGAGGAACTCGCGC
>NZ_JANGBP010000034.1:0-585 GCF_024462535.1 Adlercreutzia sp. DFI.6.23
ACCGAGTTGAACGAGCGCTACAGCCGTCTTGCGAAGGAGACTGGCAGGTCGAGGAGCTTCTACGTTAACGAAGCCCTGCAAAAAGCTATCGACCGTTTCGAGTACGAGTACGGGATTCTCAAGGATATCGAGGACTATCGTGCTGGCAGGCTTGAGACCTAGAGCATCGACGAGGTAAGGGCGCACTGTGGCCTGGCGAATTGATTTCACGAGGAACGCCGACAAGGCGATGCGCAAGCTCGATAAGGGCGTTGCCGCGCGGGTGTTTGACGAGCTTGACGAGATAGCGAAGCTCGAAGACCCAAGAAGCAGGGGCAAGGCATTGACGGGAAACGTGGCAGGCGTGTGGCGATACAGGGTCGGTGACTACCGAATCCTGTGCGACATCAATGACGGCAGGCTCGTCATTCTCGTGGTCGATGTTGCGCATAGACGCGAGGTTTACAAGCGCAGATAAAAAAAGAAAAGCCCCAGCAAGCTTGGCGGCAGCGGGGGCATTCAAGACAAGGAGATTATAGCATGGCTAGGTCTGAAGCCCAGAAACGTGCGGATAAGAAGTACGAAAAGAAACGTGCACCACGTAAG
>NZ_JANGBP010000340.1:0-319 GCF_024462535.1 Adlercreutzia sp. DFI.6.23
GAGCGCTCAACCACATAGCTTCCGTCGGCCATGAACTGGTCGAAGGCGACCTTGCCCTCCTGGGCCGGGTAGCTCGCGTGGTACTTCTCGTTGTCGGCCTCGGTCCGGGTGATGACCGGCTCCCACTTCGTCGCGTCCTCATTCAGCACGCGCATGCCGAGGAAGTAGCCAAGCCACTGGTCGTAGTTGCTCTTCGGGTAGGCGTAGTCGGGGTTATACCCCATGCGCTCGATGATCTCGCGGAAGACGCGCTTCTCCTCGCGGGCCTCGTACATCGGCTTCACCAGGGGCTTCCAAGCAAGCAGGGCGTCCTTGCGCT
>NZ_JANGBP010000341.1:0-319 GCF_024462535.1 Adlercreutzia sp. DFI.6.23
CGCCAACTACGATGTAGATGTGTGCTCCGGTTCTCAACAGGGCTGGGCGGCCACTTCGGGGCGTTTGGCAGCGGAAGCAGCTGCCGCCCAAAAGTAAGCGTTTCTGCGCACACTGAGCGGACGGGGGTATTTCTCATGCACGGGGCGGTCTTCGGGCCGCCTCTTCTGCTTTTACCGCGCGAACGCTCGAACCGTGAAAGGGTGCCAATGCAGCCAAAGCATCGCGAAGCCAAATGCTCCCGTCGAACAACAACCGGACGCCCGAGAGCCACATAGCGTGCAATATTTCGCGTTTTTGCGACTCTGGACGTCACTGCGG
>NZ_JANGBP010000342.1:0-319 GCF_024462535.1 Adlercreutzia sp. DFI.6.23
AACCAGGACTCGATCTCCAGCTGGTCGAGCAGCGCCGCAAGCTCGGCGTCAGTGCGCTCGGCCTCTTCGGCGAAGGCCGCATCGTCGCCGGCCAGCTCGCACGCCGCCGACGCATCATCGAGAAGCCCGCAGGCACGCTCGTAGTCCTCGATGGTGGCGCGGAGCCCCGCCGCCTTCTTCGAGACCGCCTGGGCGGCCGCCGCGTCGTTCCAAAAGTCCGGACGGGCCGTCTGCTCGTCCTGCGCGGCCAGCTCGTCGCGACGCTCCTCGATGCGCAAGAACGAGAAGGCACAGGGACGGGTGTCCGACGCCTTCTCGT
>NZ_JANGBP010000343.1:0-319 GCF_024462535.1 Adlercreutzia sp. DFI.6.23
TGTTGATGCCGGCCTTGCCGTCCACGAGGAAGATGATGACGTCGGCCTCGCGCACCCCCTCGAAGGCCTGGGCGCGGATGGAGCCTTGGAAGGCGTCGTCGCCGCCCATCTCGATGCCGCCGGTGTCGATGAGCATGAACTCGACGCCGTTCCAGTCGGCCTTGTGGTAGCTGCGGTCGCGGGTGACGCCGCGCATCTCGTGCTCGATGGCGTCGCCGGTTTGGGCGATGCGGTTGACCAAGGTGGACTTGCCCACATTCGGGCGGCCCACGATGGCGACGATGGGAAGGGGCATGGTTATCCTCGCTATTCTTTACGG
>NZ_JANGBP010000344.1:0-318 GCF_024462535.1 Adlercreutzia sp. DFI.6.23
GCCCTTCTTTATGGGTTGAAAAAGCCAGTTTACTTGCAGCAGGCGGGAACCTCGTGTTTGACGCGGTCGTGCTCCTCGGCGCGCTTGGCGTCGTTGAATCGGTCGAGCGTGCCCACCAGGTAGCCGGTGATGCGGCGGATGCGGTCGAACTTCACCGGCGCGAGCCCGTAGTGGATGCCCACGTCCTCGCCAACGACATCCAGCGTCAGCGACTCCAGCTGACCATGGGTGTACTTGTCGTAGGCGCGCTTGATGTAGGCCTTGATCTCGTCGTCGGATACGGGGGCATCGCTGGCTTGGGCGTAGTTCACGGCCACA
>NZ_JANGBP010000345.1:0-318 GCF_024462535.1 Adlercreutzia sp. DFI.6.23
CGTGGAACTGCACGGGCAAGTGGGACGGCTTCGGCACTGGGGACGTGCAGCGCTGCTGGAAGCACGACGCCCATGGGACGCTCGATCTGCACGGGGGCATCGTGAACTCCTGTGACACGGTCTTCTACGAGATCGGCAAGGCTTTCTACGACCATGGGCCCGCCGGCACCGGCGAGATATCGGAGACGGCGCTCCTGGACTACCTGGGGCAGTTCGGCTTCGGCGAGAAGACCGACATCGATCTGGGCGGCGAGGCTGTGGGCGTCATTCCAACCCCGGCCTGGAAGGCCGAGCGCTGGCAGAACGTGCCCTCCGAAG
>NZ_JANGBP010000346.1:0-318 GCF_024462535.1 Adlercreutzia sp. DFI.6.23
AAGGAGACGAGCCGCACATTCCTCGATCTATTCGCCTCTGCTCGGCATGCTTGCGAGAATCCGGTTTACGAAAACGCGTAAAGCTGCGCCTCGTCCGCATTGCCAATAAGGTTCGTGCGATGGCGAAGCTTCTCCAGGGCCGAGGCGGGAAAGTCCTCGTTTCGCCACTTGCATTCTCCGGCGAGCACCACGTGTGTGCCCTCTATGCCGACGATGTCAATTTCGGCTTCCTGCATACGTTGCGGATCATTGCCCCACCAGCGTCCAAGGTCATCGAATTCTATGGCCGAATCGTCTCTTGCCATCTGGCGCCAAAGC
>NZ_JANGBP010000347.1:0-318 GCF_024462535.1 Adlercreutzia sp. DFI.6.23
ACGAAGTTCACCATGGATGGCGGCACGTTCACGGTGGCGGGCTGCGAAGAGGGCATCGAGGCCCAGGAAGTGATCGTCAACGACGGCGAGCTGAACAACACTGCGTCCGATGACGGCATCAATGCCGCGGTGGCCGAGCGCGACTCCAACGACGCGACGACGGACGGGACGACCGACGGTTCTGATGGCGCGGCGGCCGCGGGGCAGGATCCCAATGCTGCCGGTAAGAGCGGCGACGCCGTTGGCCTGATCGGTGCCGATGGGTCGGGTGCGCCGGGCGGCCTGAGCGAGAGGCCGGAGTTGCCCGAGGGCGCGGAG
>NZ_JANGBP010000348.1:0-317 GCF_024462535.1 Adlercreutzia sp. DFI.6.23
CTCGTAGTACGCACCGGGCACCCAAGTGTTCATGATGTCGAAATTCATGCCGAAGGCACCGCCGAAGCCGTAGGGAGCTTTGTCGACCACGAGCACGTTCTGACCCACCTTGCACGCCTCGTTCACGGCGAAGCTGGCTCCGTAGCCACCGCCGATCATAAGGATGTCGGTGTCGTAGACCGCGTAGGGCACCCGGGCCGCGACCGTCTCATTGTCGCCGCCGGTGTTGGCCATCTCCTGCTGGGGCGCACAGCCGGCCATGCCGGCGAACGCGACCACGCCGGCGGTGAGCCCGCCGAGCTTGAAGAACGAGCGAC
>NZ_JANGBP010000349.1:0-317 GCF_024462535.1 Adlercreutzia sp. DFI.6.23
TGTATTCTCGGGAGGAAAGGCGCTTCTCAACGTTACGGCTTGACCTGAGTCCAAGATAGGTGCAGCATTTTAGGCCGAAGTGTGCCATACTGAGTGACAAAGGCCCCTTATCTCAAGCATGGAATTTACCTCCCATGGAATCAAAGACAACCACTGAGTCGTCCGACCGCCGCTTCGCGCTGCTCATCGACGCGGACAACGTGTCGGCGCGCTACTTGAAGCCGATCTTGAACGAGCTGTCGAAGTATGGCACCGTCACTATCAAGCTCATCTACGGCGACTGGACGCTCACCCTGCACGCGAAATGGAAGGACGCG
>NZ_JANGBP010000035.1:0-580 GCF_024462535.1 Adlercreutzia sp. DFI.6.23
CGGCTCGGGGCGTTCGTGGCCGATGTGTCCGACAAGCCCGGCGTCTTGTCCGAGGTGACGGCGGAGATCGTCACGGCAGAGTACCTCAAGCGCTGCCAGGAGCTCGGCATGTCGCTGGAGGATATCGACGCGCAGTTCACAGCGGCGCTCGTGGCCGCCAAGGCCAAGCGCGAGAAGGATGGCACAAGCGAAGGAGCAGCCCATGACCCGCAAGATGCACGGCGCGGACGCCTCGTCAAGTTCCCCGAGCCCGCAGGAGAGGGCGCCGCAGACGGGCGCGCGGCTGGAAACGGGGCGTAACCGCACCTCCCGCAACGGCGCCGTGGCGTTCACCATCATCGTGTTCGCCGCTGTTTGCGCGCTGGTGCTCGCCGGCGCCCAGGCCCTCGCGGGCAGTATTGGCCTTGCGGCCCTCGTGATCGCCGCGGTAGTTGGCGCCCTGGCCGCCTCGTCGGTGCACATCGTCATGGAATGGGAGCGCGCCGTGGTCATGCGCTTCGGCCGCTTCAACCGTGTGGCGGGGCCGGGAATCGTGTTCACCTGGCCCGTCATCGAGTTCTACAGCGTGCGCATCGACCAG
>NZ_JANGBP010000350.1:0-317 GCF_024462535.1 Adlercreutzia sp. DFI.6.23
CGGCATCGCCGTACCAGCGGGCCATGCCGCAGCACTGGCTCACGCACTGGGGCAGCTCGCCCTGAGCCGTGCGCTGCTGGCACAGCGTGCACTTCTCCACGACGCCCTCCTCCGCGTTGAGGTAGCGCACGCCGTAGGGGCAGCTCATGACGCAGAACTGGCAGCCGATGCACTTCGACGTGTCAATCTGAATGGTGCCGTCGGGCAGCTTGTGCGACGCCTCGGTGGGACACACCGACACGCACTGGGGGTTCTCGCAGTGCTGGCACTGCACGTTCAAAAAGTAGGTTTCGACATCCGGTCAGTACCCGGATGTC
>NZ_JANGBP010000351.1:0-317 GCF_024462535.1 Adlercreutzia sp. DFI.6.23
CGATGGGCTCGTCCAAAAGATACAGCGCCGCGTGACGGGCCATGACGATCGTGAGCAGCACCATCTCAACGGTGCCCTTGTAAAGCGCCGCGCACGGGGCGCCCTCGGAAACGCCGAGCCGAGCAAGCATGTCCCTGGCCAAGGCGGCGTCGAAGTCCTCGTAGAAGTCGGCGAAGAAGGCGATCATCTCGCGCACGCGCATGGAACGGGAGAAGTAGGGCCGCTCGGGCAGGTAGGTGACGAGCGCCTTCGATTCCGGGCCTACCTCATTGCCCGCCACGCGAATGTCGCCCGCCGTCGGATGGGGCACGCCGGCG
>NZ_JANGBP010000352.1:0-317 GCF_024462535.1 Adlercreutzia sp. DFI.6.23
GCGAACCACCGGCCCGTTCCCTACCTGGAGCCGAAGTTGAGGAAGAGCGATCCCAGAGAGAGGAGCACCTGGCGAGAAATTAGCGAAAAATGAACTGCCTGCGATAAGAATAGCCCCGATACTGTCCCAGAACGAAAGGATGCATTATGGAGAAAACAATTTACGAGAACGAGTCAACGCCCAAAGCAGACGGGTTCCATATGCCCGGCGAGCACGAGCCCCCAGAGCGCATCTGGATGCTTTGGCCTCATCGAACCGACAACTGGCAATACGGGGCAAAACCCGCCCAGCAAGTTTTCGCCGACGTGGGGCGCGCC
>NZ_JANGBP010000353.1:0-317 GCF_024462535.1 Adlercreutzia sp. DFI.6.23
GCCGCGGTGAAGCGCCGCTATACCGAGGCCCAGTCCGACGCCCAGCGCGAGAAGCTGTCGGCCTATTTCGCCACGGTGCCCTGCGAGACCTGCGGCGGCAAGCGCCTGAAGCCGCAGGTCCTCGCGGTCACGGTGAACGACAAGTCCATCCACGACGTCACGGAGATGTCGGCGGCCGAGTCGCTGGCGTTCTTCGAGGGGCTGCACTTCACGGGCCAGGCGGCGGTTATCGCCCTGCCCATCGTGAATGAGATCCGCGAGCGGCTGCGCTTCCTCGTGGACGTGGGCCTGGACAACCACACCCTGGAGCGGGCCAC
>NZ_JANGBP010000354.1:0-317 GCF_024462535.1 Adlercreutzia sp. DFI.6.23
CGCCGGGTCATCGAGTCGTTCAAAGAGACGGGGCGACTCACCAATATCGTATCGCGAGGAGGGTCGCTCATCTTCGCCTGGATGGAGGCCACTGGTCGTGTGAACCCCTTCAATGAGTACTACGACGTGGTGCTGGCTATCTTGCACGAGCACGATGTGTGCATCTCCATCGGTGATGCCATGCGCCCCGGCAGCGGCTACGACGCCACGGATGCCGGGCAGATCGCCGAGCTCATCGAGATCGGCAAGCTCACCCGCCGCGCGTGGGATGGCGGCGTGCAGGTGATTGTGGAAGGCCCCGGGCATATGGCGCTCGA
>NZ_JANGBP010000355.1:0-316 GCF_024462535.1 Adlercreutzia sp. DFI.6.23
CCGTGGCGCCGGGGATCTGGGCGAACACGAGAACGACGCAGATGCCCTTGCCGATATGCTGCAGCGTGACGGAGAAGGCGTAGATGATGGAGAGGTAGGCAAGCGACGCCAGCGCCGCGGCGAATATGAGCGCCGGCGCCGAGACGGTTTGCACGCCGAGCGCGAGCACCCCGACACAGCAGATGACCGCCTGCATCACGGCGATGGCCGCAAGGAACAAATACCGACCCCAGTAGCGCTGGGCCAACGTCAGGCCGGGGATGCCCTTGCCGTCCGCCTCCTGGCGCATGATGACGAGCAGCATGAAGGCGCCGAT
>NZ_JANGBP010000356.1:0-316 GCF_024462535.1 Adlercreutzia sp. DFI.6.23
CGGCCAACGTGCACAAGCCCCCCATGGGCCACTACGGCAACGTGGAGACCGAAATCGGCCGCGTCGTGGTGCAGCTCGCGAGCCCCGAATTCAAGTTCATGAGCGGCGAGACCTTGACGCTCGAAGGCGGCATGGGCTTACGGCCGTAATTCTGCTTGCTTTTCACAAACATATGTTCTAAAATGGCCCCACTCGAATTTGGAAAGTGGGGCTTATCTTTTGGCTGGCAAGACGCGCATCTTGTTGGGGATCGATCCCGGGCTCGCCCATACGGGCTGGGGGATCGTCGAGCAGTGCGGGCCGCGGCTGTCGTGCG
>NZ_JANGBP010000357.1:0-316 GCF_024462535.1 Adlercreutzia sp. DFI.6.23
CCGTCTGCGACAACGCCGGTGACGTCGCATCACCGGACGCCGCTGCCTTGCCGCCGGCCTCAGCCGCACGAGGCTGCGGGGCGCACCCGCCCAGAAGCCCAAGCCCAAGCGCGCTTGCACCCAGGGCCGCCGCGCCTATGCCGCCCAAAAACCCGCGGCGGCTTACCGTTGCTGCTGTTTTCGTCTCTTCCCTCGTGCTCATGCGAGCCTCCCTTTCTCTCCTTCGGCACGTTTCCGTTCCGTTTTGCCGCCCCACCCAACGCCGCCGGGATCAGTGCGCTCGCTGCGGCTTGTCGCCCCCTTGGCAAGTGGCCCT
>NZ_JANGBP010000358.1:0-316 GCF_024462535.1 Adlercreutzia sp. DFI.6.23
GGGAGAGGCGTTGCCTTCTGCTGGTGTCACCTCGGCCGCTGTTGCGTCGGTGCTGGTGGAGCCTTCCGTGTTCTCGGCCGCTGAGCTTTCATCAGATGTATCGGCCGCGGGGGCGGCGTTGTCTTCCGCTGCGGCATCGCTGGTCTCGGCAGCTTCCGCGTTCGTGTCGGAAGCCGTCGAGGCCAGGGCCTGGATGGCGCTGCTTCCCTGCTGGTAGGCGCACGCCCCGAGGGGGATAACGAGGCACAGCGCCTCTGGGATGAGGCCATTGCGGAAATCACGGATACGTGGAAGAATCTGCAAGGAGATTTTGGGC
>NZ_JANGBP010000359.1:0-316 GCF_024462535.1 Adlercreutzia sp. DFI.6.23
GACTCCTGATCCGCCCCAGGCGCCGTTCACGGTGATGAAGTAGCGGGCCCGCTTGTAGGCGATGCCGAGCTTTCTCAGCTCCGCCTCGCCGAGGGAGGACTGCCGTCGTGCCCGACAGATGAGCTTCGCCCCGCGCACGCCGATGCCGGGCACGCGCAGAAGGGCCTCCAAAGGCGCGCTGTTCACCTCCACGGGAATGAAGTCCAGGTGGTTCAGATCCCAGTTCGCCTTCGGATCGACATCGGGGGCGAGGAAGGGGTTCTCCTCGTCGATGATCTCGCTCACGTTGAAGCCGTAGAAGCGCAAGAGCCAGTCG
>NZ_JANGBP010000036.1:0-579 GCF_024462535.1 Adlercreutzia sp. DFI.6.23
AGATGCGCGCCCGTGACGCGCGCCTGCGCTCCCAGCAGGCGTCCCGCGCCTATACGGCCAGTGCCGCCCAGCGCGATGCCGATCGCGCGGCCCGGCGCGAGGCCCTTGCGGCCCAGCAGCGCGAGCAGGAGGCTCGTCGCGCCGCCCAGCAGCGTCCCGCACCCGCAACCCCGGCCCAGCGCGCCGGCCAGCGCCGAACGCGCGTGGTGCCACCTTTGTCCTCCCAGGAAAGCTACGACCTCACCCGCTCCTCCATGGAAAGCTACGAGCGCGCCCGCGCCTCTCGCGATGCCCTGTCGGAAGCTCGGCGGGGCCGCGCGCTCAACCGCGAGGTCATCGACGGCCGGGGCAGTATCGACTCGCGCACCTTCAACGAGAGCCACCAGGTTTCCGACTACTCCCGCGACGACCGCGACCGCCACGACCCGATGATCGATGTCATGGACAACCGCACCTGGCATTCCCGGGCTGGGCAGGGCTTCGTCGCGCCCGCCGAGGGGGCTCCCGGCGCTCCGGCGCCCGCGCGTCGTCCGCGCGGCTCGAGCACCTCCGACGTCGGATTCGCCGGCGTCATGAGCG
>NZ_JANGBP010000360.1:0-316 GCF_024462535.1 Adlercreutzia sp. DFI.6.23
CGGATGATGTCGATGACACCCTGGAAGTCCTCGGCCTGGCCGATGGGGATGGTCACCGCGCCGAGGCGACCGCCGAATCGGGCGTGCAGCAACGCCATGGCGGCGTCGAAGTTGTCGTTCTCGCGATCGATGTGGTTGATGTACACCGCGCGCGACAGGCGCATGTCCTCCGCCTCGCGCCACCGCTTCGTCGTCATAACCTGGGGGCCGTCGACGGCGTCCACCACGAACAGGGCCATTTCGGCCGCCTGCATGGTGGCCAGCGTATCACCGATGAAGTCGGGATGGCCGGAGGTGTCCATCACGTTGATCTTGT
>NZ_JANGBP010000361.1:0-316 GCF_024462535.1 Adlercreutzia sp. DFI.6.23
CGGGGGAGTTCGTCGAGGACTTCGCCCGACGCGTGGAAGCCATGCCGCCGGGCCAGTTTCCGGTGGGGCTCATGCTGGGACAGTTGCAAGCGAGCGCCGCTCAGAACTGCGGCAAGTGCACGCCGTGCGCCCAGGGCATGCCGAAACTTGAGGCGCTGCTGGGCGATGTGGCCGCCTTCCGCGCCACGGCGGCGACGGTGGATGATATCCGAGATGCGGCCACGCTGCTGCGCGACACCGCCGATTGCGCCGTGGGCTGGCAGGCGGGGGCGATGGTGATGGCGGGACTTGACGCCTTTGCCGACGAGTTCGCCAG
>NZ_JANGBP010000362.1:0-316 GCF_024462535.1 Adlercreutzia sp. DFI.6.23
TGGAAGTTCCCCTGCTTCCATCGCTCTGCTTCAATCCCCTTGAAAGCAGAAAGCGGCACTCGATGCCGCTACCCCCTCCTCCGAGGCGGCGAGGCACCCCTCCTTGCCGCCTCACTTCTTTTTTGGCGCTGCCCTTGAAACAAGCGCCGTGCTCGCGACGATGAGCAACCTGCCAACCCTGTTGGCACAAGCCGGTGGAACTGGATCGGAGTTCCGCCGGCTTTTTTGTAGGCATCAGTTTTCTGCGTCTGCTGATTTCTGGAAATAGTTGCGAGTTTCGAGCAGCCGAACCGGGCAAATCTCACAGTGACCGCCC
>NZ_JANGBP010000363.1:0-316 GCF_024462535.1 Adlercreutzia sp. DFI.6.23
AGAACGGAATAGGCACTCTAATTCGCGACTAGTCTAGTACATGGAAGCTGCAGGAGGCTTTTCTTCTGCTGAATGGCCGAGGGCATCCCTCGGCCTTTCTAATGCTCTGCTATCTCTGCCTTGACCTAAGTCAGTCTAGTCTCCGCAGAACAATGGCTCTCGCATGGCGGCTAATGGCTTGGATGTGATGTTTTACAGTGATTTGGCCTTCGGAGTCACTGAACTCATCGTGAACTCACTTTGAACTCATGGTTTTTCGTTTGCGCAGTTCAGGACTTTACACCCATAGTCTGTTTTTATTCCTGCGTTATTCGTG
>NZ_JANGBP010000364.1:0-315 GCF_024462535.1 Adlercreutzia sp. DFI.6.23
CAACCTCATCTGGGTTTCCTTCGAGGACGCGCTGGCGTCGAGCATCTGCGCCGTCTTCGACGCGGTGGAGTACCTCATCGGTGCGGGTGTCATGCGGGCCTGCGCGAGCGGCGCCTACGGCGGCTTGGCCGAGACGCTGGTGAAGGCGGCCGTGGGCAATGGCCTGGGTATCACCGTGGACGAGGACATCGACATGGGCCAGCTGTTCGAGCCGGCCTATGGCACGTTCGTGATCGAGCTGGCTGCCGGCGAGGATGCCCAGTCCGTCGTCACGCGTTTGGAAGACGCTGGACTCGACGCCAACGTGGATGTGGT
>NZ_JANGBP010000365.1:0-315 GCF_024462535.1 Adlercreutzia sp. DFI.6.23
CACCTCGCACGCCTCGGCGCAGCGTCCACAGGTGGCGTTGTGGGCGGTCTCCAGGCACTTCGCATCGTCGATGGCCGGCTGGAACGTGCGGTTGGCGCGACCGATGAGGCTCATGAATGACGAGATGGGGCACAGGTGCGAGCACCATTTACGGAAGAAGATCACCTCGACGGCTATCAGCGCCGGGATGATGAGCACCGACCAGGTGACATCGCCGCCGCCGAACAGTGCGATAAGCAGAAACACCATGGCGAACGACAGACCCACGGGGCATACCAGGCAGAATACCGGGAATCCGAAGATGGCGGCGGAAAG
>NZ_JANGBP010000366.1:0-315 GCF_024462535.1 Adlercreutzia sp. DFI.6.23
GGATGGAGCGCATCTTCAGGGTAAGCTCGTCGCTGCTCCACACCTCCCCGAACAGCACATCGTCGTTCAAGGCGGCGAACGGAGGCGCGAAGGTGCCGAGCGCAACGCGGCCGGCGGGCTGTACTACTTTGGGCATGAGGTTCCTCGATTCTTTTGGGGTGTTTCCGACGCTACTGCTCAGTGCGCGCCTTCAAGTTTTACGCACTTGCTTTCTCGTTACCCTAAACCTTCGAGTAAGCTCAAAGTCAAGGCACACTTGCGAGAGCGAAGAAGTTTCTGCCGGTCGTTGAATCCGCCGGTTTTTGCTTGAGATTG
>NZ_JANGBP010000367.1:0-315 GCF_024462535.1 Adlercreutzia sp. DFI.6.23
GGGAGTACTGTCGGCTTTCCGCCCATGGGTTCGCCATGCTGGCCGAGGTGGTGAGAAGCGATGAGTACGCCGCGCCGACCGCTCTGCTCACGTTGATCGTTGGCGAGCTCGACCGCACGGGGTTCGTCCGCAAGTACAACGAGCTGTGGTCGAAGCGCACCGGCCTGCCCATCCGCTGGGTAGAAGGCGCCGCCCATACCTCCAACGCCGATAATCCAGCTGCCGTGAACGCCATCATCGAAGAGGCGCTCGGCGGCAACTGAGATTGCTCCCAGCGGATTGCGGCGGCTTCAGGCACTCGCGGCCGCCTCGCAG
>NZ_JANGBP010000368.1:0-314 GCF_024462535.1 Adlercreutzia sp. DFI.6.23
AGCTGGAGTCGATACCTGCGGGCGATCGTCCCGAGCTCGCGCTTCTGCGCGGCAACTTCGGCGACCTCGATGAGCTGCTAGCGAGTTGCGAGATCCCCGGCATCGACGCGATACTGTTCGACCTGGGCGTCTCATCGGTGCAGATAGACACGCAATCACGTGGCTTCTCCTTCAAGGAGAACGGCCCCCTCGACATGCGGATAGATCCGGGGAAACAAACTCTAACCGCAGAAGAGATCGTCAACACCTACAACGCAGCAGATCTCACTCGGATCATTCGCAGTTACTCGGACGAGAAGTGGGCGAGCCGCATC
>NZ_JANGBP010000369.1:0-314 GCF_024462535.1 Adlercreutzia sp. DFI.6.23
CAGGTGTTCTCCCTCGAGGGGCCCGGTTCGTCCGGGCCCCTTTCAATGACGACCCATGAAGTCAATGTTGTTGATTTGTTACAGGCCGCCACCTCTTTGGGCGCGCGCCCTTGCAGAGGGCCCCTTTGCTGGTACACTGTGCGCCGCATTAATGGCTTGTGCGTTTTCCCAGGTAAAAGTTGAGAAATACACTCATGGTCAGCGGGGTTCGCCCAAAACGGGGCCACTACTGGCGTGCGAATATAGGAATGGCGGCATGGCGCATTCTGCCCGTGATCTGCGGCGCGACTGCTATGCGGCGGTGGACATCGGAG
>NZ_JANGBP010000037.1:0-575 GCF_024462535.1 Adlercreutzia sp. DFI.6.23
TGCCCACCGACACGCCGAGGGTGCGGATGACGCGGACGTCGTCCACTTCCACGTCGCCGGAGAGCACTCGCAGAAGCGTGGACTTGCCATCGCCGTTCTGGCCCACAATACCGATGCGGGCCCCCTCGTCCACCCCGAGGGACAGTCCCTCGAACACCGTCTTCGTGGGGAATTCCACCCGCACCTTTTCACAACCGAGAAGAAACGCCACGTAGGCCGCCTTTCACATTGGAGACCGCGCCCAACCTCAGGATTGCCGGCCCCGTTCGTTTATCACATCTCGCGCCTCCACCAAGCCGCGAGGCACGCTTCGCGAGTCAATTCGATACGCCATCGATTATAAACCATGGCTCTTTCCAGCGGCTCCATCCCCTCAACGAAACGAGCACTGAAGCCCTTCGGGAGCAAAATGGCTTGGAAATGACGAAACATCGGCCAGGTTGATACCGTCCCGGGGAAATTGGCTTGGAAATCACGAAAGATCGGCCAGAACGGTGCTTTCTAGGGCGAAATGGCTTGGAAATCACGAAACATCGGCAAAACGGCACCCACCGCAGCGAAAAAGGAGTGATTTG
>NZ_JANGBP010000370.1:0-314 GCF_024462535.1 Adlercreutzia sp. DFI.6.23
TGGATGCCGGCGAGGTCGCCGCACCGGCGACGGGTCCCGTGGCCGACTACCGCCTGGAGTTCGCGAACCTGCCCAAGGGGGCGGCCGCCTTCGACCGCGACGACCACCTCGCCAAATACGACTGGGCCGACCACGAGAAGGGGTTCTCCGCCTTCCTGTTTTACCTGGATTCCAGCGAGCCACTGCCCGTGTCGTTCACGACCGGAGCGACCCCGGTGTCTGTGAACGGTGCCGAGGGCGTCGTCTTCGAGAAGCCGGGCATCGTCCAGGGTGATCATACCCTAGACATGTACCTCGACTTCCCCGACGAGCAG
>NZ_JANGBP010000371.1:0-313 GCF_024462535.1 Adlercreutzia sp. DFI.6.23
ACGCCTGCCAAGTTACCCGTCAATGCCTTGCCCCTGCTTCTTGGGTCTTCGAGCTTCGCTATCTCGTCAAGCTCGTCAAACACCCGCGCGGCAACGCCCTTATCGAGCTTGCGCATCGCCTTGTCGGCGTTCCTCGTGAACTCAATTCGCCAGGCCACAGTGCGCCCTTACCTCGTCGATGCTGTAGGTCTCAAGCCTGCCAGCACGATAGTCCTCGATATCCTTGAGAATCCCCTACTCGTACTCGAAACGGTCGATAGCTTCTTGCAGGGCTTCGTTAACGTAGAAGCTCCTCGACCTGCCAGTCTCCTTC
>NZ_JANGBP010000372.1:0-313 GCF_024462535.1 Adlercreutzia sp. DFI.6.23
ATTCATGAGCTTCGAGGGCCAAGATGGCGACGGCATCAACATGGCTCTCGAAGCTCATGAATTTAATGCGCTCAGCGGGTACGCGCAGCCACTCCTTTCCCATATCCACGTTGCTCGCAAAGCCGCCTGTCGCCATGACGACCGATTTCGCGTTAATGCGAACAATGCCGTCGGCTTCCTGGGCGTAGACGCCTTTGACGGTTCCGTTGTCGACAATGATGTTTACAGCGGGGGTTTCCAACCAGAAATCAAGATTGTCCAAGGTCTCTCCGTACTCCCATAAGGGCGTGAGAACTCCCGTGCCGATGTTCAT
>NZ_JANGBP010000373.1:0-313 GCF_024462535.1 Adlercreutzia sp. DFI.6.23
GGCATCGTGCGGAATGTGGGACGCTCATGAGAGTGCTCGTTGTTGATGCGCTGGCGCTGGTTTTGTATATCGTGGTGTCGCTGCCTGCGATGACGGGCGTTGGCGCGCACGAGAGGCTGGGGCTTGGTATCGGGTTGGTCCTGCTTGTGCACGGGGCCCAGCATGTTGATTTTGCCGGCCACCTTTTGACGAGTCGGGGCGCCTGGCGAGCAAAGGGACGAATTTTGCTCGATGATGCGCTGGTGCTTTCCGTTGCAGTTGTTGTCCTGTCGGGTCTCATGGAATCGGGAACAGTTCTGCCTGCCTTTGGCTT
>NZ_JANGBP010000374.1:0-313 GCF_024462535.1 Adlercreutzia sp. DFI.6.23
ATCTCTTCGAGTGACATGATACCCGATAGCCGGGCGAAGCGCCTCGCCCGGCTTTCGGATCGAAAATTCGCTGCCTACTTCGCGCTGCTGCGCTCGTCGATGTAGCGGCTCGCCTTGTGCTCGGAGGACGTGCCGAGCTTGCCGGCGTCGTAGACGATGACGCGGGCCGGCTTCACGCCGGTGTGGGCCTACAGCGCCGCCGTCACGCGGGCGGCCACGGCGTCGAAGGGCTCGTCGGAGCCCTGGGCGCGCTCCACGGACACCTCGTAGCGGGTGGAGAAGTTCTCGTCGTACACGCGGATGAGGTACTCGC
>NZ_JANGBP010000375.1:0-312 GCF_024462535.1 Adlercreutzia sp. DFI.6.23
CTTGTGGCTTGACCGTTGCGTCAATTCCGCATTCCGCGAACGAGGGCTAAAGCCCCCGTGGTCGCTGAATGCTGCATTGACCCAACTACTGCGCCGCTTGCCGCGCATCAAACGCGGCTGACTTGCAGTACTCCTTCATGACGTATGTACCGTTGTCGCAAAGGCAGCGGAACCACTCGGGGCGGTTCGCGCGCGCAAAGCGCAACAGGTACGCATACGAGTACTGGCCTTGCTCGTCCACGAAGGCCATCATCTCGCCGATGTACCCATACTTGTCGTTATCGCGGGTCTTGAGATCCGCGTAATCGGCGT
>NZ_JANGBP010000376.1:0-312 GCF_024462535.1 Adlercreutzia sp. DFI.6.23
TGGACATCGCCGAGCGCATGGGCGTCGCCAAGCCGAGCGTCACCAAGGCGCACGGCAACCTGGCGCGCAGGGGCCTCGCCGAGGTGGTCGGCCGCGACGTGCGGCTGACCGAGGAGGGCGGGCGCCTCGCCGAGGCCACCCTCGACAAGCACCGCTTCTTCGAGCGGCTGCTCGTCGAGTCAGGCGTGGACGCCGAGACCGCCTCGGCGGAGGCCTGCCGCATGGAGCACTGCCTGTCAGAGGACTCCTACAGATGTTTCGCGGCCTTTCTCGGGAGCCGACGAGACGAGGGCGATGGCGGGTAAACGGAGG
>NZ_JANGBP010000377.1:0-312 GCF_024462535.1 Adlercreutzia sp. DFI.6.23
GCTACACCTCCGCCGCGGCCGAGGTGGCCTGGCGGGGCGCTCCCGAGGACGCGGGCGAGGCCGCGCTGCTACAATACGCCTTGAAACGTTTGGGAAGTCGATAGGAAATCATGGCATTCGATCTGGACATAGAGGGCATGGTGTTCGAGGCCGCGCGGGACGGCGCGGAAGCGCAGGGCTCGGCATCGGCGCTCGGGCGCGTCCGCGCGGTGGCCCCGACGCTCACCGAGGACGACCTGGAGCTCGATTTCTCCCTGCGTCCCAAGCGGCTCGACTATTACCTGGGCCAGACGAAGGTGAAGGAGTCCCTCG
>NZ_JANGBP010000378.1:0-312 GCF_024462535.1 Adlercreutzia sp. DFI.6.23
CACATCGTAGACGATGAGCGAGCCGCCCTCCTTGAGCTGGGGCAGATTGCGCAGGGCCTCGGTGGTCTCGAAGGCGACGACGACAGCGGCGCATCCCGCGTCCGATACCATGGACTTCACGTCCTCGCCCACGCGCACCACCGAGGTCACGGCGCCGCCGCGCTGGGCCATGCCGTGGATCTCCGACACCTTCACCTGAAGATTCGCCTTCTTGCAGCTGAAGGCGAGCAGATCGGCGGCGAGGATGGTTCCCTGGCCGCCCACACCGCACAAAAGCACCGTCTTAGTGGCATTTTCCATGTACGGCCTCCT
>NZ_JANGBP010000379.1:0-312 GCF_024462535.1 Adlercreutzia sp. DFI.6.23
CCGGGGCTTCATTTCTACCAAATTAGGCCGTTTTGGGAAAATGTCAGCCCCGAATCGACGGTTCTGATGAAACAACCGTCGATTCGGGGCTAGAAAACGAAATCGAGGCCCGCTTAGAGCCTCGATTTCGTGGGGAGGGGTGCGGGGCGCTTGATGGTGCCCCTATCGCATCAGGCGAGCTACTTCTCCTGGGCGAGTGCGTTGTTCACGGCGTCCTTCAGGGCCGTGGAGGAAACGGTAGCGCCGGCAACGGCGTCGACCTCGGTGGACTGGGCCTCGATGATCCGGGCCGGCAGGGCCTCGAGAGCCAAG
>NZ_JANGBP010000038.1:0-574 GCF_024462535.1 Adlercreutzia sp. DFI.6.23
GTGCGAAGCCCCTGGCGTGCCGAGGGTCGCAAGGCTCAGCGCCGCTTTGCTGATGCCCGGGTCGCCCTCAACGACGAGGCGCGCCTGCGCATTCTCGCCGTGGAATGGGACGGCGTGGCCACCCACGATTCCGAGGCCACGGAAGGCGCCTACGTGCGCTCGCTTCTCGAGCTGGCGCCGGAAGGCTCGTGCCTCTTTTCGGCGAATTCCATGAGCATCTGTGCCGTGGACACCTTCTACGTAAAGGACGGAAAGCCCCTGGCTGTGATGGCCAATCGTGGACAGAACGGCATCGATGGCGTGGTTTCCACGGCGGTAGGCGCGGCGCAGCACTTCGCCCAGACGACGTTTCTTACCGGCGACTTCACGCTGCTGCACGAGCTTTCCGGTTTGGCGCTCCAGCGCGAGATGCTGCTCCAGCGCCGCGGATCCGCAGAGACGCCGTCGCTGGTCATCATTCTTCTGAACAACAACGGCGGCGCCATCTTCGACATGCTGCCCCAGGCCTCCGCCGACCCGTACTTCGAGCGGCTGTTCCTCGCGCCCCAGGACGTGCGCTTCACCGAAGCCGCCG
>NZ_JANGBP010000380.1:0-312 GCF_024462535.1 Adlercreutzia sp. DFI.6.23
TGGGATCTTGGGTTGGGAAGGTGGCGTACAAGCTCTCTACCAGGGACTGGTTGACGGCAGCGACGTGCTCGGCGCAGTCGTCGGTGACGGCGAGGAACCGCGTGCGGCCATCGGTCGTGCAAGCCTCGCGGGTCGCGTACCCATGGGCGACGAGGGCGTCGACGGCCTGTGTCACCACATTGGGCTTCATGCCTAGAATCTTTCCGAGCTCCCCCTGGCTTACAGGCGCCGAGGCCTGCATCAGCTTAGTTAAAATGCGGTACTGGGTGATGTTCAGGTCGCTCGCCTGCTCCAACCCGCGGCGCAGGGCCT
>NZ_JANGBP010000381.1:0-311 GCF_024462535.1 Adlercreutzia sp. DFI.6.23
GTAGGCGCCGGCCAGAAGCTCCTTCGCGCCGCGCGCGCGGTAGCCCAGGTACAGCGCGCCCGCGCAGGCGAGGCCGAAGCCGGTGCGCGAAAGCGCCTGGGCGTAGATGAGCCCCTGCACGTGTTGTGGCAGAGACGGCTCGTCGCCCTCTTTCAGGCCTGATGCGTAGCCCTTGGATGCGCCCTTGTAATCCACGATCACGAAGTGCCCGCGCTCCGCGTCGACATCGACGCGATCGATGCGGCCCCGCAGGCGCACGCCGGCGTAGTCCACGGCATCGGAAACCTCGATGGCATGCTCGCAGAGGGCGG
>NZ_JANGBP010000382.1:0-311 GCF_024462535.1 Adlercreutzia sp. DFI.6.23
GTGGCCCTTTACGGCATGATGGGCCACGTGCAGACCCGCGTCGCCATTTGGCAGGACCCCTTCGCCGAGGCCCAGGGCGGCGGCTTCCAGCTGGGGCAGAGCTTGTATTCCATCGCCGACGGCGACCTGTTCGGCACCGGTATCGGCCGGGGCATGGGCGGTCAGCCCGTAGCCGAGGGCGGCATCCCCGTCGCCGAGAGCGACTTCATCTTCCCGGTCATCGCCGAGGAGACGGGCCTGCTCGGCGCGGCCGGTGTGATGCTGCTGTATTTGTGCTTCGCCATCCGCGGCATCGTCACAGCGGCCCGGGC
>NZ_JANGBP010000383.1:0-311 GCF_024462535.1 Adlercreutzia sp. DFI.6.23
TCCTTCGCCACCCGCATTACCGAGTTGCTACATATTCACGCAGTGGATCTTCTCGCCACGCTCGAGGTAGGCCATGACTTCCTCCACGGCCATCTTGGCGCAGTTGTCCTCGGCCTCGGCGGTGGGGGCGCCCAGATGCGGGATGACGATGGCGCGCTCCATCTTCACGACGGCCGGGTTGGCGAAGTCGGTCACATACGCGGCCACCTTGCCGGACTCAAGCGCCTCGGCATGGCGACGTCGTCGACCAGCACATCGCGGGAGAAGTTCAGGAACACGACGCCGTCCTTCATCTGAGCGATGGCGTCGGC
>NZ_JANGBP010000384.1:0-311 GCF_024462535.1 Adlercreutzia sp. DFI.6.23
CCGATGTGCACGGCAACTTCATCGAGAACCGCGGCGGTGCTTCGGCCGCCGACGTGCGCGCGCTCATGGAGCGGGTGCGCGCGGCGGTGCTCGCGAGTGCCGGTCTCGAGCTGGCGCCCGAGGTGCGCCTGCTGGGGTTTGAGGAAGATTTTCCGGCTGCTGCACGTGGTGCTGGCGACGTGTCTGCCGATGCAAGCGCCGATGCGGCCGTAGACGGCGTGCGCATCGGCGAACGCGGGCGCGCCGTTCCGTCCGAGGCGAATGCTGTCTTTGCGGGCGGCGTCGATGGCACGCTTGCTGGCGAACGCGGG
>NZ_JANGBP010000385.1:0-311 GCF_024462535.1 Adlercreutzia sp. DFI.6.23
GGTTGTAATACTCCCCTCCCACGGCCTCCTCCGTACGCTCCGGGTTACCGTAGTAGCCCACGAACAACCCCGGCGGGTAGGCCTCTTTCAGGCCCGTCACGCAGATGGCGCCCTCCTCGCCGTCATCGACCTCGCGGCCGTCGTCGTCGAGCAGCTTCACGTTGAGCAGGGGCGACGGCTTGCCCATGGAGCCGGGCCTCGGCTCGATCCTCGGGAAGGTGGCCAGAAGCACCGGGCCCTCGGTCTGGCCGAAGCCCTCGCGGATCTTCTTGCCGGTGAGGCGCTCCCATTGAATGGTCACCTCCGCGTTC
>NZ_JANGBP010000386.1:0-311 GCF_024462535.1 Adlercreutzia sp. DFI.6.23
GCCCCAGGTCGCTACCGTGCTCGGCATCGTAGTCGAACAGAAGCGAGCGCAGAAGGTCGGCGGCACGCGCGGACAGGCGGTCGCTGCGGGCCCCGGCGCCGAAGGCGTCGAAGCGCAGGGTGGTCCAGCGCACGATGCCGGCGTCCTCCCGCTCGGCCGTGCGCAGGGCGGCCATGGCCTGGCGCACGGCTAGATCCCCCTCCCCCAGGCTCTCCTCCTGGCTGATACCGCACACCAAAGGCCCGGCCATGGCGATGCACTTCGCCAGGTCGGCGGCGGAGATGGCGATAGCCTTCTGCGGGGGCCGCTTG
>NZ_JANGBP010000387.1:0-311 GCF_024462535.1 Adlercreutzia sp. DFI.6.23
CACGAGCGCCGGGGCCTTCGCAATCCCCGCCGGCTCGCTTGTGAGCGTTGACGGTGAGGTTTCTGAGGCGACCGTCCACGAGTGCAGCCCGATCAAGTACGGCCGCGGGCGCGTCCACCATTGGGAGGTGGTGCTCAAATGACGGTCATCATCAGCACCCCGCAGCTGGATGCCCTTCTCGACCCGTCCGCCCAGCGGAAGCTCCAGGAAGAGTACGCCATGCGCGTGGCCTTCGTGATGCGGAAGTACGTGCCGCGCGACGAGAACACGCTCAGGGCGTCCGAGCCGCTGAACAGCCGCTACGGCGACGG
>NZ_JANGBP010000388.1:0-311 GCF_024462535.1 Adlercreutzia sp. DFI.6.23
ATGAGGACAGGTTCTTCCGTCTCACGTACTGGTACCTGTCGAAGAAGTTCGCCATCGAGAACATGATGGGCGGGTACGTCCACAAGGACGAGGTGTTGAAGGATGGCACGCCCGCCCGCGACCACATGCACGTGCCGTTCACGCCCATCCTAGATGGACGGTTCAACTACAAGCCGTTGTGCCCCCGCAGCTTCTACCAGAGCATGCTGAAGGAGCTTGGGGATTACCTAGAGGGGCGCATGGGCTACCGCCCTGCAATCGAGCTTGACGAGGAGACGCGGGCGCAGCGTGTTTACACGGACAAGTCCGTG
>NZ_JANGBP010000389.1:0-310 GCF_024462535.1 Adlercreutzia sp. DFI.6.23
AAGAAGGGATGGTCGGGCAGCTCGATCATCTCCACGAGGCGCTCGTCGGGGGAGAGGCCCGAAATCACGAGGCCGCCTTCCACAAGCGCGTCGCGGTAGGTGTTGTTCACCTCGAAGCGATGGCGATGGCGCTCGTAAATGACGGGCTCGCCGTAGGCCCGTGCCGCGCGGGTGCCGGGCACCACCTTGCAGGGGTAGGCGCCCAGGCGCATGGTGCCGCCCTTGTCTTCCATATCCTCCTGCTCGGGCATCAGATCGATGACGAAGGGTGTCCCCTCCGGCGCCGCGTCGGCGGACTCCGCGGAAGTGG
>NZ_JANGBP010000039.1:0-573 GCF_024462535.1 Adlercreutzia sp. DFI.6.23
GCGCCTCGCTACGCACCTCATCGGTAAACCCGCCTATACTGAAGAGGACATAGACGGGCGGGCCGCCAAAGCGCCGGAAAGAGGGGTCGTCCGGGGCCTTTCGAGCCTGCTCTTCCAAGTGCCTCAGCACATTGGCGCCCACGGGCCTCGCCCAGAACTTGCACTCGCCGAACACCGCTCGGCCCTCTTCGGCGCCCAGCCCCACAACGTCCAGCTCCACATCGTGCGCCCCACCAAGCGCCCACCCGCTCGGGCATGAAGGGGAGCGCCCCTTCCGCGCCCGCATCCCACAGGCGGTCGCGGCACACGTCCTCGTACACGTAGGCGACCTGCCCGTCGACGAAGTTGTTCCTAATCGTCTTCAGCGCCTCCGCCCGCCGCCCCGTCTCCAACAGCCCCATCTGGTGAAAGACGAAGCGGAACCAGAAGCGCAGGTAGTTGTCCTTGATGTGGTAGAGGCCCTTCTTGCTCTTCTCGGGGTTCTCCTCCGTCACGGGCACCACGCGCTCCAGCACATCGAGCCGCTCGAGCACTTTCAGGTACTTCGACAGCCCCGTCTGCCTCACGTTCAGC
>NZ_JANGBP010000390.1:0-310 GCF_024462535.1 Adlercreutzia sp. DFI.6.23
GTTCTCGTGCGATTTGGGCTACATGGACGAGGACGGCCGTATCCGCATCAACGGGCGGCGCAAGGAGATCATCATCCGCGGCGTCGAGAACCTGTCGGCCCGCGAGATCGACGACAACCTGGTGGGCTGCCCGGGCGTGGGCGAGTCGGCCACCATCGGCATGCCCGACGATCGGCTCGGCGAGCGCATCTGCACCTTCGTGGCGCCGCTCGGCAACGCACTGCCGACCCTGTAGTCGGTCACGGCCTACCTGGAGGGCGCGGGCGTGCCCAAGCGCCTGTGGCCCGAGCGCATCGAGATCATCGACGAG
>NZ_JANGBP010000391.1:0-310 GCF_024462535.1 Adlercreutzia sp. DFI.6.23
GTCACGTTAATGGGTTTTTTCGCCATGACCTCTCCTTTCTCGTTCAGTATAAGCTAAGCGACGGGCAGCATGGCCGATATCGCAGTGAAGCCGATGCAGACCGCGCTCATGAGCAGCCACCACTTCCAGCAGGTCTTCCACCACTGCTCTAGGCTGATCTTGCACACGGCCAGACCCGCGACAAGGATGGCACTCGTGGGCGCGATGATAGTCATCATGGGCTCGGCCAGGCACAGGGCCGTGAGAGCACCCTCGGGATTCAGTCCCACCAACTCGGTCAGGGGCCCGAAGATGGGCATGGTGAGCGCCG
>NZ_JANGBP010000392.1:0-310 GCF_024462535.1 Adlercreutzia sp. DFI.6.23
GGCGTGGTGAACATCGGGTATGTGGAACTGGTGGGCGCAAGCTTGCTCCTGTTGGTGGCGGGTATTGTGTCGTGGCGCATGGGGCTCGGGCAGAGCCGCCGCATCGCCGTCTCTACCGTGCGGGCGTTTCTGCAGCTGCTCGCCATGGGTCTGCTTCTGGGCTATCTTTTCAAGGATCAGACGTGGGGGCTCGTGTGTTTGGTGCGGCTGGGCATGTGCATCGCGGCGACGCAGATCGCCACGGGCCGCACGAACAAGGTCGTGCGGGGGCTTTGGGCCGACGTTTTTCTTTCCATCACCGTGTCATCCA
>NZ_JANGBP010000393.1:0-310 GCF_024462535.1 Adlercreutzia sp. DFI.6.23
CAGAGGTAAGCGAGAATGGGGCGAGGCATGAACGTCATCGAGGCCCGCGGGCTGACCAATGTCTATGGCGGCCGCGCGGTGGTGCGCAATTTCTCCATGACTGTGGCGGCGAGCGACATTTACGGCTTCGTCGGCAAAAACGGCGCCGGCAAGTCTACCGTCATGAAGATGATCTGCGGCGATGCGCTGCCCACGGCTGGCGAGGTGGTGCTGTTCGAAAGCGATCGGGCCGCGGCGGGGGCCGCGGGACCCCATCCCCGTAGGGGGCGACCTCGGTCGCCCCTCGTCAAGCGAGATTGATCCGCTTGGG
>NZ_JANGBP010000394.1:0-310 GCF_024462535.1 Adlercreutzia sp. DFI.6.23
GAAAGTCCGGATGAAACGGTCAAGGTGAACCCTCCTTCGTTCGGGGCCGGTCCCTCGACGGGCGCCGACCGCATGGTGGATGTCTCTCCGGCTACTACCTTAGAGCTCAAGCATCGATGGCGCCCCACATCGTCGGGGCGGTTTTTCGCAATTCGTCGGAAAAGCTGCAGGGTGGGACATCCCACATTCAGAATGTGGGTCGCAGATGGGGCTTCCGTGGTAGGATGGGCCGGCCAGATTAGCGCGCGCGACAAAGAGGGGTGCTATGGTAGACGAGGTGCTGCCGGCAGGCGAGGCGGGGGTTTCCTCT
>NZ_JANGBP010000395.1:0-309 GCF_024462535.1 Adlercreutzia sp. DFI.6.23
ATCTGCACGGGGAAGATGGGCGTCTCGCCGGAGCCCAGGCCCTCTTCCCCGTGCAGATCTTCCGCGTGAAGGAAGGCGTGAACTACAATCCGGAGGATCCGAACTACGATCTGTTCAAGCTGGCCATGCACTGCTCGGCCAAGCGCCTGTTCCCGAACTTCTCCTTCCTGGATGCCCCGTTCAACGCCCAGTACTACAAGGGCACGCCGGAAACCGAGATCACCTACATGGGCTGCCGCACCCGCGTCATGGGCAACGTGTACGACCCCGATCGCGAGGTGACGCCCGGCCGCGGCAACCTGTCGTTCA
>NZ_JANGBP010000396.1:0-309 GCF_024462535.1 Adlercreutzia sp. DFI.6.23
CTCAAGATAACGGGGCGGTCCTACCGCATGAAGGACCTGCTGGCCGAGGCGGCCGACGGCGACGGGCTGCCCGAGAGGGGGCATTCGTGAGGGCCGCGGACGCCGCGGGGTGGCTGGCCGCGTTCGGCGCAGAGGACGTCGCGGTGACGGTCAGGTTCCCGCAGCTCGGCGGATGGGAGGTCACGAGCTGGGCGGTCGCGCCCGGGGACGCCGAGGGCTCCCCGGCGCTGGAGGTTGAGATCTGGGCCGCGGACTTCTACTACCCCGCGGTCGAGCGCGCCCTGGGCGGCGGGCCGAGGTAGCGCGGGC
>NZ_JANGBP010000397.1:0-309 GCF_024462535.1 Adlercreutzia sp. DFI.6.23
GCTACACTTCCCAGCGCTTCGGCACCGCCGGCATCGAGGCCGCCTACAACGACACCCTGCGCGGCGAGCAGAAATTCGCTAGCTTCACAGACGTAGTGAACTCGCTTGCGGGCATCCAGACCAAGGGCAACGACGTCGTGCTTTCCATCGATTCCCGCATTCAGCAGGCGGCCCAGGACGCCCTGGCCAGGCAGGTGGGCGCCGTGGTGGCCTTGAACCCCGAGACCGGCGCCGTGTACGCCCTGGCCTCCTCCCCCACCTTCGACGCCGCCAATTACGAGGAGCTGCTCACGGCGGCTGCGGACGGCG
>NZ_JANGBP010000398.1:0-309 GCF_024462535.1 Adlercreutzia sp. DFI.6.23
CGCCACCTTACCCGTGGATTTCCGCCTGCGCCAGCTGCGCCGGCTGCAAGCCTACTTGCTTGCCCACGAGCAGGAGGCCTTAGATGCCCTCCATGCCGACCTGGGAAAATCCGCCTTCGAGTCGTACGCCACTGAGCTGGGGCTCGTTTACGACGAGATTCGCCTTTACCTGAGAAAGCTGCGCCAATGGGCGCGCCCGCGGCGCGTGCCTACGCCATGGCGCGAGATTATCAACGGTTGGCTTGTCGACTGCCTTGTCTCACCGCTCCACGATTCCGATGTGAACGAGGACGGTACACCAAAGAAGCC
>NZ_JANGBP010000399.1:0-309 GCF_024462535.1 Adlercreutzia sp. DFI.6.23
GTCACGGCCACGGGCACGGCGGCCAGCCTCGCGCCGGCGCTCGTCGCGGCCGGGGTGGACGCCGTCGTCTGCGGCGAGAGGAAGTACCACACCGCGCTGGAGCTGGCGGCGGCGCACGTGGCCGTCATCGAGCTCGGCCACGATGTGAGCGAGCTGCCCTTGGCGGCCGTGCTGGCCGAGGCGCTGGCCCGCGCCGGCGTCCCTGCCGAGGCGGTGACGCTTGTCGATCAGTCCGAGAACTGGTGGACGCCGGAGGCAGTCCGCGTCTAGTTGCGTAATTTTCTCCATTGCCCCTGCCGAAGATCTGGG